>NZ_CP155619.1:3744298-4056323 GCF_039697315.1 Pseudomonas abietaniphila | reverse complement strand
CAATAGTTGTCCACAGGCCGTTCGTTTGCCATGCACCTCGGTTAGAATGCGCGCCCCACGTCAACGATCCGCGCCTTGCCCATGACTTCAGACACGTCCTCCCCTGCCCACACTGTCGCCATCATCGGCGGCGGCCCTGCCGGTCTGATGGCGGCCGAAGTGCTGAGCCAGGCGGGCTTCAAGGTCGATCTGTACGACGCCATGCCGTCGGTGGGTCGCAAGTTTCTGCTGGCCGGCGTGGGCGGGATGAACATCACTCACTCCGAGGCCTACCCGGCGTTTCTGTCGCGCTATGCCGAACGCGCCCCGATGATCGCCCCGCTGCTGCGAGGCTTTGGTGCCGAGGCGTTGTGCGAATGGATTCACGGACTGGGCATTCAGACGTTCGTGGGCAGTTCTGGCCGCGTGTTCCCGACGGACATGAAAGCCGCGCCGCTGCTGCGCGCCTGGCTCAAGCGCCTGCGCGACGCAGGCGTCGTTATCCACAACCGTCACCGCTGGCTGGGCTGGAATGCCGACAACAGCCTGCGCATGGCGCACCCGGAAGGTGAATTGATCCTTCAGCCAGCGGCGACCTTGCTCGCATTGGGTGGCGCCAGTTGGGCACGCCTCGGCTCCGATGGCGCGTGGTTGCCGTTACTGGAGGAACGCGGCGTGCCCGTCGCGCCGTTGCAAGCGGCGAACTGCGGTTTTGAGGTCTCGGCCTGGAGCGACCTGTTGCGCGACAAGTTTGCAGGCGCGCCACTCAAGAACATCGCCATCGGCCTGCAAGGGCAACCTCTGCGGCTGGGCGAATGCGTGCTCACCCGGACCGGTGTCGAAGGCAGCTTGATTTACGCGCTGTCGGCGCAGATTCGTGAGGCGATCAATCAACAGGGCTTGGCCACGGTGGAAATTGATCTGCTGCCGGGGAAAAGTCTGACCGATGTGCAGAAAGCGTTAAGCAAGCCACGTGGCGCTCGCTCGATGTCCAAGCATTTGCACAGTCAGCTCGGCATCGAAGGCGTGAAGGCGGCATTGTTACGTGAGTTGGCGCCCGCCGAGGCATTCGCTGATCCGGCGCGGCTGGCCAAGGCCATGAAGCTGTTGCCGCTGACGCTGATCAAACCCCGCCCGTTGGACGAAGCGATCAGCACGGCGGGTGGCGTTCCCTTCGAGGCCCTCGACGAGCGCCTCATGCTCAAACCTTTGCCGGGCGTGTTCTGTGCCGGGGAAATGCTCGATTGGGAAGCCCCTACCGGCGGCTATCTGCTCACCGCGTGCTTCGCCAGCGGCCGCGCGGCAGGCCTGGGGATGGTGGAATGGTTGCGCGGTTGAACGGCTCATCACACCCGCAGGCGCGCTGAGCTCTCAATCCTCACGCCACTCGGTCAACTCGCGGCTCCATCGCAGGGACTGACTCCGGCTTGTCCAACGGCGTTCTGGCCTTTGCCGAGCCGCCGACCACGCGCTTGCCGAGTTCGTAGCCTTTCATCTCGACGTATTTGTGCGCAAAGCCCGCGATCACGACGCACACCACGGCAACCGCCACTACGAAGAGGTTGTTGGCGAGCATTGACCCTGTGTCCATGAATCGCTGACCGTCGATCATCGGCGCCAGCTCCAGGCCCGTGACTTTCTGCGCCACGATGAACACTGTCGAGAGGCAGAACAGGAACGCTGCGTGGGTCATGTAAATCGAATACGACAGTTTGCCCAGCAGGACGAATACGCCGGTCTTCAACAGCGCAGACACCAGACCACCTTCGAACGCGAACAGCAGCACCAACCCGCAAAACGTCAGGCTGCCAACGGGCGAGCGATAGTCGAAGTCGTTCATCACGATCCAGTAGGTCGCGTACATCATCGCGCACTCCAGAATCGTCATCAGCCAGGGCCGGGGCACGAACTTGTCCCGGATGAGCAGGTACACCACGTAGGTGATGTTGCCGGCAAAGAAGCAGGACAACCCGAGCATGGCCCGCTCGACCAGCGGCTCGTTTCCCGAAAAGATCAGCGCAAAGGCCGTCAGCGATATCGCGGCGAACAACAGGAAGCGGTTTTTCATGGAGAACATGCACAGGGCACCGAACAGCATGTAGATGTAAAACTCGATGCTGATGGTCCAGGACGGGTAGTTGAACGACATGGTTTCCGTCAGCGTAGTCCAGGCCTGAACCAGGAACAGGTTGGGCAGGATTTCCTTCGGCGCGAAAAGCCCGGTAAACGGAACGTTATTGAGGTAGAAGCCCTTGTTGTAGGCGATCCAGCGAACCGTCTCGAACAGGATGAACACGGCCAGCATCAACAGGTGCAGCGGATAGAGGCGAAAAACTCGGGAAATGAAGAAGGATTTGAATGAAAGGTTCGGCTTCATGCCGTAGGTGTGAGCAAGAACAAAGCCACTGAGGACAAAGAAGAAATTAAGCAGTACCTCGTCTCGTCGGAAGAACGGCAGCTGGATGAACGTGTCGACCACATGCAGATGGAAGAACACGACCAGCAATGCGCAAACACCTCTGAAACTGTCGAGTGTGGTAAATCGCTGAACAGGTTTCATAACGCAACTTCCATACTGGTTAGAAGACCGCCACCCTTGGCGGAGACTGAAGCCAGTACACGGTATTTTGTTCCGCTCAACCTCGACAGTTGAAATATTTCATCCCTGATACAGTCGAGGGAGAGAAAGTTGACGCCAGCGTTTGAGGAGTCTGATCGTCAAGTCTTGCGCGAACCTGATGGTCAACGCTTCGTCAGATCGCTCGACGAAATGCTGACGCCATCAGGCCCGCCAACGTAGTTTTCAGCGTCAGTCATCTCACCGTTTGACCGGCGCCTGCAGCAGCTGGCGCGCCGAGTCGGCGATCATCATCACGGCGCCCGCAAGCATCAGCACATCCTTGAGCACCAGGCGGCCTCCGCCGGAGAGGTAGGGGAATCCATAGTCGGCATCGCCAAGATTGGAAACCCAGGCTTCGGGTGTCGTGAAGAGAAACGAAAGGGTCACGATGGGCGTCAGGAAGGCGAGGACCGAACCCACCATGCCCAGACGGCGAGAGAAGCCATATGACAGCACCAGCAAGCCGATCAGGATCTCGACAGTGCCCAACCCGTCGGAGAACGCGTAGGTGTTGTTGCTAACCTGCCATTCGCGTTTGACCGGGTCGAGCTGGCCTTCATGGGTCAGGTGTTCCTTGTACTCGTGCGGGTGTTCATAAAAGAACGACATCACCGGGCTGTTGGCTACGAACGGGGTGATGCTGTCGGCCTCGTAGGGCACGAACTTCAATGCACCGATCCAGATAAAGATGATGGCGACGCCGATCCTGATCAGATGGATGCCGAGTTTGTCGAGGCGGGAAGCCTTTTGCAGCAGGGTATTGAGCGTGAGCATGGCGTTGAGCCCTCTGTGATATTCAGTAGGCTCAAGGTTAAGGAGACGCGAATCGCAGGGTACGTGCGATCCGCTCAAGCTTTTGCGTGATCGTCTCAAACCGGGCCGAGGGTGCCCCGCCTTCTTTATTTGCCCGACCAGCCCATCCAACTATCAACCACAGCGATGATCGCTACCAATGCGATTGACTTCTTAATAATCCAGCGCGGCGTAACATTGCCTCCATACCGAGTTAATCACTAACGAGTTCTGGAGCAACCACCATGAAAACCAACACACTGATCTTTGGCCTGGCCTTCTCCGTACTGGCAAGCAGCGCATTTGCCCTGCCCGCTGTCGATGCCAGCCAGCACCTTAATGCACCAGTCGTTGCCGAAAACGGTTCTGACCATACCAACATGGGTCGTGTTGCTGCTGATGGCGCTGACCGCGTCGGTGCAAACCGCGTTGCTGCTGATGGCGCTGACCGCGTCGGTGCGAACCGCGTTGCTGAAAACGGTTCCGACCACACCAACATGGGCCGCATCGCTGCCGATGGCGCCGATCACGTAGGTGCAAGCCGCCTGAGCTGATTCCCGCTCTGCTCCTTCCCAGCCCGGCCTTCGCCGGGCTTGATTGTTTCTGGTCCTGGAAAAAGCCCCGCATCACCTTCCTCGCGTTCTACCTCGCCTGAAAAAACCGACGTCGTTTTCAGACATTTCTTTCAGATTTTCCAGATCCGGCCGATGCATTCGTACATCTGAATGTTTCGCTGGCCGTCATAACAACAACCTTCCAGCTAATGACTTCAAAAAATTGATACTCGGGAGAATTGTGATGAAGAGCTGGTTCGCCAACATCAGCGTCAATATGAAGCTGGCCCTCGGGTTCGGTGTCGTACTCGTTTTTACTGCCTTGCTTGCACTGATTGGCTGGAACAGCCTGGGCAACATGACCTACCGCAGTGATCGCGTGGCCGATATCACCAAGCTCGGCTACAAACTCACCGACCTGCGCGTGACCCGTCTGCAATACATGCTTAGCAACGGCGATGAGGCCGTCGCACAAACCGTGCAGACTGCCCTCGACGCCTACAAGGCCCAACAGCAATACCTGCAGACCACCTTCAGCAACCCGCTGAACGTACCCACGATCAAAGCGTTGGGCGATCAGATCAGTGCTTATCAAAACTCGCTGAACAAGATGCGCGATGGCTACCGAACCAGCGCCAAGGTACGCGCCGACATGGGCGTCGATGCCGTCAAGGCGGCCGAGCTGATCGCTGCGATCAACGATGACGTGATGAAGCTGGACCCGACCGACGAACGTCGCTTCGAGCAGTACCAGACCATCATCAAGGCCAAGGAAGACGTGATGCTGGTGCGCTACGAAGTGCGCGGCTACACCGGTAACGTCACGGCCAAGACAGAAGAAGCGGCGACTCGTCAGTTGTCTGCCGCCATCAGCGGCCTTGAGCAGCTCAACTCGACATTTGGCGGTACGCAAGCCGACCGTTTGAAACAACTCGAAGCGTCGTTGATCGGCTACCGCACCTCGGTTCAAGGCTTCAAGTCAGCCACCGACAACATCAACGCAGCGCGCGCCGAGATGACCGAAGAGCAAGCCCAAATCATCAAACTGAGCCAGCAACTGATCGACATTCAGAACACGCTGGGCGAGTCCGATGTTCACGAGGCGCGCACGTTGCAAATCGGCGGCACCCTGCTGGCGCTGATCTTCGGTGCCCTGGCAGCACTGCTCATTACTCGCCAGATCACCGGCCCGTTGCAGGAAACCCTGACGGTCGTCGACCGCATCGCATCAGGCGATCTGTCGCACGACATGATCATCACTCGCAAGGATGAACTGGGCGTGCTGCAGCACGGCATTCAGCGCATGGGCACCACCCTGCGTGAACTGATCGGCGGTATCCGTGACAGCGTCACGCAAATCGCCAGCGCCGCCGAAGAACTGTCTGCGGTCACCGAGCAAACCAGCGCTGGCGTCAACAGCCAGAAGGTAGAGACCGACCAGGTCGCCACCGCGATGCATGAAATGTCTGCCACCGTTCACGAAGTAGCGCGCAACGCCGAACAGGCGTCGGTCGCGGCCTCCGATGCCGACAAGCAGGCCCGTGATGGCGATAAGGTCGTGGGCGAAGCGATTGCACAGATTGAAAAACTGGCCAGCGAAGTGGTCCGCTCCACGGACGCGATGAGCGTTCTGGAACAGGAAAGCGACAAGATCGGCAAGGTGATGGACGTGATCAAGGCCGTTGCCGAACAGACCAACCTGCTGGCGCTCAATGCCGCGATCGAAGCGGCCCGCGCGGGCGAAGCCGGCCGTGGATTTGCGGTCGTGGCCGATGAAGTCCGCGGGCTGGCGCAACGCACCCAGCAATCCACCGAAGAAATCGAAGGCCTGGTTGCCGCCCTGCAGAACGGCACACGTCAGGTCTCGGACATCATGCTCAGCAGTCGCAACCTCACCGACAGCAGCGTGGCGCTGACCCGCAAGGCCGGTACCTCACTGGAAAACATCACCCACACCGTGTCGAACATTCAGGCGATGAACCAGCAGATCGCCGCTGCGGCCGAGCAGCAAAGCTCGGTGGCCGAAGAAATCAGCCGCAGTATCCTCAACGTCCGCGACGTCTCCGAGCAGACTGCCGCCGCCAGTGAAGAAACCGCCGCGTCCAGCGTCGAACTGGCCCGTCTGGGCAACCAGTTGCAGATGCTGGTCAGCCACTTCAAGGTGTAAACCGGAAAAAAGGCCGCGCCGGGTCAACCACTCGGCGCGGCCTTTTTTTACTGAACCCAGTGTGGCAAATGGCGTCTGTGAATCCGAGGTCGCAAGAAAGGGATTTACTCAGCGCACATTTGCCACATACTGCCCGCGCTGTTTTTATTTCCTCAGATTCACCTCTAACAACGCCAGGTTCATCTTCATGAAAAAAATCCTGCCTTACCTGCTGAGCGCCGCCATCACCTTCATTCCTGCGGCTTTTACCCATGCCGCAACGGCCACAGCCCCCGTTCAACTGATCGTTTTGAGCTCCGGCGGCATCATGGGCGCCTTCAAGGCCGTGACCCCGGATTACGAACAACGCGTGGGCGTCAAACTGCAAGGTGAAGTGGCGCCGTCAATGGGCGCAACCCCGCAGGCCATCCCCAATCGCCTAGCGCGTCAGGAGCCTGCCGATGTCGTGCTGATGGTGGGTGCCGCTCTGGACAAGCTGATCAAAGACGGCAAGGTCGATCCGAAAACCCGCGTCGATCTGGGCAAATCCTACATCGCCATGGCTGTCCGTCACGGCGCGCCGCACCCTGATATCAGTACCATGGACGCTTTCAAACAGACCCTGCTCGACGCCAAGAGCATCGCGTATTCCGACAGCGCCAGCGGCGTTTACCTGTCACGCGTTCTGTTCAACCAAATGCACATCGCCGACCGTATCCAGAGCAAGAGCCACATGATCCCCGCCGAGCCCGTAGGTGAAGTGGTTGCGCGTGGGGACGCCGAGATCGGCTTTCAACAATTGAGCGAATTGAAGCCGGTGGACGGGATCGACATCATCGGTCTGATCCCTGATCAGGCCCAGCAGATGACCCTGTATTCCGCAGGCGTCGTGACCAAGAGCAAACATCCGGAGCAAGCCAAACAGTTCCTGGAGTTCCTGAGCTCGTCGGCGGCAGCGCCTGCGATCAAGGCCAGCGGGCTGGACCCGATTGCGAAGTAGGGCCTTCGCAAATCCCTGTGGGTGTGAGCATGCTCACGCCGACAACGGGCATTTCAACTCAGGTTCAACTCGATCAACTCGCCTCGCACATCGACCCCGTCGATGTGCAGTATCCCGACCGTGATCGGCAACTTGAAACGCCGTGGACCGGCGCTGCCCGGGTTGATGAACAGCACGCCCTGTCGCATCTGCTGCAACGGCTTATGGGAATGCCCGGTCACCACCACGCTGACCTCAGACGGCAATGGGTCTGGCACGTCTGCCAGGATGTGGGTGACGTAGATCGCCAGGTCGCCAGGTCGCCAATCCTCAGGATGGCTTCATACGGCACCTCCGATGCCCAGGCATCGTCGGTGTCGTTGTTGCCTCGCACCACCGTCAGCGGCGCAACATCTCTCAACGCGTCCAGAATTTCCGGCTTGCCGATGTCGCCACCATGGATCAGGTAATCACAGCCGCGCAACGCGTCCAGCGCCTGCGGACGCAGCAGGCCGTGGGTGTCTGAAATGAGGCCGACCTTGATCGTCATCGGTCAGCTTCCTGCCGATGAAACGGCCGCTTGCCGGGCCTGCACCCGCTTCATGCTGAACATCGCCAGCAAGGCGACCAGCGCCACCAGCGAAGCGAAGAACTCGCCAACATGAGGCAAGCCGAACGCCTGCACGCTGAAGCCGACCGCCACCACCGGCACCGAAATCGACACGTAGAGCACCACGAAGAATGCGGAGGTCACAGCGGCCTTCTGATCAGGCGGACTGCTCGCCGTCACCGCGCCCATGCCTGAGCGCAGGATCATGCCCTGCCCGATCCCCGCGAGCAGGCCGGCGAGAATGAGCAGCAGCAATTGGGCGGTGGCGATGCTCACGCCCAGAGAGATCATGCCCAGCATCAAGCCCACGCAACCCAGGTTCATGTGCTGGGTTTTGGGAAGCCACTGCAACGACGCCTGACCCACGATCGATGCCACGAAGAACAAACCGATCACTGCACCGATCACCAGTCCGCCCCGCTCCTCCATGATGTGAATCATCACCGACGGCACCATGCTGGTGAACAATCCCGCAACACTGAAACCCGCCAGGCCAGCAATGGACGCAGAAATGAAAACACCGCGAACCGAGACCGGGACCGAGGGTTTCTGAATGCCCAGCTTCAATTGCGCCGGACGCTTTACGGTCTCGCGAATCACGGCAATGCCCAGCGCAGCCAGCAGTAACATCGCGAGGTGCACGTAGAAAATCAGGTGCAACGGATCGTCGATGTACTGCGAAGTGAACCCGGCCAGCAAAGGCCCGAGTCCCAACCCCAGCATGTTCGCGGCGGTCGCCATCAACGTGGCGTTCTTCCAGGCTTTGGGCGCCAGCTCAATCACCGCCACTGTCGCCGTACCGGTCATGATGCCGGCCGAAAACCCTGAGAACAGTCGCCCGATCAGCAAGCCGCCGATCGAATCGGTGCACAGGAATATCACCGCGCTGATCGCCCCCATCGACAACCCGGCAAGCAGCATCGGCCGCCGCCCCAACTGATCCGACCAACTCCCGACGGCCAGCAACGCAGCGATCACGCCTGCCGCATAAATGGAAAAAATGATCGTCAGCCAACTGGCATCGAAACCCAGCCGTTGCTGATAAATCGCATACAACGGTGTCGGCAGCGTCGTGCCGACCATCGCGATCAACAACGCGGCGGCTGCAATGAAGAAGTCGCGCGAAGAAGGTGAAGCGGGCAAGGTCATGAATCCTCCAGACCAATAAACGGACACACATTATTGGCCGATTGCGTACAAAACGTTGGAAAAGTTTCTCCGGCCAATGGACCCCAGCGAGAACCGTTGTGTTCGACTCAACGGCCCGGCATCTGCTCAAAGCCACGGAGTATGGCGATGAAAACGTTAACATTACCCGTCGTGAGAGCACCGCTTTCGCCCCGCCTCGTGCTAGCCTTGCGCAATCCTGCAACGATGCGGCGTCCCCGCTCGTTGTCCCGTTCCAAGGTCCCCCGAAGTCCAATGAGCAAAAAAACGCCCGTCACCATTTCCGACATCGCCCGCCGCGTGAACATGACGCCGGTCACCGTTTCCCGTGCGTTGAACAAACCCGACCTGGTCAAGCCGGCCACGCTCGCGCGCATTCTGGAAGTGGCTCAGGAACTGGACTATGTGCCCAACGCGTTCGCCCGGAGCCTCAAGCGCAGCGAGAGCATGATCATCGGCGTGATCACGGCGTCGGTGGACAACCCGTTTTACAGCGAGATGATCAAAGCGATTTCCCGCGAGGCAAAAAAGCACGGCTACACCATCATGCTGGTGGACACCGATGGCTCGGAAGAGCTTGAACGTAAGGCGGTCGACACGCTGCTCAGTTATCGCGTCGCGGGTATCGTACTGTCCCCGGTATCGGATGAACCTGAGTACCAGCCTGCTTACCTCAGTCGCCTCAGCAACGGCGAGATTCCTGTCGTGCAACTGGACCGCGCGATCCATGACAGCCCTTTCAGCCATGTGGTGCTGGACAACTATCACAGCGGTCTGAAAGGCGCGCGTTACCTGTTGTCGCAAAACCCGACAATGGAAAGGCTGCTGGTGTTGACGGGGCCGGCGCACTCGCGGATTTCCGAGGAGCGCCTCAAGGGCGTGACGGCGGCGCTCGCAGAGAGCGGCAAGCAGGTTCAACTGGATGTGTTTGCCGGTGATTACACCCTGGCGCCTTCGTACCAGAGCACGCTGGATTACCTGCTTGAACATTCCGTGCCCGATGCGATTTTTGGCTTTAACCAGTTGATCACGCTCGGGGCGATGAAGGCACTGCGTGATCGAAACATCCCTCACGAGAGCGTGCCCATCTGCGGCATCGACCGGTTGCCGTTCGCCGACATCTTCGGAATCCCCATCGCCTGCATCGCACACGACGCTTCGCGCGCAGGCAGCAGCGCCGTGACGCTGTTGCTGGAGCGGATTCAGGATCGGTATTTGCCGAAGGCGAAGGTGGTGATTGTGGGCGAGCTGGAAAATGGGGTGACTGGCTGATACAGAATCTGTAAGAGCGTGGCTTGTCCCGCGATGGCGATATATCTGGAACAAACGCGTCGCCTGACACGACACCTTCGCGGGCAAGCGTGCTCCTACAGATTGCACGCTATTTGCTGGTATATCCCCCATCAATCGGCAGTGACACACCGCTGATCATCGACGCAGCATCGCTCAACAGAAACAGAATCGGCGCCGCCACCTCAGAGGTTTCGGCGAAGCGTCCGAGCGGAATGGCCGCCAACGCAGGGTCGCGTTTGCTCGGCTCACTCCAGGCCATCTGCGCCATCGGGGTCAGGGTCACGGTAGGGTTGACGCTGTTGACGCGGATCCCGTACTTGCCCCATTCGCCACACTGCACACGGGTCATGGCGTCCATGGCGCCTTTGGACGCGCAATAACTCAGGTGATCGTCCAGAGCCACCAACGACGCCTGGCTTGAGACATTGACGATGCTGCCCTTCACACCGTCCCCGATCATCGCCTTGGCCACGCTGGCCGCCACTATTGCGGCCGCGCGCACGTTCACCGTCATGACCTGATCGAACGCCGAGGCGCTGACCTCGGTCGCCGCTTCCAGAATGGAGATGCCGGCGCAATTGACCAGGCCGTGCATCACCGGCAACTCCGCGAGTATCGAAGCCAGTTGCAGCTGATCGGCCATGTCCACGCGCAAGACCTCACAGCCCTGACTGGCCAGAGTGTCCAGTGCAGCCGCATCGCGTCCCATGGCATACACGCGGGCGCCTGCGCTGAGCAGTTGCTGCGTCACTTCCCAACCGATGCCGCTGCTGGCGCCGGTGACCAGCACACGGTGGCCGCTGAAATCAAAACGGGCAGTGTTCACATTCACGCTCCTTGCAAACGATGCATGATCGGTTTAAGCGCCGGATACAGCGCCACGTAATCGGCGAACAGGCGCGAATACAACGCGACGTTTTCCGCTTGGGGTTCTGCCCGGCGTTCCAGTTGAACCCAGCCTTTGTGTATCTGTGCTTCATCGACCAGCCCGACCGCATGAGCAGCCAGCAGCGCAGCGCCGAGGGCCGCCTCGACCTCTTGCACGATGGTGTAGACCGGAAAATTGGTGACATCGGCAATGATCTGCATCCACAGGTCCGAATGGCTCGCGCCACCGACCACGATCAACCGCGGGTCCAGCGACTGCGCGCCTTTGGTGCCGGCCTCGATGTTGTGGCGCAGCGCGTAGGTGACGCCCTCCAGCACCGCGCGGTAGAGGTGAATCCGCGTGTGATATAGGCTGAGGCCGACAAAGCTGCCGCTGGCTTTTGCGTCCCAGACCGGGCTGCGCTCGCCCATCAGGTAAGGCTGAAACAGCACCCCGTCGCTGCCCGCCGGAATCTGTGTCGCAGCGCGTTCAAGAATGACGTGGCTGTCTTCGCCGGTCTCCCGGCCCTGCTGCTCTTCGGCTTGGCAGAACTGCTCGCGAAACCAGCTGACAGAAGCGCCAGCAGTGATCGCCCCACCAAAAATGTAGAGGTCCTTGGCACCGTTGAAGACGTGGGGAAAACTGACCAGCCCATGCCGTGCATCGACCTGTTGATTGAGGTAACCCCAACACATGCTGGTGCCGATCATCGCGACGTGGTTGCCGGCTTGCGTGACGCCCGCAGCGAACGTCGCCATTGCGGCATCAACGCCGCCGCCGAGCACGGGTGTACCTGCCGACAGGCCCAGACGCTCGGCCCACTCGTTTACCAGGCCGCCGACCACGTCACCTGAATGAACCAGACGCTCGGGCATCATCGATTGCGGGATGCCCAGGGCGTCGAGCATTTCCGTCGACCAGCCACGCGCCTCGACGTCGTAAACGCCGCCGATATTGCCGGCCGAGCTGTGGTCGACCGCCACTTCGCCGGTCAGGCAGTAATTGATGTAGCTGTTGGGCGGCAGCAGGTAACGGGTTTCGTCCCAGAGATGCGGCTGTTTGTCCTTGAGCCAGAGCATTTTGGTGAAGCCATAATAGCTGTCCACCGAGTTGCCGGTGATGGCATGCAGGCGTTCCAGATCGACGTTCTGCCTGACCCACTCCACCTGGTCTTCCGCCCGTCGATCCATCCAGATCAGGCACGGGTAGAGCGGTTTGATCTGTGCATCGACCGCAATCCCGGAGCCGCCATACAGGCTGCTCACACACAGCGATTTGACGCTGTCCTTGGGCACCGCGCTTTTCTTCATGCAGGCGGCGACGCAGATTTCCACGGCGTCCAGCCACACCTGAGGCCATTGCTCGGCCCAGCGGGGTTTAGGGGTGTCGACCTTGTAGCTGTGACTGTGCTGCGCGACGATCCGGCCTTGAGCATCGACCAGCAATGCCTTGGTGCTCTGGGTGCCGATGTCGACCCCGATGACGTATTCCATCTTCGTGCGCTCTCTTGTTATTGGGTGTTTTACGACGGTCCGACGGTGCACTGCCACAGACCTGACATGCCACCTGTAGGAGCGTGGCTTGTCCCGCGATCGGCGACGGAGTCGTCGTAAATGCAAAAAACGCGGTATGACAGGAAGACCGCATTCTCAGGCTCTACGACGACTCCGTCGCCGGTCGCGGGACAAGCCGCGCTCCTACAGGGCCCGGCGCATCAACTCACCGGCTTGAGCAGCACCTTGATCGACTTGGTCGAGTTCGCCAGTTCGAAGGCCTCTGCATAATCGTCCAGACCGAAGTCGTGGGTGACGATGCCTTCTGAAGTCACCAGGCCACGTTCGAACAGGTCGATGGCGATCGGGTAGCAATACGGGCCGAGGTGGGCGCCGCGCACGTCCAGTTCCTTGCGGTCGCCGATGATCGACCAGTCGGCGCTGGTCTCGGCGCCGAACACGCTGAACTCGACGAAGCGACCCAGCTTGCGGATAAGATCCAGCCCTTGGGTCACACCCACCGGCACGCCCGTGGTTTCGATGTACACGTCGCAACCGTAGCCATCGGTCAGGCCGTTGATGATCTCTTTCGCGTTATCGCGACTCGGGTTGATCACCACGTCAGCGCCAAACTTCTTCGCCAACTCCAGGCGCTCGTCGACCATGTCAATGACCACCAGTTTCTTCGGTGTCTTCAGGGCCGCGACCTGCACCATGCACAGGCCCAGCGTGCCGGCACCGGCAATCACAAGTACGTCATCGAGCTGGATATCGCCACGGTTGACGGTGTGAATCGAGCACGCCATCGGCTCGATCAGCGCGGAGTCTTCCAGCGACACCGATTCAGGGATCTTGTGCACGATGGCGGTTTTCGGGATGCGCATGTACTGCGCCATGCCGCCCTCGGCGACGTCCTTCTGGAACCCGAAGATGTTGTGCACTTCGCACATCCAGTACTTGCCGGACTTGCAGAATTTGCACTTCTCGCACGGCACGATCTGCTCGGCGATGACCTTGTCGCCGACCTTCACACCGAAGTGCTCTTCAGCGCCCTCGCCCACCGAATCCACATACCCAAAGAACTCGTGACCCGGTACGACCGGCGCCTTGACCCACGGGCTTTCGCCGCCCCAGAACATCGCTGCGCCCGAATGGCATTTGCAGTCACTGGCGCAGATGCCGCACGCGCCGATGCGGATGACCAGCTCGTTGATGCGCGCAACCGGCTTGGTGATCTGCTCCAGACGGTAGTCCTTCGGGGCATGGCAGACGACGGCTTGCATGGTGGTTTTTGTGTTGTTTTCCATGTCGGGTTTCCTTGTGAGGCTGATTGGTGACCTGTAGGAGCGTGCTTGCCCGCGATGGCGTCATGTCAGACGACAACATGTTTCAGGGCTGACGTCATCGCGGGCAAGCGCGCTCCTACAGGTGCAGTGTTCAAATCGTTTATTTATGCCGCTGCCGACTGATGAAAATCGCCAGCAAAATGATTGCGCCTTTGATCACGCTCTGCACGTAAGGCGATACGCCGAGCATGTTCAATCCGTTGTTCAACACGCCCAGCAGCATGGCACCGACCAGCGTGCCGACGATTACGCCGCGACCGCCGGCAATCGATGCGCCGCCCAGGACCACGGCCGCAATCGCGTCCAGCTCAAAACCGACGCCAGCGTTCGGCTGACCACTCATCAACCGCGACGACAGCACCAGCCCGGCAATCGCCGCCGTCAGACCGCTGATCGAGTAGACCAGCAGTTTGAAACGCGAAGCGCGCACACCGGACAGACGCACCGCTTCTTCGTTGCCGCCGATGGCGTAGACGTAGCGACCGATGCGGGTGTGTTGCAGCAGCACCCAGGCAAAGAAGTAAGTCAGGAGCATGATGAGGATCGGCACCTGAATGCCGAACAACGTGCCGCGACCGAACCAGGCGAACCAGTCAGGCATGCCCGAGATCGGGTAGCCGTCGGTGTACATCAGGCCAAGGCCCCGCGCGATGCCCATGGTCGCCAGCGTGACGATGATCGGCGGCATCTTCAGGTAGGCGACAAAGATCCCGTTGCCGACGCCGAAGCCCACGCCAATCAGCAAACCGATCAGGATCGCAATCGGCGCTGGAACGCCTGCCACCATCAAGCCGGTGGTCAAGGTGCCGGACAGCGCCATCACCGGACCGACTGACAGATCGATACCGCCGGTGAGGATCACGCAGGTCATGCCGACGGCGATGATGGCGTTGATCGACACCTGCCGCGCGATGTTTTCCAGGTTCGCGCCGGTCAGGAACTTGTCGCTGGCGAAGATCATGAAGACGGTCACCACGACCAGCCCCACGAACGGATAAAACGCCGGCGAGCGGATCAGTTGGGCGAAGTTGAGCTTCATCCGGTTCGGTTGTTCGGTCATGGTTTTAATGGAGGTGTTCACTGTTCAGACTCCCGGTGGCATGGCGCATCACTTCTTGGGGATTGATGTCGCTTGCCTGCAGCACGTTGACGATGGCGCCCTTGTTGAAGACGGCTACGCGGTCGCACATGCCGATGATTTCCGGCAGTTCCGAGGAGATCATGATGATCGCGAAGCCTTGTTCGGTGAGTTTGCGCATCAGGTTGTAGATCTCTGCCTTGGCGCCGACGTCGATGCCCCGGGTCGGTTCGTCGAAGATCAGAATGTCGCAGTGATGGTTGATCCAGCGCGCGATAACGACTTTCTGCTGGTTACCGCCGCTGAGGTTCAGCACGCGGCTCTCGCATGTCGGCGCCTTGATCGACAACTGCTTCATGAGCGCTTCAGTGGTCACGTCCTCTTTATGTCGGTCGAGCAGATGCGAAGCGCCTTCGTACTTGCCCAGGTTGTTCAGCGAAATGTTCTCGCGAATGCTGAAATCAACGATCAGGCCTTCGCTCTTGCGGCTTTCCGGCAGCAGACCGATGCCGTTGGCCAACGCGTGCGCCGGGTCGCTGAGGTTGACCGACTGCCCACGCAACAGCACATCCTTGCTCACCACCGGCAGCGCGCCGATGACGCCCAGCGCCAGCTCGGTGCGCCCGGAGCCAACCAGTCCGGCAAACCCGAGAATCTCGCCCTTGTGCAGATTGAAGCTGTTGTGCGGGCCGTTGCGGGTAAGCTGAATGTCGCGCACTTGCAGCACCACCTCGCCACGGGCTTGCGTCGGTTTGGGCGGGAAGCTCGCTTCCAGACGGCGCCCGACCATCATCTCGACCAGCGTATCGATGTCGCTGTCAGCCACGGTCAACGCACCCACATTAGCGCCATCGCGCAGCACACTGATGCGGTCGCAGACCTGGAAGATCTCCTCCAGGTGATGAGAAATGAAGATCACCGCCACGCCCTGGCTTTTCAGCTCGCGCATGATGTCGAACAGCAGTTCGGCCTCCGAAGGCGTCAACGTCGCGGTGGGTTCGTCGAGGATCAGCAGGCGTGCTTCGAGGGCCAGCGCCTTGGCGATTTCAACGAATTGCTGCTCGGCCACGCTCAAGTGCAGCACGGAGCAATCGAGATTGATCGTCACGCCCAGACGATCGAACAGCCCGATCGCCTTTTCGCGCATCTCATGTTTGCGCAGCAGCCCGAAGCCATTGACGATCTCGTGGCCGAGGAAAATGTTCTCCACGGCATTGAGATAAGGAATCAGGCTGAACTCCTGAAAGACAATGCCAATGCCGGCAGCGATGGCTTCGTTGTAGGTCGCGAAATGCTGCTCCGCGCCGTCGATACGAATGCTGCCCTGATCCTGATGTTCGACCCCGGCGAGGATCTTCATCAGCGTGGATTTGCCCGCACCGTTTTCGCCGAGCAAGGCATGGATCTCACCGCGCTCGACCGACAGGTTGATCGACTTGAGCGCATGCACGCCGGGATAGCTTTTACAGATGTTTTCCAATTGCAGAAGGCAGCTCATACGCACCTCATCGCAGCACGGCTCTCTGTTCCAGCAGAGCCTCAACCCGTGGCGCTCGCCAGACAGACGTCAGGCGAGCGGCAGCGCACTCATCACCAGGTAAAGGTCTTCGCCTTGGCCTGATCGACCAGCAGGATGTCGACCGGGATGGTCGCCGGGACTTGCGAGCCCCACTTCTTGGCGAGCGCCAGGCCCAGCGCCAGACGAACCTGATCGCGAGGGTATTGAGCCGAGGTGGCGATGAATTTGCTGTTCGGCTTCTGGATTTCCTTCACCGCTTCCGGGGCGCCGTCGACGCTGGTGAGCTTGACGTCCATGCCGCTGGATTCGATCGCCGCGAGCGCACCGAGCGAGCCGTTGTCATTGACGCTGAACAAACCCTTCAGGTTGGGCTGCGCCTGAAGCATGTTCTCGGTCACGCTGAGCGCTTGATCACGCTCCTGCTTGCCGTTCTGGATGCTGACGATCTTGATGTCAGGGTGTTTGGCCAAGGCATCTTTGCAGCCGCGCACACGTTCAAGAATCGGCACCACGGCGATGCCATCGAGGATGCCGACATCGCCTTTGCCGCCGATGCTCTTGGCCAGGTACTCACAAGCCTGAACGCCCGCGTCGTAGTTCTTGGAGCCCACGAACGAGTCCAGCGGGCCGTTGGCCTGCGCATCGACCGCGACGACCACCACACCTTTGTCATGCGCCTGCTTCACAGCGGACTGCACACCCACGGAGTCGGTCGGGTTGATGATCAAAATGTCGATGCCCTTTTGCAGCATGTCTTCGATGTCGCTGATCTGCTTGGAGACATCGTGACGCGCATCGGTCACCAGCAAGGTCGCACCGATGCTGCCAGTGGCGTCCTGAAGGGCGTCCTTCATGGTGACGAAATAAGGGTTGTTGATCTCTTGAAACGAGGCACCGATCTTCAGCGGACCGGCTTTGGCGGCGTCGGCAGCTTGAACGGTGAAGGAGCTGGCGCACGCTACAGCCACAGCGAGCGAACAAAAAACGGCGGAGAAGCCCTTCTTGAGGCGAATTGTCATAGCGAAAAATCCCGTTGTTTTTATTGTTAAAGCGGAAATGTCATCGTTAACATTTTCGAAATTAGCAGAGATCCCGTAGGCCTGCAACAGCCCGTGAGGACCGGTCGTCATGCCGTATTCGCGTTGACAAATTTTGCAACGAGTGTCGATAATCCATTGATATGTCATACGACAACCGATGACACCAATAACAACAACTTCCGATCAGGGCTTCTCACGATGACTCAATCTTCTGCCCAGGCTCCTTTCAACCGCATTCTGCTGACAGGTGCCGCTGGCGGGCTTGGCAAAGTGCTGCGCGAAAGCCTTCGTCCGTTTGCCAAGGTGCTGCGCCTTTCCGACATTGCCGAGATGGCCCCTGCTACTGGTCCCTACGAAGAAGTTCAGGTCTGCGATCTCGCCGACAAACAGGCCGTTCACCAACTCGTCGAAGGCGTGGACGCCATCGTGCACTTTGGTGGCGTCTCGGTTGAGCGCTCTTTCGAGGAAATCCTTGGCCCGAACATCTGCGGCATTTTCCACATCTACGAAGCGGCACGTCGTCATGGCGTGAAGCGGGTGATCTTCGCCAGCTCGAACCATGTGATCGGCTTCTATCGCCAGGACGAAACCATCGACGCCAGCGCCGTACGCCGTCCGGACAGTTACTACGGCCTGTCGAAGTCGTATGGCGAGGACATGGCCAGTTTCTACTTCGATCGCTACGGTATCGAGACCGTGAGCATCCGTATCGGCTCCTCGTTCCCGGAAGCGCAGAACCGCCGCATGCTCAGCAGTTGGTTGAGCTACGACGACTTGACCCAATTGATCGAGCGCGGTCTGTTCACGCCCAACGTCGGTCATACCGTGGTGTACGGCGCGTCGGACAACGCGAAAGTCTGGTGGGACAACCGCCTGGCCAGCCATCTGGGCTATGCGCCCAAAGACAGCTCCGAACAGTTCCGCGCCAAGGTCGAAACCCAGCCGATGCCAGCGGCAGACGACCCGGCGATGGTCTATCAGGGCGGCGCATTCGTCGCCTCAGGTCCGTTTGGCGACAACTGAGTCGCCGAGCCAAAAGGGTCGCCTGCACGGGCGACCTTCCTGAACCCACGCCAAGGAATGAACGTCATGCAGGCTGAGTTGATCCTCGACGCCCGTAACGCCACGGGTGAGTGCCCGGTCTGGAATGCACAGGAGCAGGCGCTGTACTGGGTGGATATCCCCGCGCGTCGGCTGCATCGCTGGAGCCCGCTGGATAATCGCGCGCAGAGCTGGGAAGCGCCGCAGATGCTGGCGTGTATTGCGAGTTGCGGCGACGGCAGTTGGCTGGCCGGCATGGAGGACGGTCTCTACCGCATTCGCCCTCAGGACGATGGCACGCTCGCGTCGGCGTTGCGAGTCAACGTCGAGCATCCTCGCGCCCACATGCGCTTCAACGACGGCCGTTGCGATCGCCAGGGTCGATTCTGGGCCGGGACGATGTTCATGGACATGGGTGAAGCGTCTGTCGTGGGTTCGCTGTACCGCTACGAGGGCGGCCAGACTGCGCCACTCGAGGCTCACGTCACCGACATGATCGTACCCAACGGCCTGGGCTTCAGCCCTGACGGCACGATCATGTACCTCTCGGACTCGCATCCATCCGTGCAGAAGATCTGGGCATTCGATTACGACATCGACACCGGCACGCCCCACAATCGTCGCCTCTTCGTCGACATGAATCAGTACCCGGGGCGACCGGATGGCGCGGCCGTCGACGCCGATGGCTGCTACTGGATTTGCGGCAACGACGAAGGCCTGATTCATCGCTTCACGCCCGAAGGAAAACTCGACCGCTCGCTGGCCGTGCCGGTCAAAAAGCCCTCGATGTGTGCGTTTGGCGGACGGGATCTGGGAACGCTCTTCGTCACCTCGATCCGTCCTGGCGGTGACCTCAGCGATCAGCCCTTGGCTGGCGGTGTCTTTGCCTTGCAGCCCGGTGTACGAGGTCTGGAAGAACCGTTGTTCAAACCCTGAGCCGACATCTATCAGGCAACGCTGGAAATAGAAAGTGACACAAAACCCTTACACTTTTTAAACACCATAGAACAGCCGTCCTGCGTCGATCTGTTTCAAAAATGGACACAAAATCCGCCTTTCCGGCTCGAAAATACATAATTTGAAATATTTTTTCGAAGCGAATAGCTAAAGCTGTGCTAGGTGCTAGGCTCTCGCTTCGCCCGGCTGAAACGGTACATCTCAGGCAGTAGTCCGAGGGCTTTCAACCTTCAAGGAGTACGTCATGAGGTTACACCCGATGCCTTACTCGACTTTTTCGGATGCTCAAATCGAGAGCCTGATCAAGGCCATCGACAGTGACGGATACGCTGTCTTGCCGGACTGGGCCAGTGCGGCCCAACTCAAGGATCTGCAGGATCTGGTCACCGAGACCGTGGCCGCCGCTGGCAATGACTATGTCGCCCTCTCCGGCCGTCAGGCCGTAAAAGGCACGCCACTTTACGATTGGGGCGGCTCACGGGATTTCATCGACCTCTGCCGCCGCATTACGGAAGGCGCCACGGGCGAACGCTCAAGCGACACAAACCTCACCCAGACCCTTCGTTGCCTGACGGGCGACGGTGGTCGCAAGGAGTCGCTGATCTTCCACTATGACTCGTTTGTGCTGACCACAATCATGCCGGTGTGCATGCCTGACGGCGGCGAACGGGGCGATCTGCTGATGCTGCCCAACCGCCGTCCCGTCAGACGCAGTTATGCCCGTAACCTGGTGGACAAGCTGCTGGTGGACAACAGGTGGGTGCAGCGCTACCTGAAAAGGCGGTTCGCCAACAACGGCCAAACCTTCACGCGCATCGCCATGCAGCCTGGGCATCTGTACTTGTTCTGGGGTTATCGTTCACTGCACACCAACCTGCCGGTATCCGAAAACGCCCTGCGCGCCACCGCGGTGTTCCACTACCACAACGTGCATGGCAGCAGTTCGCTGGCGAGCAGGTTGAGGAAGTCGCTGGGCACTGTGAAGGGGCAACCGGCGCATGAAGATGTGCCTCAAACCTGAATCACTTCTAACGGCATTTGATTTCTGTCCCCGTCCGCCTGACGGCGGTGGCGATATTCGGCACGCCGCTACCTGTGTGCGAATTCATTCGCGATGGGCATTTCAGAAGACGCAAATATGTCGACTGCAAAAGCGCCTCGCGAATGGATTCGCTTACACAGTTTTAATCCCCCCGCAGACATTGCCAAATACTCATTTAGAAATATGCTTATGAAATACGGTTATCTTCATAAATACCACGCATAAACTCTCCTTCTATATTTATGACAAAAGGTGATTAGCGGAGAGCCGATTTATATCTTTATGATCTGAGCCACAACAACCTGAACAGGAGCTCAGGACATGGCGATTCAGATCAAACCCGTGGCAGGAAGAATCGGTGCCGAGTTGACCGGCATCAGACTTTCCGGTGATATCTCCGAGCAAGACTTCGAGTTCATCAATCAAGCGCTGCTGAAACACAAGGTGCTGTTCTTCCGTGAACAGTTCCTCAACGACGAACAGCACGAAAGCTTCTCTCGCCGTTTCGGCGATCAGGTCCCACACCCCACCGTCCGTTCGGCAGACAAGAGCAGCGCGATCCTGCACCTGGACGCCAAGGAAACCCGCGCCAACTCGTGGCACACCGACGTCACCTTCGTCGCCAATTACCCGAAGATCTCCATCCTGCGCGGCGTGGTGATTCCACCCTACGGCGGCGACACCGTCTGGGCCAATACCGCCTCTGCCTACGCCGACCTGCCGACCCCGCTGAAAGTACTGGCCGACAGCCTGCGGGCCCTGCACACCAACCTCTACGACTATGCCGCTCCACGGGACACCGGCGATGCTGGCGTGAAGCGCTACCGCGAACAGTTCACTGCCGAGGTCTATGAGACCGAACACCCACTGGTGCGCGTTCATCCGGAAACCGGCGAACGCAGCCTGTTGCTCGGGCACTTCGTGAAGCAGATTCAAGGCGTCAGCAGCAACGACTCAAAGCAGTTGATCCGCTTGTTCCACGACCGCATCACCCACCTGGACAACACCGTGCGTTGGCGCTGGAACGAAGGCGACGTGGTGATCTGGGACAACCGCGCCGCGCAGCACATCGCGATCAATGACTACGGCAATGCCGAGCGCGTCGTGCGTCGCACCACGGTGGCAGGCGACATTCCTGTGGGCGTCGACGGCCGTACCAGCCAGGCCATCAAACCCACACCTGAAACCCTCTCGCCCAAGACAGAAGCCGACAAGAAACACCTGGCTGCTTGATCGCCCTTCATTCAACTTTTTAAGGAAGAAACCGTCATGGCAAAGGCCAAGCGAACATCTGTATTCAGCAAAAAAAGCGTAGCTACCGCACTGGCGGCGCTGCTGATGATGCCCTTGGCCGATGCCGACGTGTTGCGCATCGGCGTGGCCAGCGCGGGGGGCGGCGATCCCGTCACGTTCAGTGGCTCGCCGTTGGGCATCGTGCGCAACCAGCAGCTGCTGGAAAAGGCCTTCGAAGGCACCGGCACCGAGATCCAGTGGTTCTTCTTCAAGGGCGCCGGGCCTGCAGTAAACGAAGCACTGTCCAACCAGCAACTCGACTTCGCCTACGAAGGCGACCTGCCGCAAGTGGTCGGCCGGGCCAATGGCCTGGACACCAAGTTGCTGGCGGCCATCGGCGTTCGCTCCAACGTGTATCTGGCGGTGCCCAAAGGCTCTGACATCAAGTCCGTCGAAGACCTGAAGGGCAAGAAGGTTGCGGTATTCCGCGGCACCAACGCCCACTTGGTGTCGATCAACCTGCTGGCGGATCACGGCCTGACCGAGCGGGATCTGAAGGTCATCAATCTGGACAGCGGCAGTAGCCAGGCGGCGCTGGCCTCCAAAGGCGTCGATGCTGCATTCGGCGGTCGGGAGCTGTTCAAGCTTCGCGATCAGGGCTTGATCGACATCATCTTCGACAACCCGAAAAACGAGGTGCGCTACACCCGCCAATGCGCCTTGGTCGTACGCGGCGCCTACGAAAAAGAGCACCCGGACAACGTACAGAAAGTCGTCGATACACTGGTCGACGCGGCCAAGTGGGAATCCGAAGAAGGCAACCGCGATGCCGTGCTCAACGAATGGGCCAAGACCAACGAACCGGTCGCATCCCTCAAGGCTGACTTCGGCCACCTCGCCTTGCGCGACAGTGCGTCGCCGCTGGTAGACGACTTCCTGCGCTCGCGGTATCAGGCGGTCGCCGACCAGGCCAAGGAAGAAAAAATGATTCGTCGTCCGGTCACCATTGATGGCTGGTTCGAGACCAAATACCTGGAGAACGCACTGAAGTCCAAAGGGCTTGAGCACTACTGGACGGCTTACGGCGCGGACGGCAAGCAGACCGCCAACACGGCGACCGCGTCCTCGAACACATCCGTCAACAACGGAGGCTGACCTCATGGCCAGAGCCACCGCTACAGCACTCGACCGATCGCAAGCGCCTGCGAATACACTCGCGCCGGTCGAACGCCTGCCTAACTTCCCCGCCCGCCCTGCTCGACGGGAGTCGGTCAACGTTCGCCCTCGCTTGGCATGGCGAGCACGCACGCTCAACGGCGCCCTGCCCTGGCTGCTGCCGTTGGCGCTGCTCGGCCTTTGGTATGTGGGCACTGAACGCGGCTGGCTCTCCGAACAGGTGCTTCCGCCACCTGCGTATGTGTATCAGACGCTCGTCGATCTGATCAGCACCGGCGATCTGTGGCTCAACGCGTCCGCGAGTTTGCAGCGCGTGTTGGTCGGGTTCCTGATCGGTTCGGGGCTTGGCGTGACATTGGGTCTGGCGATGGGGCTGTCGAAAACCATCGAGGATTATCTGCTCCCCACCTTCAACGCACTGGTGCAGATTCCGGTATTGGGCTGGATGCCTTTTGCGCTGTTGTTATTCGGCATCGGCGAGCCGCTGAAGTACGTACTGATTGCCCACGCCGCCCTGGTGCCAGTCACGCTGTGCACGCTGCAGGCTTTTCATCAGGTGCCCAAGCGCTTGCTGGAAGTCGGGCGGGCCTATGGGTTCAGTCAGCGGCAGATCGTCACGGATATCGTCCTGCCTTCTGCCGTCGCCCCGATCTTCACCGGGCTGCGCCTGGGGTTCACCAAGGCCTGGCTGTCGCTGGTGGTGGTTGAGCTGCTGGCCTCCAGCGAAGGCCTTGGCTACCTGATCGCTTACGGACGTCAGTTGTTCCAGCTCGATCTGGTGATGGCGGCCGTGGTCGTGGTGGGCACGGTCGGGTTGTTGATTGATCGAGGCTTCGAGTTCATCGAGCGGCGCCTCAATAAAGGTCGGGCGATGACACCAGGGAGGCTCGTATGAGTTCATTGGCATCCACTCAAGCGCCTCGCTCCACAGGCTATCGCGGCTGGGTTGTCCCGGTGCTGGGCGTCGCGGTCTGGTGGCTGGCGGCGAATCAGGGATGGAGCGATTCAGGCCTGCTGGTTTCGCCGCAAAAGGTCGCGCTGACCGCCTGGGAGCAGGTGTCTTCCGGGCAGTTCTGGCGAGCGATTTCGTCGAGTCTCGCGCGCAACCTCAGCGGCTTTTTCATCGGCACAGCACTCGGCCTGTTGCTCGGTTGCCTGCTGGGCTTCTCGCGGCTGTTCGAGCGGCTGGTCGGGCCCAGTTTCAATACCTTCAAACAGATTTCTTTGTTCGCCTGGATTCCGTTGATCTCGGTCTGGTTCGGCCTGGGCGATGTCGCCAAGGTGGTGTTCCTGTCCCTCGCGGCGCTGGTGCCGGTGGTGGTCAACACCTGCGATGGACTGCGCAACGTTCCCCCCGCTTTTCTAGAGGTGGCCAAGGTGTACGGCTTCAGTCGCTGGCAAACCATCATCGGCGTGATGCTGCCGGCGGCGTTGCCTTCGATCTTCACCGGGATCTATCTGGCGCTGGTGTATTCGTGGCTCGCGACCATTGGCGCGGAATACCTGCTCGTCTCGGGCGATGGCATCGGCAACACGCTGATCGACGGCAGCGAGCATTTCATGATGGATCTGGTGCTGTTCGGCATGGTCATCATCGGGCTGGTTGGCTGGGCGCTGAACGTCCTGGCCCGGCGCCTTGAACGACGCATGCAGCGGCTTTACGGCATCACGCCTCGCTAGATGTTCTTTTTGCTCATTCAGGACTTTACCCATGACGGTCAGCCAAGCGCTTCATCTTCCGACCCACCAAGGCAACGGTCTGCGCCTTGAGAACATCAGTAAGCGGTTTTCCGCCGCCAGCACCGACACGCAACTGCACGTGCTGGATAACATTCAACTGGACATCGCCCCCGGCGAATTCATCACCATCGTCGGCGCCAGCGGTTGCGGCAAGTCAACGCTGCTGCGGCTGATTCTGGGCCTGGATGAAGCGTTCGACGGGCGCATCCTGCTGGACGACAAGCCGATCAAGGGCACGGGGCTTGAGCGCGGCATCGTGTTCCAGGACCACCGGCTGTTTCCGTGGCTGACCGTGGAACAAAACGTCGCCGTGGGCCTGAAAAACGCGCCGCTGACGCCCGCGCAGAAACGCGAGACGGTGCGCGAACATATTCACCTCGTCGGACTGCAGGACTTCACCGAGTCTTACCCGCATCAGATCTCAGGCGGCATGGCACAGCGCGTGGCGATTGCCCGCGGCCTGGTGAACCGGCCCAGCGTCTTGCTGCTGGACGAGCCCTTTGGCGCACTGGATGCACTGACCCGCACGCGATTGCAACGGGAGCTGCAACACATCTGGCAGCAGGAAAAAATCACCATGGTCCACGTCACCCACGACGTCGATGAGGCGGTGTACCTCGGTGATCGCGTGGTCGTGATGCAGCCGCACCCGGGCCGTATTCGACGCATCGTCGACATCGACCTGCCCCGCCCGCGCAACCGCAGCGACGCACGATTCATCGCGCTGCGCGATGACGTGCTGAGTGATTTTGCGGAAGTGTCCTAGGGCAGCAGACACCTTTCATTCACTCTGGGAGTGAGCTTGCTCACGAAGAGGGCGGCACGACCGGCCTGATCAGCGGCTCAAACGACGCCTTCGTGAGCAAGCTCACTCCCACAGACTCTGCATCCGTCGGCAATACCGCCCTTCACCCCGCCTCGTGCAACGACACCTGATTGCGCCCGTTCTTTTTCGACGCATACAACGCCTGGTCAGCACGCTCGATCAGGGTCTTGTGCTCGTTCAGGGGCGCGTTCATGTCAGCGACGCCCAGGCTGATGGTGCAGCGGATGATCTCGCCTTCGTGCATGATTTCCTGAGCCTCGATCGCCACGCGCAGCCGTTCGGCGAACATGCCACCGCCATACTTGTCGGTGTCCGGCAACAGCACCGCGTACTCCTCTCCGCCATAGCGCCCGGCAATATCCGAATCGCGAATGTGCTCGCGAATCACATCGGCGACCCGTTGGATCACCTTGTCGCCGCACTGGTGACCGTAGGTGTCGTTGACGCGCTTGAAGTGATCGATGTCGAACATCACCAGCGCAGCCGAGGTGCCATAGCGAACATGCCGGGCATACTCCAGGCGCAGGGCCTCTTCCCAATGCCCTCGGTTATACAGCCCCGTCAGCCGATCCGTGCTGGACAACTTCTGCAGTTCACGGTTGGCCGCCTGCAACTGCAAACGGTTGGTGGCGACGTCCGTCACGTCGTAGATCACCAGACACACATGGGTGACGTCGCCGCTGGTCGAGCGCAGCGGAAACATCGTGGTGTTCTGGTACATGAAGTCTTCTTGCCCGGTGATCGGCTGGTAGCTCTTGAAGCGCACCAGGTAGGGACGCTGTTCCCAGATCGTGAAGGCCGGCGTGCCCAGCGTGATCACGCTGTCGATCTTCTTTTTCAGCCAGTCCTGATTGACCTCGGGGAACAGGTCGAAAAACGAGCGGTTGGCCGCCTCGTACGGCAACACGCCAGAGCGGTTCTCCATGAACGTGTTCCATACCTGAACCTGGTATTCCTGATCCAGCACCACCACGCCGACGTCGATGCTCTGGGTAATGGTCAGCAGCCAATGCAGCTCTTTGATGTCGATACGATCGTTCATGAATCAGCTCATCAGGTAGGCGAGTTTTCGCGACAGCCGCTCTACCGAGTCTTCGGTGAACAACATCAACAGGTCGAAATGAATGTTGTGGCCCTCCAGGCTGTAACTGATCTCCACGGCGAGGGTTTTCTTCCAGCGTTGCTGGTTGATCCGGATCAGCTCTTCGATCCCGCTGTGCGCACCAAGCACCTGCGGATGCCCTTGCGAGAAGGCGATATCGATTTGCTCGGCTATCCCGCTCAGACAGGCGCCGATCAGGATTGACGACAGATCCAACAGCATTTCCATGTCGGAATAATCGCTGTCGCGGATTCGCATCAACTGCGCCATGTCGGCGATTTCGGAGTCGTGAAACAGCAGCAACGCTTCGCCCGCGATGCCACCGCCGATATACCCCTGACACACGGCGGTCAGCCGGTCACTGCCTTGGGCATCGGCCAACGCCATGTGCAATTCGCCGACTTCCAGCATGTTGACGTTAGGGACAGGCAACTGGACAAAGACACCCAGCACCCGCGCCAGCAACGCAGCCGCACGGCCCATGGCGACGTTGACGGTTTCACGGAACGCATCCTGAAAACTGATGGCGGTGCTTTCGACCCTGGGCGCCAACGCGACCGGCTGAGAAGGCTCGCCCAACAAGCCGAGCCGCTGCAGCGTCAATTGCAGCTCAAGCGGATCCGCCGGCTTCTTGAGAAACGCCAATGCGCCCAGTTCGAGCGTGCGCCGCACCGCTTCTTCCTGAACGTCGCCGGACACCACGATCACTTTGGCCTGCATGTTTTCCGCGCGCATGGCCGCCAATGCCTGATACCCGTCCATGTCCGGCATGGTCAGGTCGAGCAGCACCACATGGCCCAAACCCTGGCGAATGGCCTCCAGACCTTCATGTCCATTGGTCGCTGTCGTAACGGACACCCCCCAATCGGAAGGCAGCGCTCTTATCAGCTGTTTGCGCGCCATATTGGAGTCGTCGCAAATCAGCAAGGGAATCATGGGCATTGCTCTCAATCTCACGGCAAAAGAGTTTCAGGCATGGCCCGGAATATCTGCACAGTTAGTTGTTTTGCAACTCAGAAGGAAAGTGAGTCGAATCTTCACTCATTGTGTGATGCGCAGCGTGGTATGCAATATCCATGCTAAACATTACTTAAAGAGCACCCGACCATTTGAATGAACCCCAAGTGTTTGTTTTATGACGCCAATATTCCAGTCACTCAGAGAGTTGATCCAGTCGGAGACGCCACATCGGCCATAATCCGTACTGCTAACTTTGTGCTTATTGATACTCAAGTATTAGTCGGCTGTACCCAGGTAGTACTCCACTGTATTGACGTAGGAGTGAGGCTGGCCGCGTTCTGCTTTATTGTTTCTGTCACCGCGATGATTCAGATCAATGCCCCTATCGGATGCGAGGACAGGTCGTCATGAACAGCCATAAAAGAGTGCAGGACAGTCGCCCCTATACCCTCGCCGTGAGCCAATACAGTGCTCCTCCCGCAGCGGGCGTGTCCGAGCGCATGGCGTTGACTGAGTTGATGGAAGGGTACATGACGACCACGCTGGAGCTGCGGCAGTATGTGCGCAGCCTTGAGGCGCGGCTGCGGAACGTCAGTTTCGTGGATGTGCGCCAGCTGTTCCACAGAATCGGCGACGCGTCCGAACGCTGTGCTTCGTTTCTGGATGAGCGTATTCAGGACCTCGGCGGATACTCCCGGAACAGCGCCCCGAACGGAGTGAGTGCAGCACACGAGAATATCGCGGACACGCTCAGCTTCGCCGGCTGTATTCATCAGATTGGCGTTCGCACCAACACATTGGCGACGTTTGCTTCACACACAAAAAGCTTCATGGACCGGGCGGTCATTAATGGTGACTACAACAGTCTGCATGTCATGACCGATTGCGTGTATCAAATAAGCCAGTTGATTGCGCTGATTCAGATTCATTTGCCGACCGAACCGTCAATGCCGGCAACCCCGCCCTCCCCGTCGTTAGTGCGCCATTCGGTATAGCGGCAGCCACCCTCAGGTTTCGTCACGAAGTCTTTCTCCTTCGTGACGCAATATCGCCATGCGTGCGTATTCGCGCGCGCAAAAAAATAAAGCATGAGTGCAACTCCCTGAACGTTCGGCGTTTTTTAAAGGACACCGATAACATTCATGTGGCACTCAGCAGCGATTTAAAAGAATTAATCGTTTCGCAACTCGCCATTAAACGAAAGTCGACTCCAGACAATCGATCAGCGTTTGCGCCTGAAAGGGTTTGCTCAAAAAGCATATTGCGCTGCCTGTCATCGCACGCTTGCGCACGGACTCTTCTGGAAACGCGGTGATGAAGATGGTCGGGATCTGAATCCCTTTTGCGGTCAGGTGCTCGTGCAACTCGACGCCACTCATGGTGGGCATCTGCACATCGGTGATCAGGCAATCGGCGCTGCCGAATTCGACAGACTCCAGGAAGTCCTCGGCCGAGGGAAACGCACAGACGAGAAAACCCAGGGAGCGGACGAGGCTGTCGATGCTGGCGCGGACGGCGTTGTCGTCATCGACCACCGCGATCATTGGAGGGCTGGACAAACGGAATACCTTCGATTGCAAACTTAACGCAATGCGCAACGATGCACATCACAACAGCTCACACGGTACCGACCCAGCCGCAGCCCGAGAAGTATACAGGTGTATGACCGCGACGGACGGGCAGTTTCCTGACCATTGCGACAACATCCGAAGTCGCTTACCTGCCCGTTCAAACCCAACGTTCAACGGCAAACGGCGAGGCTGTCCGGCCTTCCATGTACACCGCAAAATCCCCCGGCGACAGCGCTTTGGCGTAGTAGTAACCCTGCGCCTCGTCACAACCGCGCAGGGCAAGCGCGTCGAGCAGGTCGAAAGTCTCGACCCCTTCGGCAATGACTTTCATGTCGAAGCTGTGCCCCAGGGTAATGACCGCTTGCACGATGGCCGCGTCCTGAGGATTGCTTAAAAGGCCGCGCACGAAGGACTGGTCGATTTTCAGCTTGTCCACGGCAAAGCGTTTCAGATACGCCATGCTCGAATAACCGGTGCCGAAATCGTCAATGGACATCCGCACGCCCAAGGCCTTGAGCCCCCGGATCGTTTCAAGGACGCCGTCCGAGTTCTCGATCAGGATCGACTCTGTCAGCTCAAGCTCAAGCAATTGGGGTTTGAGCCCACTGTCGTGAAGCGCTCTTCTGACCTCATTCACCAGATCGCCCTGACGAAACTGGACTGCCGAGCAGTTCATCGCCACGCTCAGCTCACCAAACCCCGCCTTCTGCCACGCCACGGCCTGATGGCAGACCTTGCTCAGCAGCCATCGGCTGATCGGGAGGATCAGCCCGCTGGACTCCGCAACCGGAATGAACTCGCCAGGCGCAATCGATCCCAGACCCGGGTGCGGCCAACGCAGCAACGCTTCGGCGCCGATGACTGCGCCGGTGCCCAGATCAATTTGCGGCTGATAAAAAACCTGCAGCTCGTTCTGCTCGAACGCCTGGCGTAACTCGGTTTGAACATACAGAAAGCGCAATTCACGCTCGCCCATGGCGGCTTCGTAGAACACCCAGGTATTGCGACCGTTACGCTTGGCCTGAGCGAGCGCCGTGTCAGCGGCCTTGAGCAGAGAGCCAAAGTCATGACCGTGAGCGGGATGAACAGCAATGCCGATCGAGGCACCGATCGACAAGGTATAGCCGGCCAGCTCGAGTGGCTGGCGCATGACCTGCAGGATTTGCTCGACCCGTTGCGTCAGACGCGCGGAATCATCGTCGTCCACAAGCACCAGAAACTCATCGCCGCTGAGCCGCGCGACCGTATCCACCAAAGGCTTCAATGACACCAGCCGCTGCGCCAGACGCTCAAGGATCGTGTCGCCTGCGACATGCCCCAGGGAGTCGTTGATGGTTTTGAAGTTATCCACGTCAACGTACAGAAGCGTCAGACGCTGGCCCCGCCCGCACTCATTGATGGCTTGATTGACGCGCTCAAGAAGGTAACGCCGGTTAGGCAGACCTGTCAGTTCGTCGTGAAACGCACTGTGGCGCAGCTCATCCATGATCTGCTGGCGCCGAATCCGGTTGGTCTGCAGGCGCAGCGTGAGGCCGACAATCAGCAGGTAAAGCACACCGCAGACCACCGATGAGGCAATTACCGTGTATTTCCAGCTCAGGAGGTAATCCTCCGATGCCAGACCGATGACCAGAACCAATGGAAAGCCGCTGATTTGTTTGAAACCGTACAGTCGCTTGATCCCGTCAACCCGGGAGCGGTTGACCAGCGTCCCCTCATGAACGCCTTCGCTCAAATGCCGGTCGATCGCATCGGGCTGATAGGGGCCCGCCTGATTCTCCACCGCAGGTACACGCAACACGGTTTGCGGGCTGTCGGTACGGCGCAGGGTGATGACGCCATGCGCGCCCACATCCACCTGCCTGAATATGTCTTGGAGCTTTTCCAGGGACTGACCGGTTGCGATGCCGTGGAGCGCAGCGTGGGTGTCACGAAAGCTGCTGCTCAGACGCGCTTCCAGTACAAGGCTCAGATTGCTGACATCCGCGCGTGCTTGGCGCTGAGCCTGCTGGTACAGCAAGCCGAGCAGTACGCCCAGTAAACCGACGATGACCAGCGCCATGCCGAGCCATAGCCATGCCTGAGGCTTGACCACGGGGGTGCCGACGACCTTCCTCTCCGTGTCAGGCGTCAGCAGGCAAGTGATGTGCTCACCCTCGTTCAACACTCGCGCCGTCATCATGTCGCCTCGGCCCCATTCAGCATTACGCTCAGTATCGGGCTGACCACGGTGTCGAACGATGCAAGCGATGTGACTCGCCAAGCACTGCCGGCGACCCGGCTTCCGATGCTGAATGATCTGAGAAACATGGTGTGTTTTCCTCTTGCGCTCAGCCCCAGCACCCGGCCACGCGGCAAACTGATGAACCCTGATGGGTAAACGGGTTTCAGGATCAAAAAAGGAAAACTAACATCGGAGCGAAGCGATGCCGATTAGCCATCAGGCTGTCGCCGTCATACTTCCGTATGAGCGACGCCTGAAGGCGCTCGGCCAAGTCGGTTCAGGCATCCACTGATGCCATTGCCGTTCAGACGGCCGCGAGTGCCTGCGACATTTTCACCAGATCGGCGAAGGTGCGCGCCTGCATCTTCTTCATCGCGTGCCCACGGTGGATCTTCACGGTGATCTCGCTCAACCCCATTTCGGAAGCGATTTGCTTGTTCATCAGGCCCTTCACCGCGTAGGCCATGACTTCCTGCTCGCGAGCGGTGAGCGTCTGATAGCGGGCAAGCAGATCGGCAACCGCCTTGCCGGTCTCGCGACGCTTGCCATCGGTCTGCAGTGCGAGCGTCACGGCGTCGAGCAGGTCCTGCTCGCGAAACGGTTTGACCAGAAAATCCAGTGCGCCGGCTTTCATCGCTTTGACCGACATTGCGATATCACCGTGACCGCTGACGAACACGATGGGCATCGACACCTTCATCTCTGTCAGGCGCACTTGAAAGTCCAGGCCGCTCTCGCCTTGCAGACGCACATCGAGAATCAGGCAGGCGGGAACGTCCTCGAACGGGTGTTGCAAGAATTCCGCACCGGAGGCATACGTGTGGACGCGCATCCCCACAGAACGCAACAGACTGTCCAGCCCGGCGCGGATGGACGGGTCGTCGTCGACCACGAAGACAATGGGGCTATGATCGGCGACAGTCATCACGGTATCTGCTCACAGGCGGGCAGAGAGAAGTTCAGCGCTGCGCCATGGCCCAGTTCGCTCTCCGCCCATATGCGGCCGCCGTGCGCATCAATGATCGAACGGCAAATCGACAGGCCCATGCCCATCCCCTCTGGTTTAGTAGTGAAAAACGGATTGAACAGGCTCGGCAAGTTCTGCGTGGAGATGCCTGGCCCGTTGTCTTGAACGCGCAGCATCACGTCACCATTGGGTGCCGTGGTCAACGACACCAGGAGCGCCCGCTCCTTGCCGTGCATTCCGGACATGGCTTGCATGGCGTTCATCAGCAGATTGATGATCACCTGCTGCAGTTGCACCTTGTCACCCTTGACCCACATCGGCTCGCTGGCGGGCGTGAAATCGAAGTTGACGCGATGCCGCAGCACTTCCCTGCGCACCAACGCGACCGACTCCAGCAAGACATCCTGCAGGTCGATCCGGACATGTTTGGGATCAGTCTTGCGCGACAACGCACGGATGCGCCGAATGACCTCGCTGGCGCGATGGGCTTCGCTCTTGATGCGTTCGATCGCGCTGCGCACTTCGCCCAGATCCGGGACGTTGCGATTCAACCAGCGCAGACCGGCCTCAGCGTTGGTGGTGACGGCCGACAACGGCTGATTGACTTCATGGGCGATGGACGCTGCCATCTCTCCCAATGTGGTGACGCGGGTGACGTGGGCGAGCTGACTTTGCGAGCGATGCAGCGCCTCTTCGGCAGTCTTGGAGGCCGTGACATCCATCAGCGCGCCGATGTACTCGCAATCGCCAGACGCGTCGTGAACCAGTTTGGCGAGCATTCGCACGCACTTGCACGAACCATCCGTCATGAGCAGCCGAAATTCGGCTTCCATGTTCGCGTGGCGCGCATAAGCCTGCTCGATGAGGGATTTCAGATCGTCAGTGTCTTCGGGATGCGTGCGACCGATCATGTACTCCAGAGTCGGCTGCAACTGGTCGTCGAACTGGAAAATGCGGCGCGCCTCGTCAGACCAGTACATTTCCGCGCTGGGCATTTTCAACCCGATGCTGCCGGTCTGGCTTAACCGTTGGGCGCCCGCCAGAAACGCCTCGCTGCGATGGAGCAAATGCACCTGCTCCTGCAACGCGTCACGCGCTGCCTTGTTCTTCAGTGCCAGAAAGGCGGTGATTGCGATGGCGCACAAACTGACCAGACACCGGGCGAAGGGCGGGACGAGCCACTCCGGCCCATGGGAGAAAAGGAACGCGGCCAACGTCAGCACGCCACAGGCTACCGAGACGAGCGCAACCCCGCGACGCGAGAACAGATCGCTGGACATGAGAATGACCGCGACGTACAGCACGGCAATCGCGACATCGAGCGAGCTGAGCCAGTCGATCAGGAAAATGATCAACGCGAGTATCACTGCGCCGAGTCTCAGTAACCAGACGCTGGGCGAAACCTCAGCCCTGGTAGCCGCCGCCAGGGCAGCAGGGACAGTATTCATTGCGACCGTTATGCCTTGTTTTTAATCATTGGGATGGCAGCGCAAAATAAATCTTCGCGAACGTTGAAGGCCCGCGATGGCCTCTGCCGTCACGACAACGGGGGACGAAGCCAGAATAGTCGTTTTTGTATCGAACGATGCCCTTAGACGAACGTGTCGAACGGGCTCTAAATATACGCAGGATTGATACGTGGAGACAGGCTAAGGCTTGTTTCGGAGGGAAATCTTGAGCGGATGTGCTGTATTGATGGGCTGTGTCTAATGAGGCAGGGTTTGAATAGAACAAGCCCCGACGCGAGCGCCAGGGCTTGTAATGGCCACTTCCATATGGCCTTCGCATGAACCTTCAATCGACCAACCAACGGCCTCCCTGGCCGTCAATCGTCCGTTCTACCGGTTCTAGAGAATTGATTTACTCAGCTTTCAGGCCGTCAGCCGAAACAGCTTTCACGCCTTTGATTTTCTTGGTGATCGCAACAGCCGTAGTTTTCTGCGCTTCGGTGATCGCGACAGTCGACGACAGGGAAACCACGCCTTTGTTGGTTTCGACCTTGATGTCGGAGCCAGGAATGCCTTTCTCAGTCAGCAGGTCGGATTTGACCTTGGTGGTGATCCAGGTATCGGAAGTGGCTTCTTTGGTTTTTGCGACTTCACCTGCAGCGACCACCATCGGAGCTTGAGTAGAGGTCTGGGCCATGGCTACGTTTGCCATGGTCAGAGTCAGAGCAGTGGCGGTAGCGGCAGCAATAGCGAACTTCTTCATACGAGTAACTCCTGTTTTTCTCAGAATCTGCGCCAACCTCGTTGGCCGCAGGGTTACCGTATATATCGCAAGCGCTGTGCCAAACATGCCAACGGACATTTATCGTTATATATCAATAGCTTATGATTTTTTGGATCCTGCATGATCGTGCAGATTGCCCGTTTATAAAAAGTTCCGCTTGCAAGATGCATGTTCGGGACAGATGACCGGGTGTAATTTTTGCGGTAAGCCATTAATTGCATTCGAAAAAAAAGAGCCCCGAAGGGCTCTTTTCTGTGCAGCGTTAGCAGCGTGCGATTAAACGCCCGACGCCTTCGCAGCGGCAACGTCTTTGATCGACAGCTTGATACGGCCGCGGTTGTCCACGTCCAGAACCAGCACTTCGACTTCCTGACCTTCTTTCAACACGTCGGTGACTTTCTCAACGCGAGCATCGCTCAGCATGGAGATGTGAACCAGACCGTCTTTACCCGGCAGGATGTTGACGAATGCGCCGAAGTCGACGATGCGCTCAACCTTACCAACGTAGATCTTGCCGATCTCGGCTTCTGCGGTGATACCCAGAACGCGCTGACGTGCTGCTTCAGCGGCTTCCTTGGTTTCGCCGAAGATCTTGATCGAACCGTCGTCTTCGATATCGATAGACGCTTTAGTCTCTTCACAGATGGCACGAATGGTCGCGCCGCCTTTACCGATGACGTCACGGATCTTGTCGGTGTCGATCTTCATCGCGATCATGGTCGGCGCGTTTTCCGACAGTTCGGTACGCGACTGGCCGATGATCTTGTTCATCTGACCGAGGATGTTCAGGCGAGCTTCCAGGGCCTGGCCCAGGGCGATCTCCATGATTTCTTCGGTGATGCCTTTGATCTTGATGTCCATCTGCAGCGCGGTGACGCCATTGGCGGTACCGGCTACTTTGAAGTCCATGTCGCCGAGGTGATCTTCGTCACCCAGGATGTCGGTCAGAACAGCGAACTTCTCGCCTTCTTTAACCAGACCCATGGCGATACCGGCAACCGGGGCTTTCATCGGAACACCCGCGTCCATCAAGGCCAGGGAAGCGCCGCAGACCGAAGCCATGGAGCTGGAACCGTTGGACTCGGTGATTTCCGACACCACACGAATGGTGTAAGGGAACGCGTCAGCCGGTGGCAGCATCGCTTGAACCGAACGACGGGCCAGACGGCCGTGACCGATTTCGCGACGACCCGCACCGCCCATGCGACCGCACTCGCCCACCGAGAACGGAGGGAAGTTGTAGTGCAGCATGAAGGGGTCTTTTTTCTCGCCTTCCAGGGTGTCCAGCAGCTGTGCATCACGCGCAGTACCCAGCGTGGCAACAACCAGCGCCTGAGTTTCGCCGCGGGTGAACAGGGCCGAACCGTGAGTCTTCGGCAGAACGCCGACTTCGATGTTCAGCGGACGCACGGTGCGAGTGTCGCGGCCGTCGATACGTGGCTTGCCGTTGACGATGTTTTCGCGAACGGTGCGGTATTCGATTTCGCCGAAGGCAGCTTTGACTTCGGAAGCCGACGGGCTGCCTTCTTCAACAGCCAGCTTGGCAACGACCTGATCCTTCAGCTCGCCCAGGCGCGCATAGCGATCAGCCTTGACGGTAATGGTGTAGGCCTCGGAAATGGCAGCGCCGAACTCGGAGCGGATAGCGCCCAGCAGTTCGGTGGCTTCAGCCTTTGGAGCCCAGGTCCAGGTTGGCTTGGCAGCTTCGGCGGCCAGCTCTTTAACAGCCTTGATCACCGACTGGAATTCGTCGTGGGCGAACAGTACGGCGCCCAGCATCTGGTCTTCGGTCAGTTCTTTGGCTTCCGACTCAACCATCAGTACCGCTTCTTCGGTACCGGCAACGACCATGTCCAGGCTCGACGCTTTCAGTTGTTCGTAAGTCGGGTTCAGCAGGTAACCGGTGCTTTCATGGAAAGCAACGCGAGCGGCGCCGATTGGGCCGTCGAAAGGAATACCCGAGATGGCCAGAGCAGCCGAGGTACCGATCATCGCAGCGATGTCCGGATCGGTTTTCTTGCTGGTGGAAACGACGGTGCAGACAACCTGCACTTCGTTCATGAAGCCTTCTGGAAACAGTGGGCGGATCGGACGGTCGATCAGACGCGAGGTCAGGGTTTCTTTTTCGGAAGGACGGCCTTCACGCTTGAAGAAACCGCCAGGAATCTTGCCGGCAGCGTAGGTTTTTTCTTGGTAGTGAACGGACAGTGGGAAGAAGCCTTTGCCGGCGTCTGCTTGTTTGGCGCCGACCACAGTCACGAGAACGGTGACGTCGTCGTCAACGGTGACCAATACTGCACCAGAAGCTTGACGGGCGATGCGGCCTGTCTCCAGGGTTACGGTCGATTGACCGAATTGAAATTTCTTGATTACCGGGTTCACGGTTTCCTACCTTCTTTGTGGCTCTTGGGGGAACTGGTTTCTTGCGAATTCTTGGGCAGTGAGGGGAATCGGCCCCTTCGTCAGTCCAGGGTAGAGCGTAAAACGTGTATCCAGATAAAACTTGAGGCTGGGAGCCTGCCCTACACCTGCGGGAGACCCGCAGATGTACGACAGACAACCAACCTCTAGCGCAATCGCTGATTAGCGACGCAGACCCAGGCGACCGATCAGAGCGCTGTAACGGCTCACGTCTTTGCCTTTCAGGTAGTCCAGCAGCTTACGGCGCTGGTTAACCATGCGGATCAGACCACGACGGGAGTGGTGATCTTTACCGTTGGCCTTGAAGTGACCTTGCAGTTTGTTGATGTTGGCGGTCAGCAGTGCAACTTGCACTTCTGGCGAACCCGTGTCACCAACAGCTTGCTGGTAGTCAGCAACGATTTGAGCTTTTTCTTGAACGTCGAGAGCCATGAGGCAATCCTTTTTATCAGGAAACTGTTTCAAAGAAACAGCTTCAACAGGCCAGGGACAAATCCCTGTATCTATAAGAGAGGAGTGACCGTGCCTGTTAACAGCCACCCTCTTACCGCCGTGCCAGGAACCCCCGACTCGACGGGTTCGGTCACTCTGACCGAATCAGTCGACGTGGCGCAATACGCCCGTCTTCACTCACCTCACCGATCCCGATGAAGCGACCTTCATGATCCTGCACCCGAACCATGCCGAACTTCGGCGCATCCGGGGCTCTGACTGGTTGACCATGCAACCAGTAAAACGAACTGTGCTCGGAAAACTTCAACAGCGGCCAGTCGAGCAATCCACTATCGGAAGGCATCAGGAAGCGATCAACCGCTTCATTGCCGCCTTCGGCGTGCACCGCCTCCAGCTCTTCCAGCGTGACCGTCTGGGCCAGCGTGAAAGGTCCGGCTTGCGTGCGACGCAGTTCAGCGACGTACGCACCGCAGCCCAATTTCTCACCGATATCCTCCACCAGGGTGCGGATATAGGTGCCTTTGCTGCAGTCAACGGCCAAGCGAGCGGTCTCGCCTTCGCTTGCCAATAATTCCAGGCGCGCAATAGTAACAGAACGCGCTTCGCGCTCCACCACTTCCCCTGCCCGCGCCAACTTGTACAACGGCTGGCCATCACGCTTCAGCGCGGAGTACATCGGCGGTATCTGACTGATTTGGCCGCGAAATCCGGGCAGCACAGCCTCGATATCGGTGCGACCAACGGTCACCGGACGCGTTTGCAAAACCTCACCCTCGGCGTCTGCCGTGGTGGTGGTCTTGCCCAACTGCATCAGGGTTTCGTAACCCTTGTCGGAATCGAGCAGGTACTGGGAGAACTTGGTCGCCTCGCCAAAGCACAGCGGCAGTACGCCGGTGGCCAGTGGGTCGAGACTGCCGGTATGACCGGCCTTTTCCGCGTTGAGCAACCAGCGAACCTTTTGCAAGGCTGCGTTGGAGGTGAAACCCAGCGGCTTGTCGAGCAGGATGATGCCGCTGACATTGCGGCGAATGCGCTTGACCTGAGCCACGGCGTTATTCCTCCGAACCGTCTTGCTTGGCAGCGGATTCGTGCTGACCGTCTTCAGCCACGGCGCGCTCGATCAGCGCGGACAAATGCGCGCCACGGGCGACGCTTTCGTCATAGTGGAAGTGCAACTGAGGCACGCTGCGCAGCTTCATCTCACGTGCCAGCTGCATGCGCAGAAAGCCCGCTGCGGAGTTGAGCACCTTGATCGACTGCTTGATTTCTTCAGCGCTGTCTTCACCCATCACGGTGATGTAGACCTTGGCGTGGCCCACGTCACGGCTGACGTCGACGGCGGTGATCGTGACCAGACCCACGCGTGGGTCCTTGACTTCGCGACGGATCAGTTGAGCCAGCTCGCGCTGCATCTGATCGCCGATACGCTGGGTACGGCTGTATTCTTTTGCCATGTCTTGTTACCTGTCACCTACGGCAAAAAAGCCGTGCGGTCTGAAAGCGGCAAACGCCCGGCCTGGCAGAAGCCGGACCGGGCGTTGCGTTTAGAGTCAGTAGCTGGCGCTGGGCATTCGCATGCGACGACAACCATGACTCCTGAAGCTCGCGATTTAGAGGCTGCGAGCCACTTGGACCTTCTCGAAGACTTCGATCTTGTCACCGACCTTGACGTCGTTGTAGCTCTTGACGCCGATACCGCATTCCATGCCGGCACGTACTTCGGAAGCGTCATCCTTGAAGCGGCGCAGGGATTCCAGCTCGCCTTCGAAGATAACGATGTCTTCACGCAGTACACGGATCGGACGGTTACGGAACACAACGCCTTCGATGACCATGCAACCGGCGATCGCACCGAATTTCGGCGAACGGAACACGTCGCGAACTTCGGCGATACCCAGGATGTTCTCCCGGACGTCGCTGCCAAGCATACCGGTGAGGGCTTTCTTGACGTCTTCGATGATGTCGTAGATCACGTTGTAGTAACGCATGTCCAGACCTTCCTGCTCGACGATCTTGCGCGCGCCAGCATCGGCACGCACGTTGAAGCCGAACAGTACAGCGTTGGAAGCCAGCGCCAGGTTGGCGTCGCTTTCGGTGATACCACCGACGCCGCCGCCCACTACACGCACTTGTACTTCGTCGTTGCCCAGGCCGTTCAAAGCGCCCTGCAAAGCTTCCAGAGAACCGCGGACGTCGGATTTGAGGACGATGTTGAGCGTCTTCTTCTCTTCCTGACCCATGTTCTCGAAGATGTTTTCCAGCTTGCCAGCGTGAGCACGGGCCAGCTTGACTTCACGGAACTTGCCTTGACGGAACAGAGCCACTTCACGGGCTTTCTTCTCGTCGGCAACCACGCTCATCTCGTCGCCAGCGTCCGGCGTACCGTCCAGGCCGAGGATCTCGACAGGGATGGAAGGACCGGCTTCCTTGATTGGCTTGCCGTTCTCGTCGAGCATGGCGCGAACGCGACCGTAGTTCGAACCGACCAGCACCATGTCGCCCTGACGCAGCGTACCGTCCTGAACCAGAACAGTGGCGACAGGACCGCGGCCCTTGTCCAGACGCGATTCGACCACGACACCACGGCCAGGAGCCGATGGAGTGGCAACCAGTTCCAGCACTTCGGCTTGGAGCAGAACGGCTTCGAGCAGCTCGTCGACACCGGTACCGACTTTCGCCGATACAGGCACGAATGGGGTATCACCACCCCACTCTTCGGACGTTACGCCATGAACCGACAGTTCACTGCGGATGCGGTCCAGGTCAGCGCCCGGCTTGTCGATCTTGTTCACGGCAACGACCAACGGAACACCGGCTGCCTGTGCGTGCTGCACGGCTTCGATGGTCTGTGGCATCACGCCGTCGTCGGCAGCGACAACCAGAATGACGATGTCGGTCGCTTTCGCACCACGTGCACGCATTGCGGTAAACGCAGCGTGACCCGGGGTGTCGAGGAACGTCACCATGCCGCGTTCGGTTTCAACGTGGTAAGCGCCGATGTGCTGAGTGATACCACCGGCTTCGCCAGCGGCAACCTTGGCACGACGGATGTAGTCGAGCAGCGAGGTCTTACCATGGTCAACGTGACCCATGACCGTAACGACCGGCGCACGAGGAACCGTCTCACCTTCGAACTTCAGCGACTCAGCCAGGGAATCTTCCAAGGCGGTGTCGCTGACCAGGGTCACTTTGTGGCCCAGTTCTTCAGCGACCAGCTGGGCAGTTTCCTGATCCAGAACCTGGTTGATGGTGGCCGGAGTGCCCAGCTTGAACATGAACTTGATGATTTCAGCAGCTTTGACCGACATCTGTTGAGCGAGATCGCCCACAGTGATGGTTTCGCCGATCTTCACCTCACGAACCACAGGACCGGTAGGGTTCTGGAAGCCGTGAGCGTTACGTTTTTTCAGCTTTGCCTTGCCACGACCGCCACGACGGAAGCCATCGCTCTCTTCGTCGGTGGTGCGTGGAGCAACGCGTGGAGCCGGCGCTTTTTCCTTGACCGAAGCACGATGTGGAGCGTTCTTGCGCTCGCCATCGCCACTGCCGCGACGATTGCTGTCGTCGTTGCGTGGTTTGTCAGGACGGCGCTGTTCGTCTTTCTTGCGAACGTCGGCCACCGGAGCAGGCGCTGCAGGTGCAACGTCCAGAACAGGCTCGGACACCGATTGTGCAACCGGCTCCGGCGAAGGAGCTGCCACCGCTTCAGCCGCTTGCGGAGCAGGAGCAGGCTGGCGGCGTGCTTCTTCTTCGGCACGCTGACGGGCTTCTTCTTCAGCCTTTTGACGGGCGGCATTTTCTACCGCACGGCGTTCATCCTGTTCGCGCTTGCGCTCGGCTTCGATTTCTTCCGGGCTACGCTGTACGAAGACTTTCTTCTTGCGCACTTCAACGCTGATGCTCTTGCTGCCAGCAACGCGCAGAGTACTGGTGGTTTTACGCTGCAAAGTGATCTTGCGCGGTTCTTCCACTTTCGCCTTGTGACCGCTTTTCAGGTGCGTCAACAGGGCTTGTTTTTCGTTATCGGTCACAACTTGCTCGGCGGCGGTGTGCGGCAAACCTGCCTCACGCATCTGCTGTAACAGGCGCTCTACCGGTGTGTCGACCGTTTTGGCCAGTTCTTTCACCGTGACTTGCGTCATGCACTTCTCTCCTCAGGCCGCATCTACTTACTCGAACCAATGGGCTCGGGCGGCCATGATCAACTTGCCGGCACGATCATCGTCAATGCCGTCGATGTCGAGCAGATCGTCAATAGACTGCTCGGCCAGGTCTTCGCGGGTAATTACGCCGCGCACCGCCAGTTCCATCGCCAAATCCTTGTCCATACCCTCAAGCGAGAGCAGGTCTTCGGCCGGATGGGCGTCTGCCAGCTTTTCCTCAGTAGCGATGGCTTTAGTCAACAAACGATCCTTGGCACGAGCGCGAAGCTCGTTGACGATGTCTTCGTCAAAGCCGTCGATGTTGAGCATTTCTTCCAACGGTACGTAGGCAATCTCTTCCAGGCTGGTGAAGCCTTCATCTACCAGTACCTGAGCAAGTTCTTCGTCAACTTCCAGCTCGTCGATGAAGTTGCGCAGGATGTCACCGGTTTCCGCTTGCTGCTTGGCCTGGATGTCCGATTCGGTCATTACGTTCAAGGTCCAGCCAGTCAGCTGGCTCGCCAGACGCACGTTCTGACCGCCGCGACCAATCGCCTGGGCCAGGTTGTCTGCGCCTACAGCGATGTCCATGGCGTGGGCGTCTTCATCAACGATGATCGCTGCCACTTCGGCGGGCGACATGGCGTTGATGACGAACTGTGCCGGGTTGTCGTCCCACAGCACGATATCCACACGCTCGCCGCCCAACTCGCCGGAAACTGCCTGGACACGCGAACCGCGCATGCCGATGCAAGCGCCTTGCGGGTCAATGCGTTTGTCCTTGGAGCGAACTGCGATTTTTGCACGCGAACCAGGATCACGAGAGGCAGCCATCACCTCGATGAGACCTTCGGCAATTTCCGGAACTTCAATCCGGAACAGCTCGATCAGCATCTCTGGCGCAGTACGCGACAGGATCAGCTGAGGACCACGGTTTTCAGTGCGGATCTCTTTGAGCAATGCACGAACGCGGACACCGACACGGAAAGTTTCCCGGGAAATGATGTCTTCACGCGCCAGCAGCGCTTCGGCATTGTTACCCAAGTCGACGATGACATTGTCACGTGTAACTTTTTTAACAGTACCGGAAATGATTTCGCCCAGACGCTCACGATAAGCGTCCACGACTTGAGCGCGCTCGGCTTCGCGAACTTTCTGCACAATGACTTGCTTGGCAGTCTGAGCGGCGATACGGCCAAACTCGATGGATTCGATTTTTTCTTCTACAACGTCGCCCACCTTGGCGCCCGGATGCGTTTCGGCAACCTTGGTCGGCCAGGTTTCAATCGCAGGATCGTCAAGATCGTCTTCTTCGACAACCGTCCAGCGACGGAACGTCTCGTAAGCGCCCGTGTGGCGATTGATTTCCACACGGAGGTCAACTTCGTCTTCAAAACGCTTTTTGGTGGCCGTAGCCAAAGCGATTTCAAGCGCTTCAAAAATCACATCGGCCGGTACGCCTTTTTCATTCGATACCGACTCAACAACCAGCAGTACTTCTTTGCTCATCGTACGCCTCGCCTTTCGCAAGCCATTGGATCCGCGGGATCCGCGTCTCAGTCAAACGTGGGAATAATGTTGGCTTTGTCGATCAGATCGATCGGCAACAGGTATTCGTGATCTTCCACTTGCACCACGACATCCTGCTCCTCCACCCCGCGGAGAAGGCCTTGAAAGTTGCGCCGACCGTCGAAGGGCGAACGCAGCTTTATCTTCACTTGTTCCCCGGCAAACGAGGCAAACTGCTCAATCGTGAACAGTGGGCGTTCCATGCCAGGAGAAGAAACTTCGAGCGTATATTCGGAGCTGATCGGATCTTCTACGTCCAGAACACCGCTGATCTGACGGCTGACGATGGCACAATCGTCCACCAGCACGCCGCCCTCTTTATCGATATAAACGCGCAACATTGAGTGACGACCCTGGGCCGAAAACTCGATACCCCAGCATTCATAGCCAAGGGCCACGACCACCGGGGCCAACAAGGCCTGCAACTGTTCTAGCTTGCTCGACACCTGAACCCCCTCGTGCATGCTGTGCAAATAAAAAATGGGCAAAGCGCCCATCATGAAAAACGCCGTCAACAGCGGCGTAATAAAGTGTCCAGCTAACAAAAAGCCCCTGAAAAGGGGCTCCGCTAAAACTGGTTGCGGGGGCTGGATTTGAACCAACGACCTTCGGGTTATGAGCCCGACGAGCTACCAGACTGCTCCACCCCGCGACAAAGCTGGGGCGGAAGTATACGACCGATCCCGATTTGGGTCAATCCGACACATCCACCTACAAGAAAGCCCGCTACTGCGGGCTGACTTGTTTAATTGGTACCGAGAAGGGGACTCGAACCCCTACACCCTATGGGCACAACCACCTCAAGGTTGCGTGTCTACCAATTCCACCACCTCGGCATTACAACTCTTTTTGCAGCCCAACTATCGACTGCGAATCCTGTGTTACTTCTGTTCTGGAGCGGCAGGAACGTCAGCTGGTACAGCGGCTGGTTTCTGTTGTCCTTCCAGGACCGGAACATCATCTGCTGCCGGCTTTTGCTTAACTTCCAACACCGCTGGGTTTGGCAAACCTACTTGAGTCAGCTGGTGAGCTTTCTCTTTAGCAAAGTAACCTAACCCTAAGCTGGTCATGAAGAAACAGGCGGCAAGTATAGCAGTAAACTTACTAAGAAAGGTAGAGGAACCTTGGCCTCCGAAGACAGTATTTGATGCACCTGCTCCGAACGACGCGCCAGCGTCCGCACCTTTACCCTGCTGCAGCAATACGAGAGCAACTACGCCCAATGCGCCCAGCAGATGAAGAACGACTACGACTGTTTCCAGCATTTTTTCAGTTTCCCGCGGCGCGAATGATCGCACCGAACTCATCTGCATTCAGGGACGCTCCACCAATGAGCCCCCCATCGATATCCGGCATGCTGAACAGCTCGACCGCATTGGCCGCCTTCACGCTGCCGCCATATAGAAGACGCACACCTTGCGCGACTTCAGAATTCTCTTTCGCCAACTGCGCACGAATGGCTGCGTGCACTTCCTGCGCCTGCTCCGGCGAGGCAGTCAATCCGGTGCCAATGGCCCAGACCGGCTCGTAAGCAATTACCGCATTCACGAAAGCATCGATACCGAGCTCTTCGATGATGCTGTCGAGCTGTTGCCCGACAACTTCAAGCGTCTTGCCGGCTTCGCGCTGCTCCAGTGTTTCACCGACACACAGGATCGGTGTCAAACCACTTGCCTGGGCTGCAGCAAACTTGCGGCTCAGGACCTCGTTGCTTTCGCCCATGATCTGGCGACGCTCCGAGTGCCCAACCAGCACCAGCTTGCAACCTGCATCTTGCAACTGAGTCGGCGAGACCTCACCGGTCAGTGCTCCCTGCCCTGCTTCGTGAGCGCAGTTCTGCGCACCTACCGAAATCGCGTGCTCTTTAAAGCACTCGACAACGAAGCTGACGTGCAGGCTCGTAGGGAATACGGCAACATCGACACCGTCAGGAATGGCCATATTTGCCAAACCTTCGACCAGCTCAGCGACGCTGGCGCAGGTACCGTGCATTTTCCAGTTACCAGCTACCATAGGGCGACGCATGCTGTACCTCGTCGGTCAAAGTGGGCGCAGATGTTACCCAACAGTTTCAACACTGGCAAGCCGAAACTAGGCGCAAACTTCAGCAACCAGTTTTGCGAGTTCGTCGGCATAGCCAGCGACCAGTGTTTCGTCCTCACCTTCAACCATGACACGCACCAACGGCTCGGTACCTGACTTGCGCAACAGCACGCGACCACGCCCCCCCATGGCCGCCGTCACGCGCTCACACGCTTCCTTGACCGCAGGGTGCTGGACTGGGTCCACACCACCGCCCTCAAAGCGCACGTTGACCAATACTTGCGGGCATTTTCTCAGTCCCTGACGAGACTCCGCCAAGCTCTGTCCCGAGCGTTTGAGTGCCAGCAACACCTGCAGCGCGGCGATGATCGCATCGCCGGTCGTGGTGTGCTGGAAGCAGACGACGTGACCCGAATTCTCACCACCGACCTGCCAGTTACGCTCCAGCAATTCGGCGATGACATAGCGGTCACCCACATTGGCCCGCACGAACGGAATACTCAGGTCGGCAAGCGCCAGCTCAAGCCCCAGATTGCTCATCAATGTACCCACGACACCGCCCTGCAAGCGGCCACGCTCGTGCAGGTCTCGGGCGATGATGTAGATCAACTCATCCCCGTCGACGATCGCACCGGTGTGATCGACCATCAAGACGCGATCACCATCGCCATCGAAGCCAATACCCAGATCGGCCTTCTCGGCAACGACAGCCGCCTGCAGAGCACCCATGTGGGTCGAACCACAGTCGTCGTTGATGTTCAGCCCATTGGGCGCAGCCGACAGCACCGTCACCTGTGCGCCCAGCTCACGGAATACGTTCGGCGCCACCTTGTAGGTCGCGCCATGGGCGCAATCGACCACGATCTTGAGCCCCGCAAAACTGGTGCTGGTCGGCACGCTGCTTTTGCAGAATTCAATGTAGCGGCCTGCCGCGTCGTTGATCCGGGACACCTTGCCGAGATGCTCAGACTCCGCCACCGTCATCGGCGCATCGAGCAACTCCTCGATCATCATTTCGACTTCATCAGGGAGCTTGGTGCCTTTCCCGGAAAAGAACTTGATGCCGTTATCGTAATGCGGGTTGTGCGACGCACTGATAACGATGCCCGCTTGAGCCTGAAAGGTGCGGGTCAGGTAGGCGATCGCAGGCGTCGGCATCGGGCCAAGCAACATGACGTCAGCGCCGGCCGCAGACAATCCAGCCTCGAGCGCAGACTCGAACATGTAACCCGAGATGCGAGTATCCTTGCCTACCAGGATGCGGCACGCGCCCATCTTGCGAAATGCCATGCCGGCGGCCCAACCCAGCTTGAGCATGAAATCAGGGGTGATGGGGAATTGACCTACGCGACCGCGAATGCCGTCGGTTCCGAAATATTTCTTAGTGCTCATGGGTGCTCCAGATTCTTATTCTGCCGATTCAACAGCGGAAATCATGCGGACGACATCGACGGTTTCAGCGACATCGTGCACACGCAAAATTCTCGCGCCCTTGATCATGGCCATTCCCGCCAGTGCGAGCGCTCCGTAAAGCCGCTGGTCAACAGGCTTGTCCAGCACCTTGCCGATCATACTCTTGCGTGAGACGCCAACCAGCAGCGGCCGACCCAACTCAAGCAGGGCCTCCATATGCTTGAACAGACTCAGGTTGTGCTCAAGCGTTTTGGCGAACCCGTAACCGGGATCGAGGATGATATGTTCTCTCGCGATGCCCGCAGCGATGCAGGCGTCCATCCGCTCCCTGAGAAACGAACTGACCTCGCCCAGCAGATCGTCATAGCGAGGATCGTTCTGCATGTCCGTAGGCTCGCCACGCATGTGCATCAGGCACACCGGCAACCCGGTTGCCACTGCCGCATCCAGCGCGCCGTCACGCTGCAGGGAACGCACATCGTTGATCAGGCCTGCACCCAAGCGCGCCGTCTCACGGATGACTGCGGGCGTTGAAGTGTCCACCGAGATAATGACGTCAAGCTCGCGACTGATCGCTTCGACGATGGGCGCAACGCGTTCCAACTCTTCGACCGGCGAAACCGTACGAGCGCCAGGGCGCGTGGACTCCCCTCCGACATCGATCAGGGTCGCGCCGGCGACAACCATGGCTTCAGCGTGCCGCAAAGCGAGATCGCGCTGGGCGAAGCGACCGCCATCGGAGAACGAATCGGGGGTGACATTGAGGATTCCCATGACATGCGTCCGGGATAAATCAAGAACCCGGTTGCCGCAAGGCAACCGGGTTGGGTACAGCGCAGAAGTCATGTCAGGCCTTAGTGGTCAGCAGCAGGGCCGCCAATCGGGGTTTCAGGACGAGGACCTACTGGAGCGGTTGGCGTGCCGGAAGCACCCGAGCCACCTTCCCAGTCACGCGGTTCGCGAGGCGTGCGACCCGCCATGATGTCATCGATCTGCTCGGCGTCGATGGTCTCGTACTTCATCAGTGCATCGGCCATCGCGTCCAGCTTGTCGCGATTGTCCGTCAGGATCTGCTTGGCAGTGCCGTAGCACTGATCAATGATGCTGCGCACTTCGGAGTCGATCATGCGAGCGGTATCTGCCGAGAGGCTGGCGTTTTGACCGCCACCGCCACGACCCAGATAACCGCCGTCTTCATCTTCCGAGTACATCAGAGGCCCCAACTTCTCGGACAGGCCCCACTTGGTGACCATGTTCCGGGCAATCTGACTGGCCCGCATGATGTCGTTGGATGCGCCGGTGGTAACACCGTCGAAGCCCAACGTCATCTCTTCAGCGATACGACCGCCGTAGAGCGAACAGATCTGACTGATCAGCGCGCGCTTGGAAAGGCTGTAACGGTCTTCCTCTGGAAGGAACATCGTCACACCCAGCGCACGACCACGAGGAATGATCGAGACTTTGTAGACCGGATCATGCTCGGGCACGACACGACCGACGATGGCGTGACCTGCCTCGTGATAAGCCGTGTTCTGCTTCTCTTTCTCGGACATGACCATGGATTTGCGCTCGGCGCCCATCATGATCTTGTCTTTCGCCAGTTCGAATTCCTTCATTTCAACGATGCGCTTACCGACACGAGCGGCAAACAGCGACGCTTCGTTGACCAGGTTCGCCAGATCGGCACCGGAGAAACCTGGAGTACCGCGTGCGATCACCGCCGGGTTGACGTCGTCACCCATTGGCACTTTGCGCATGTGGACCTTGAGAATTTGCTCACGACCGCGAATGTCTGGCAGACCCACCACAACCTGACGGTCGAAACGGCCCGGACGAAGCAATGCAGGGTCGAGGACGTCGGGACGGTTGGTTGCCGCAATGACGATGATGCCGTCGTTCATCTCGAAACCGTCCATCTCAACCAGCAACTGGTTGAGCGTCTGCTCACGTTCATCGTGACCGCCGCCCATACCGGCGCCACGGTGACGACCTACCGCATCGATTTCGTCGATGAAGATGATGCAAGGTGCATGCTTCTTGGCTTGTTCGAACATGTCACGAACCCGGCTGGCGCCGACACCCACGAACATCTCGACAAAGTCAGAACCGGAAATGGTGAAGAACGGGACCTTCGCTTCACCGGCAATCGCCTTGGCCAGCAAGGTCTTACCGGTACCCGGAGGACCGACCATCAAGACGCCGCGCGGAATACGACCGCCCAAGCGCTGGAATTTACCCGGATCACGGAGAAATTCTACGAGTTCGCCCACTTCTTCCTTGGCTTCGTCGCAACCTGCAACGTCGGCCAGTGTGGTCTTGACCTGATCTTCGGAGAGCAGACGCGCCTTGCTCTTGCCGAAACTCATTGGTCCGCCCTTGCCTCCCGCGCCACCTTGCATCTGGCGCATGAAGAACATGAAGACAGCAATGATGACCAGGATCGGGAAGCTGGCGACCAGCAACTGGGTCCAGATGCTTTGCTGCTCAGGCTGTTTGCCTTCGATCACGACATTGTTGTCGACCAGATCACCGATCAGGCCGTTGTCCTGGATCGCCGGACGAATGGTCTTGAAGGTATCGCCGTCGCTGCGTTTGCCCGTGATGACGTAACCGTCAACGGCAACTTTCTCGACCTTGCCATCCTTAACCTGCTGGATGAACTCGGAGTAGTTGAGGGTCTGCGGCTCGTTCGGGCTGGAGAAGTTGTTCATCACCGTCACAAGGACCGCGGCGATGATCAACCACAGGATCAAATTCTTTGCCATATCGTTCAATTAGCTACCCTCTGAAGCAAGCTCCACGCTGGAGCGTGCCTCGCATGATATTCACCGGCCTAACTTACTACAGATCCTACAGGTGTGGCAGGCGGCGTCTGTAACCCTTTGTGAAACTTTGACTACACGATCTTCGTTACGCTCCGTGAATAAAGCCATTTGAAAAAAGCTATTGCCTTTACTCAGAATCGCCCGGGGCCTCATAACCGCCTTTGAAACCGCGGCCCAGAAGGTACTGCTCACGAGAGCGGTCACGGGAGGACAGAGGCTTGCGCATCTGTACCTTATCGAACATTTTGCGAACATCCTTGTGGTACACATCGAAGCCTTCACCCTGGAAGACCTTGATCAAGAAATCACCACCCGGACGCAGAACCCGACCCGCCAGGTCGAGCGCCAACTCACAAAGGAACATGGCGCGTGGCATATCCACAGCGCTCAATCCACTCATATTGGGGGCCATATCGGAAATCACAAGGTCTACTTGAGTATTACCGATCGCCTCGAGGATCTGTTTAAAGACTGCATCCTCAGTGAAATCCCCTTGTATAAAGGTCACATCAGGGATGCTGTCCATTTCCAGAATGTCGGATGCGATAAGGCGACCCTTGCCACCAATCAGACGACTGGTCACTTGCGACCAGCCTCCCGGGGCTGCACCGAGGTCGACAACCGTCATGCCGGGACGAATGATCTTGTCCTTCTCCTGGATCTCCAGAAGCTTGTAACTGGCGCGGGAACGGTAGCCATCTTTCTGTGCCATTTTGACGTACTTGTCGTCGAAATGTTCTCTCAGCCAGTTATGGCTGCTCTTGGAACGCTGCGCCACGGGGCACCTCGATGATATGCGTCGTGATTAACTGGGCGGAGCCACGAGCCCTCGGGTAAAATGGCCGCCAATTTTACAGAATCAGACGAAAAGGGTCAGATTATGCCGCTCACTAACGAGCAGAAGAAACAGTACAAATCCATTGGACATGACCTGAAGCCGGTCCTGATGGTTGCCGGCAACGGCCTGAGTGAGGGCGTGCTGGCCGAGCTTGATCGCGCATTGGTCGATCATGAACTGATCAAGGTTCAGATCAAGCTGGAAGATCGCGACGATCGCCGTGCCGTCATCGAAGAACTGTGCAAACAAGGTCGTGCGGAACTGGTGCAGACCATCGGCAAGATGGCGCTGATCTACCGCAAGAACCCACAGCCTAACAAACAGCTGTCGAACATTCACCGCTACAAATAAGCGTGAACCCTGTCAGGGGCGCGGATCGCGCGCCCTGACCGGAACCACCTGATCATCAGCAAGAAGCAGCGCTTTCACCACTTCCAACCCGAACCCGCTCGCCCACGGAAGGCGCCCCTGGGGACGACCTCCGCAGGCACCGGTCAGATGTGCTTGACCTCGACAATCTCGTACTCGATCACACCGCTCGGCGTCTTGATCGCCACGACATCACCTTCTTCCTTGCCGATGATGGCCCGGGCAATCGGAGCACCTACAGAGATCTTGCCCTGTTTGATGTTCGCTTCGTCTTCACCCACGATCTGGTACGTCACCTGCTCGTCAGTCTCAACGTTGGCCAGCTCTACGGTTGTGCCGAAAATCACCTTGCCTGAGTGAGCGATGCTGGTGACGTCGATCACGACCGAGTTTTGCAGACGGCCTTCGATATCACGGATCCGCGCCTCGACCATGCCCTGCTCTTCGCGGGCAGCATGGTACTCGGCGTTTTCCTTGAGGTCGCCCAGCTCACGTGCTTCACCGATGGCCTGGCTCAAGCGCGGACGCTCGACCTTGCTCAGGTGATGCAGCTCTTCTTCCAGGGCGAGAGCGCCCTGAACGGTCATCGGATATTTGGTAATGCTCATGCTTTCAATCCTGCATGTAGATCCTGCAAGCGGCGAACGGTTTTTTCAGGACCGAACTTCAGCGCTTCACAGATAGCCTCGCCCGCAGCAATGGTGGTGGTGCAGTAAATCTTGTGCTGCAAGGCGTTGCGACGAATGGAATAAGAATCCGCGATCGACTGGCGACCTTCAGTGGTGTTGATGATCAACGTCACTTCGTCGTTCTTGATCATATCGACCACGTGAGGGCGGCCCTCGGTCACCTTGTTCACGCGGCGAACTTTCAGGCCTGCTGCTTCGATCAAGCGGGCAGTGCCGGCCGTTGCGACGATTTCAAAACCGAGTTCGATCAAGTTGCGCGCAACGCCAGCCACCAATGGCTTGTCGTCATCACGCACGCTGATAAACGCTGTACCGCCGGTTGGCAATACTTCGCTGGCGCCCATCTGGGCTTTGGCGAATGCTTCGCCGAAGGTGTCACCGACACCCATGACCTCACCGGTCGACTTCATCTCTGGCCCGAGGATCGGGTCAACGCCAGGGAATTTGGCAAACGGGAACACTGCCTCTTTCACGCTGTAGAAGTTCGGAATGATTTCCTTGGTGAAGCCCAGCTCTTTCAGGGTTTTACCCGCCATGACGCGAGCCGCGATCATGGCAAGGGAAACACCGATGCACTTGGAAACGAACGGCACGGTACGCGAGGCACGCGGGTTCACTTCGATCACGTAGATGTCTTCGCCTTGCAGCGCCAGTTGGACGTTCATCAGGCCGATAACGCCGAGCTCCAGGGCCATTTTCTTGACCTGCTCACGCATCTCGTCCTGAATGTGCGCAGGCAGCGAGTAAGGCGGCAGCGAGCACGCGGAGTCACCGGAGTGAACGCCCGCCTGCTCGATGTGCTGCATGATCGCGCCGATGACGACATCGGTGCCATCACTCACAGCATCCACGTCCATTTCAATGGCGCAGTTGAGGAAGTGGTCCAGCAGCACCGGGCTGTCGTTGGACACTTGAACCGCTTCACGCAGGTAGCGCTTGAGTTCTTCTTCTTCGTAGACGATTTCCATCGCACGACCGCCCAGAACGTAGGACGGACGAACCACCAGCGGGTAACCGATCTTCGCCGCAGCACGAATCGCTTCGTCTTCGCTGCGCACAGTGGCGTTCGGCGGCTGACGCAGGTTCAAACGCTCGACCATCTGCTGGAAACGCTCACGGTCTTCAGCGCGGTCGATGGCATCAGGGCTGGTGCCGATGATCGGCACGCCAGCCGCTTCCAATGCACGCGCCAGCTTCAAAGGGGTCTGGCCGCCGTACTGGACGATCACGCCTTTCGGCTTCTCGACGCGGACGATTTCCAGCACGTCTTCCAGGGTCACCGGTTCGAAGTACAGGCGATCGGAGGTGTCGTAATCGGTCGATACGGTTTCCGGGTTGCAGTTGACCATGATGGTCTCGTAACCGTCGTCGCGCAGGGCCAGTGCCGCGTGTACGCAGCAGTAGTCGAACTCGATACCCTGACCGATGCGGTTAGGACCGCCACCGAGGATCATGATCTTGTCGCGGGTCGAAGGATTGGCTTCGCACTCTTCTTCGTACGTGGAGTACATGTACGCAGTGTCGGTCGCGAATTCGGCGGCGCAGGTATCAACGCGCTTGTAGACCGGCAGCACGTCCAGCTTGTGACGGTGTGTACGAACGCTCTTCTCGGTGACGCCCAGCAGCTTGGCCAGACGGGCGTCGGAGAAGCCCTTGCGCTTGAGCCGGAACATCACGTCGCGATCGATGGCCGACATGCCCATGGTCTTGACCTTCTCTTCTTCCTTGATCAGATCTTCGATCTGAACCAGGAACCAAGGGTCGATCATGTTCATGCCGAAGATTTGCTCGACGGTCATGCCCGCACGGAAAGCGTCAGCGACATACCAGATACGCTCGGCGCCCGGCACGGTCAGCTCGCGCTTGAGGATACTCGCGCTTTCAGGGTTGCTCAGATCCAGTTTCGGATCGAGACCGCTCACGCCGACTTCCAGACCACGCAGGGCTTTCTGCAGGGACTCCTGGAAGGTACGACCGATGGCCATGACTTCACCGACAGACTTCATCTGGGTGGTCAGGCGCGCATCAGCCTTGGAGAATTTTTCGAACGCGAAACGCGGCAGCTTGGTCACGACGTAGTCGATGGACGGCTCGAACGAAGCAGGCGTTTTGCCGCCGGTGATGTCGTTCTGCAGTTCGTCCAGGGTGTAACCCACTGCCAGTTTGGCCGCGACTTTGGCGATCGGGAAACCGGTGGCCTTGGAGGCCAGCGCCGAAGAACGGGAAACGCGCGGGTTCATCTCGATCACGACCATACGGCCGGTGTCCGGGCAAATACCGAACTGCACGTTGGAGCCGCCGGTTTCAACACCGATCTCGCGCAGGACCGCCAGCGAGGCGTTACGCAGGATCTGGTATTCCTTGTCCGTCAGGGTCTGTGCCGGAGCGACCGTGATGGAGTCACCGGTGTGGACACCCATCGGGTCGAAGTTCTCGATGGAGCAGACGATGATGCAGTTGTCCTTTTTGTCGCGGACCACTTCCATCTCATACTCTTTCCAGCCGATCAGGGATTCGTCGATCAGCAGCTCTTTGGTCGGTGACAGGTCCAGACCGCGGGCGCAGATTTCTTCGAACTCTTCACGGTTGTACGCAATACCGCCGCCTGTGCCGCCCATGGTGAAGGACGGACGAATGATGCACGGGAAGCCCAGCTTCTCGAGGACCGCATTGGCCTCTTCCATGCTGTGAGCGATGCCGGAACGCGGGCATTCCAGACCGATGGCTTTCATGGCCTTGTCGAAACGCGAGCGATCTTCAGCCTTGTCGATGGTGTCAGCGTTGGCACCGATCATCTCTACGCCGAACTTCTCCAGTACGCCTTCGCGCTCCAGATCCAGTGCGCAGTTCAGAGCGGTCTGGCCGCCCATGGTTGGCAGCAATGCGTCCGGACGCTCCTTCTCGATGATCTTGGCAACGGTCGCCCATTTGATCGGCTCGATGTAGGTGGCGTCAGCCATGGCCGGGTCGGTCATGATGGTGGCCGGGTTGGAGTTCACCAGAATGACGCGGTAACCCTCTTCGCGCAGGGCTTTACAGGCCTGGGCGCCGGAGTAGTCGAATTCACAGGCCTGGCCGATTACGATCGGGCCAGCGCCAAGAATCAGGATGCTTTTAATGTCTGTACGTTTTGGCATGGGTTGTCACTCGAATCCTGTGTCAGTCGGCAAGCCGTCTTGAACATTCTCTGAGGTGGCCGGGCGAGCTGTCGGATCTGATCCGGCTCGCCGCAGTCACCTGCTCGCTACAGTCGCAAGTCAGCCGCTTAGCGGCGCTTGGCCATGGCTGTGATGAAGCGATCAAACAGCGGCGCGACATCGTTCGGGCCCGGGCTCGCTTCAGGGTGACCCTGGAAGCTGAATGCTTCCTTGTCGGTGCGCTCGATACCCTGCAAGGTGCCGTCGAACAGCGACTTGTGGATGGCGCGCACGTTGCTCGGCAAGGTGCTTTCGTCCACTGCGAAACCGTGGTTCTGGCTGGTGATCATGACCACGCCCGTGTCCAGATCCTGAACCGGGTGGTTGGCACCGTGGTGGCCGTGACCCATCTTGACGGTCTTGGCACCGGAGGCCAGCGCCAGCAGCTGGTGACCCAGGCAGATACCGAACACCGGAATCTCGGTCTGCAGCACGTCCTTGATCGCCTGAATCGCGTAGTCGCAAGGCTCTGGATCGCCAGGACCGTTGGACAGGAACACACCATCCGGATTCAGCGCGAGCACTTCGCTGGCAGGCGTCTGGGCCGGCACCACGGTCACGCGGCAACCGCGCTCTACCAGCATGCGCAGGATGTTGGTCTTGACGCCGTAGTCGTAGGCAACCACGTTGTAAGGCAAATCAGCGGCAGCGATCTCCGGGTGGCTGTCTGTTTTCAGGTTCCAGACACTGGAACGCCACTCGTAGCTTTTCTTGGTGCTGACTTCTTTCGCCAGATCCATGCCTTTCAGGCCAGGGAAGCCGCGCGCTGCTGCGATGGCTGCCTCTTCGGAAATGTCGTCGCCCGCCATGATGCAGCCGTTCTGTGCACCTTTCTCACGCAGAATGCGGGTCAGGCGGCGAGTGTCGATGCCGGCAATGGCGACGACGTTGTTGGCTTTCAGATAGTCAGCCAGGGACATCTTGTTACGCCAGTTGCTCGCTACCAGCGGCAGGTCACGAATCACCAGGCCCGCCGACCACACGCGGTCGGATTCGGCGTCTTCTGGCGTGGTGCCAGTGTTGCCGATGTGAGGGTAAGTCAGGGTGACGATTTGCTGGGCATAGGAAGGATCGGTAAGGATTTCCTGATAGCCGGTCATTGCGGTGTTGAACACCACCTCACCAACGGTTTGACCGTCGGCTCCAATGGCTTCGCCGCGAAAAATGCTGCCATCAGCAAGGGCGAGTATGGCTGGCTTAGTCAAGAAGACCTCCCGTAATAAAGCCTGAAAGGGCGATCGCAGGTTGTAAAAAAGCGGAATGACGTATAGACACGTCACCCCGCTTTTTTCATCGAATTATCTGCGCGCTTTTAGTGGACACACTAAAGCTGTAGCTTACAGAAAAGGGCTTTTTTAATCCACCGCTAAAACGCCTTTAAGGCAGAGGAATGCGACAGGACATCGCGTAGCGGGTCAAAACTGCGGGCAGGATACAGGTAAAACACCCTTCCTGCCCGCATTGTTGCGCGTCTGACAGCGTGGAACGAATCGCCGGTCAGCGCAGGTCGAGCACGTCCTGCATGTCGTACAGGCCCGAGGTTTTGCCATCGAGCCAGAGCGCAGCACGCACCGCACCTTTGGCAAAGGTCATGCGACTGGACGCCTTGTGCGTAATCTCCAGACGCTCACCCTCGGCGGCGAACAGCACGGTGTGATCACCGACGACATCACCACCCCGCACCGTGGCGAAGCCGATCGTCTCGCGCTCACGAACACCCGTATAGCCCTCACGGCCGTAGACGGCGACTTTGCTCAGATCACGACCCAGGGCATTGGCAACGACCTCACCCATACTCACCGCCGTACCCGACGGCGCATCGACCTTGTTTCGGTGATGGGCTTCGATGATCTCGATGTCCGCGTCTTCGCCCATCACTCGCGCCGCCAGATCCAGCAGCTTGAACGACAGGTTCACACCCACACTGAAATTGGACGCGAAGACGACAGGAATATCCCTGCTCGCCTCCACCAGCAGGTGCTTTTGCTCGACACTCAGCCCGGTGGTACCGATGACCATGGCCTTGCCTGCCTTACGGCAGAACGCCAGGTTTTTCAGCATGACGTCCGGCAATGTGAAGTCGATCAGCACGTCGAACTCGTCGGCGACCTGCTCCAGATTACCGGTCAACTGAACACCAATACGCCCCAGCGATGCGAGCTCGCCCGCGTCGGCGCCGATCATCGTGCTGCCAGGACGAACGATTGCCGCCGTCAGCCCGGTGAGCGGCGCGCGATCCTGCACCGCCTCGATCAGGTTCTTGCCCATGCGCCCGGCGGCGCCCATCACAGCAATGCGTCGCATGCCTTGCTCCTTACAGATCGCCGAAGAAACGCTTCACGCCTTCAAACCAGCCACTGGCTTTGGGCGAATGAGAGCTGTCACCTTCTAGCGATGCACGGAACTCTTCGAGCAATTCACGCTGACGACGACCCAGGTTGACCGGGGTTTCGACCGCGACGCGGCACATCAAGTCGCCAGCGCCGCCGCCACGCACAGGGGCAACGCCCTTGCCGCGCAGACGGAATTGCTTGCCGGTCTGAGTACCTTCCGGGATCTTCAGCTTGACGCGACCATCCAGCGTCGGCACCTCAAGCTCGCCACCCAATGCTGCGTCGGTGAAGCTGATCGGCACTTCGCAATACAGGTGCTTGCCGTCGCGCTGGAAGATCGCGTGCTCACGCACGTTGATCACGACGTACAAGTCGCCGGTCGGACCACCCTGAACACCGGCCTCGCCTTCGCCTGACAGACGAATGCGGTCGCCCGTGTCGACACCCGCAGGCACCTTGACCGACAGCGTCTTGTACTCTTCGACGCGGCCTTCGCCATGGCAGGAATCGCAAGGATCAGAAATGATTTTGCCGTTGCCGTGGCAACGCGGGCAGGTCTGCTGAACAGAGAAGAAGCCCTGCTGCATGCGCACCTGACCGATACCGCCACACGTCGGGCACGTCACCGGCGAGGAGCCTTTCTTGGCGCCGCTGCCATCACACGGCTTGCAATTGACCAGTGTCGGCACGCGAATGCTGACCGTGGTGCCGCGCACGGCCTCTTCCAGGTTCAGTTCCAGGGTGTAACGCAGGTCGCTGCCGCGCTGAGCACCGCCACGACCGCCGCCACCGGCACGGCCACCGCCGAAGAAGTCGCTGAAGACATCGCCGAAAATGTCGGAGAAGTTCGCGCCGCCGAAACCGGCACCGCCACCGCCCATGCCTTGATCCACAGCGGCATGGCCGTATTGATCGTACGCAGCACGCTTGCTGGCGTCGGACAGCACTTCGTAAGCCTCATTGGCTTCTTTGAAGGCGTCTTCCGAGGCTTTGTCGCCCGGATTGCGGTCAGGGTGATACTTCATCGCAAGACGGCGGTATGCCTTTTTCAGGTCCGCCTCGCTGGAGCCGCGCTCCACCCCCAATACTTCGTAATAGTCACGCTTTGACATAAGTTTTCTGCACTCTTGAGGACGTCCGACATAACCCTCCTGAGTTTGCCGAACTCGTTGAGCCCCTTTCAGGCCCGGACCCAACTCACGTCAATTCAACGATCCTGGTCTTGGTTCAACGGCCTTTGATCGACCGAGAAAAGCGGCAGAACAAGCCGGATTGCAGGAGCTCCCGGCTTAGCCACAAAGCCCGCAAAACAACGTTGCAGACCCTAAAAATTTTGGGTGTTCCAGACGCACCAACGCGGGAGCAAGCTCCCGCGCGGCGACATCCTACCAGTGACCACTCGAAAGTGGTCAACCGGCGATCAAGTGAGCCTGCGCTTACCTGTGATGCATTACTTATGGTCTTTCACTTCTTCGAACTCAGCGTCGACAACGTCGTCAGCCTTGTGCTCTTCCTGTGCAGCCTGAGCACCGGCTTCCGGTTTTTCAGCCTGCTCGGCGTACATCTTCTGAGCGACAGGGGCAGAGACTTTCGACAGCTCTTCGACCTTCGCTTCGATGGCAGCCTTGTCATCGCCTTTGACAGCCGCTTCCAGAGCAACAACAGCAGCTTCGATAGCGGTTTTCTCTTCCGCGGTGACCTTGTCACCCGCGTCAGCGACCATTTTGCGAGTCGAGTGGACCAGCGCATCACCCTGGTTACGGGCAGAGGCCAGCTCTTCGAACTTACGGTCTTCGTCGGCGTTGGTTTCAGCGTCACGAATCATCTGCTGAATCTCTTCCTCGGACAGACCCGAGTTAGCCTTGATCACGATCGACTGAGTCTTGCCAGTGGCCTTGTCTTTCGCGCCGACGTGCAGGATGCCGTTGGCGTCGATGTCGAAGGTCACTTCAATCTGAGGCACACCGCGTGGAGCCGGTGGAATCTCAGCCAGGTCGAACTTGCCCAGCGACTTGTTCTGAGCCGCTTGCTTACGCTCACCTTGCAGCACGTGAATGGTCACGGCGCTCTGGTTGTCATCGGCCGTCGAGAACACTTGAGATTTCTTGGTAGGAATCGTGGTGTTTTTCTCGATCAGCGCAGTCATCACGCCGCCCATGGTTTCGATACCCAGAGTCAGCGGGCTTACGTCGAGCAACAGAACGTCTTTCACGTCGCCGGCCAGAACCGCGCCCTGGATGGCAGCACCCATGGCAACCGCTTCGTCCGGGTTGACGTCTTTACGCGCCTCTTTACCGAAGAACTCAGTGACCTGCTGCTGAACCAGCGGCATACGGGTCTGACCGCCGACCAGAATCACGTCGTTGATCTTGCTGATGTCGATACCGGCGTCTTTCAGCGCGATACGGCATGGCTCGATGGTGCGTTGAACCAGGTCTTCTACCAGCGATTCCAGCTTGGCGCGGGAGATCTTCACATTCAGGTGCTTAGGACCGGTGGCGTCTGCAGTGATGTACGGCAGGTTCACATCGGTCTGCAAGCTCGAGGACAGCTCGATCTTGGCTTTTTCAGCAGCTTCTTTCAGACGCTGCATCGCCAGCGGATCACCTTTGAGGTTCATGCTGGTTTCTTTCTTGAATTCGTCGACGAGGTAGTCGATCAGACGAATGTCGAAGTCCTCACCACCCAGGAAGGTGTCGCCGTTGGTGGCCAACACTTCAAACTGGTGCTCACCGTCGACTTCAGCGATCTCGATGACCGACACGTCGAAAGTACCGCCACCCAAGTCGTAAACGATGACAGTGTGGTCGCCTTTCGCTTTGTCCATACCGTAAGCCAGAGCAGCTGCGGTCGGTTCGTTGATGATGCGTTTTACGTCCAGACCCGCGATGCGGCCGGCGTCTTTGGTTGCCTGACGCTGGCTGTCGTTGAAGTAGGCCGGAACGGTAATGACCGCTTCAGTCACAGTCTCGCCCAAGTAGTCTTCGGCGGTTTTTTTCATCTTCTTCAGGATTTCCGCGGAAATCTGAGGAGGGGACATCTTCTTGTCGTTGACCGAAACCCACGCGTCGCCGTTGTCAGCCTTGGCGATGGTGTAAGGCACCATCTTGATGTCTTTCTGAACGACTTCTTCGTCAAACTTACGGCCGATCAGACGCTTCACCGCGTACAGAGTGTTGTGCGGATTGGTCACTGCCTGACGCTTGGCCGACTGACCGACCAGAATTTCACCGTCGTTGGCGTAAGCAATGATCGAAGGCGTGGTACGCGCGCCTTCGGCGTTCTCAATAACCTTCGCAACACCGTTTTCCAGAACCGAGACACAGGAGTTGGTGGTCCCCAGGTCGATACCGATAATCTTGCCCATCTTTGACTCTCCCGAAACTTTTTAATTAGGTTGCCGCAACTGCGTTTACAAATTGCGGTAATTCTTTAAACGCATGGCCTGTAAATGGGGGCCACTCAGCTGATTTCAAGCCTGCTCGTCAATTGACGGTGCAACAGGCGACGGCGCCTTACTGACCACGACCATGGCCGGGCGCAGTAGACGGCCGTTCAGCTGATAACCCTTCTGGAACACCTTCAGCACACTGTTCGGCTCGACGTCAGCACTTTCCTGCATCGCCATTGCCTGGTGATGCTCGGCGTTGAACGGCTGACCGTGCGGGTCGATGGCTTCCAGGTGATAACGCTTGAGGGTGTCCGCAAACATCTTGAGGGTCAGCTCGATGCCTTCACGCATCGGACGGATGCTCTCGTCATCCGGGTTGGACAGGTCCAGACCACGCTCCAGGCTGTCGACGATCGGCAGCAGATCGCCAGCGAACTTCTCCAGTGCAAATTTGTGAGCCTTTTCCACATCCTGTTCGGCGCGGCGGCGGACGTTCTGCAGATCCGCAGCGACACGCAGAGACTGGTCCTGTGCCGCAGCCAGTTGCTCTTCCAGCACCTGTACACGCGTTGCCAAATCTTCTCCGGAATTCGCCGCGCCTGTAGCCTGATCCTGAGCCTGCGTATCCGGGTTCTGTTCGTCAGCCATCGTTCTCTCCTTCTAATTGCGTCCGTGAGCTGAACTCACGCTTCTGTCCGGCTATATGGGGCCTTAATTTTCGGCTTCAAGGGGTTTTGATGCAGGAGAGGGCGAATAACCCTACAAACATTCCAACATGATGCGTTTCGTGATCCCGCTCACGAAAACTCGACAACGGTGCTAAGAAACATCGAAGCCCTGCCAAATCGAGCTAAGGCCGGGCATTGTCAGCCCGAAGCAAAACACTGTATAAATAACCAGACAAATCGCTTGGGAGCCGCCCTTATGCTGGTGCACCTGTCCATACATAGCTACGCCATCGTTGAACATCTCGATCTGGAACTGGATCGCGGCATGAGCGTGATCACCGGTGAGACCGGTGCCGGCAAGTCGATCATGCTCGACGCGCTTGGCCTGACGCTGGGTGATCGTGCCGACAGCGGCGTAGTAAGACCGGGTGCCGACAAGGCTGACATTCTGGCAACCTTCGATGTGTCGGACATCCCGGAAGCCGACGCCTGGCTCAAGGAGCGCGATCTGGAAACCGACGGCCCCTGCATTCTTCGCAGGGTGATCACCGCCGAAGGCCGTTCGCGCTCTTATATAAACGGCACGCCCTGCCCGCAGGGCGATCTCAAAGCGCTGGGCGAACTGCTGATCGATATCCATAGCCAGCACGAGCATCAGTCACTGCTCAAGACCGACACTCATCGTCGGCTGCTGGACGAATATGCAGGCGCCACCGACCTCGCGCGCCAGGTGCAACTGGCCGCTCAACGCTGGCGCCAGACGCGCCAGGAGCTTGAGCGACTTGCCAACTCCGGGGACGAACAGCGCGCCAAGCACCAATTGTTGAGCTATCAGCTGGAAGAACTCGAAAGCCTGAGTCTGGGCGAAAACGAGCTTGAACATCTGGAGCAGGAACACACCACCCTGACGAACGCAGAAAGCTTGCTGGGCATCTGCCGACAAGTCGTCGAGCTGTGCAGCGAGAGCGATTCAGGCAACGCACTGAACGCCCTGACCGCCAGCCTCAACCGGTTGACCAGCGTAAACAACTCGCCAGACGCGCTGAATGAAGCGACCAACCTGCTCTCCAGCGCGCAGATTCAGGTGGAAGAAGCCGTTGGCGAAATCAATCGTTTCCTGGATCGTTTCGAAGCCGACCCTGCACGCCTGCAACAGATCGAAGAGCGGCTGGACACCATTTACACGCTCGCGCGCAAACACCGGGTTCAGCCAACCGAAGTGCCGGCATTGCATCAGAAGCTGCTGGACGAGATCGAGACGCTGAACGCCAATGACGAAGCCATCGAGCGTCTCGAGCATGAACTCGGCTCGTATGCCCGCCACTATCAGGAAAAGGCCCGCGAACTGAGCGACCTTCGCCATCGTGCAGCCCCTGAGCTGGCCCATGCCGTGGAGCATGAGATTCAGCGACTGGGCATGCCAGGCGGACGCTTCAATATCGAACTGCGTGAAAACGCGGAGAAGGAACTGTCACCTCACGGCCTTGAACAGGTCGAGCTGCTGGTCAGTGCCAACCCCGGTCAACCGCTCAAGGCGCTGGCAAAAGTGGCATCAGGCGGTGAACTCTCCCGGATCAGTCTGGCGATCCAGGTCATTACCGCACAGACCTCACGCGTGCCCACGCTGGTCTTTGACGAAGTCGACGTCGGCATCGGCGGACCGACCGCTGAAATCGTCGGGCAGCTGCTGCGCAGGCTCGGTGAGCGTGGCCAGGTCATGACCGTCACGCACTTGCCACAGGTCGCGGCGCAAGGGCATCAGCACTTATTCGTGCACAAGGTTCGCGAGGAAGAGGTGACACGCACCGCCGTTTCCAAACTCAGCAAGAGCGAGCGCGTGGAGGAAGTGGCGAGGATGCTGGGCGGGATCGACCTGACCAAGGAATCCCTGGCCCACGCGAAAAAGATGGTGATTACCGCCAAATCCTGAAAATGGCGTGACGGAAACCAAAAAAGGCGACCCGAGGGTCGCCTTTTTTGTGTATCCGAAAAAGACTCAGTCCAGCTTCTCTTTCTTGCGTACGTAAAGCACCAGATTGTGATCCACCAGCTCAAAACCGTGCTTGGTCACAATGGCTTTTTGCAGCTTTTCGATTTCTTCGTCGAAGAACTCGATCACCTCACCGGACTCCACATTGACCATGTGGTCGTGGTGGCCTCCGTCGGCAAGCTCAAACACGGCATGACCGCCGTCGAAGTTGTGGCGAACCACCAACCCGGCTGCTTCGAACTGAGTCAAAACACGGTAAACCGTTGCCAGACCGACGTCTTCGTTGGCCTCCATAAGTGCCTTGTAGACGTCCTCCGCGCTCATGTGGCGCTGCTCTGCAGAATCGAGCATTTGAAGGATCTTGACCCGTGGCAGAGTCACTTTAAGTCCAGCTTTGCGTAGTTCGCTATTTTCAACCATGGTCAGCTTTCTCGCAGACGCTGCTTCGCAGCTTCTCTTAATGCAGGTATGATCGGGGTTTACGTTGTCCCAGCCAAGATAGTGGAAGTCGCCCACCGATGCAAAACACCAAGCTCTTGCTAACCAGTTTCACCTTCGTGGGACTGCTCGCACTCGCCGGTTGTTCATTCCCCGGGGTTTATAAAATCGACATCCAACAGGGCAATGTCGTCACGCAGGACATGATAGACCAGTTACGGCCCGGAATGACCCGTCGGCAAGTAAGGTTTATCATGGGCAATCCCCTGTTGGCCGATACCTTCCACCCTGATCGCTGGGACTACCTGTACAGCCTGCAGCCCGGTGGCGGTGAACGCCAACAGGAACGCATCAGCCTGATCTTCAATGCCAACGATCAACTCGCGAGCCTTTCCGGCGACTTCAAACCCGGCGTGAGCCGCGACGAAGCCATCCTTGGCAAGAGCAGCGACACGACTACTACCCCCGAAAACAAAGGGGAACAGCAGCCGAAGGAAGAGCCGCCGAAGCCTGGCTCTCTGCTCGAGCAGATCCAGAACGATGTCGACAAGGTCGAAACCGTTCCGGTCCCGACTCAGGAACCGCTGGACACCAATCCACGCTGATCCTCGCGGGCTGCCAAAAGCAGCTGCAAAAGAAAGCCCGGCAATGCCGGGCTTTTTTACGCCTTTCAATCGAACCGATGAAAAAGTTAAATCGGTTTTTGCGCTTTTTTTGCCTTCGCGGCCTTCTCCGCGCGCAACCGTCGCACTTCTTTCGGATCAGCCAGCAGCGGGCGGTAGATCTCGACCCGATCGCCCTCCTCCACTCGACGCACTGAAGGATCGGGGATCACCTTGCCAAATATCCCGAGCGCGTATTGATCGAACTGCACATCGGCGAAGCGCTCAGCGATGCCGGAAGCCGTCACAGCGCCCAAGACGGTGGTACCCGCGGGCACCTCAATCTTGAGCAGCTCCTGACGGTCGACAGCGGCATACACCACCTCGACGTTGATCATCGCCTCAGACATGCAGCTCTTTAGCGCGCTGGCAGAACGCATCGACCAAGGTGTTGGCTGCCTGATTGAACAACGGGCCCAGCGTGGCACGCACGATGGAACCGGAGTAATCGAAGGACAGATCCAGACTGATCTTGCAGGCCTTCTCGCCCAGCGCCTTGAAGGTCCAGATGCCATGCAGCTGACTGAACGGCCCTTCCTCCAGGTTCATCTCGATCATCTGCCCAGGCTTCAGCGTGTTGCGCGTCACGAAATGCTGACTCAGGCCACCTTTGGCCACCTCGACGCGAGCGCGCATCATCGTATCGCTCTGTTCCAGCACCGTGGCGCCGGAGCACCAGGGCAGGAACTCGGAATAGCGAGCCACGTCGTTGACCAGGTCGTACAGCGCCTGAGCGGGATACGGCAACAGGGCCGAACGTTGAATATGCGTAGTCATGTCAGCGTCATTTCCAAAGCTGAGCGGCAAACACAATCAGAATGCCGATCGGCGCCACATAGCGCATCAAAAAAAACGTTAGAGCGAACAGAACCGGACTGCGCACCGACAACTCGTCGCGCACGGCCTCACGGCCCATCACCCAACCCGCGAAAATCACAAAGCACAATCCACCCAGCGGCAGCATGATCCGCGACGTGAAGAAATCGATCACGCCGAAGAAATCCAGGCCAGCCGTCGCGCCCCACTGGTAGAGATGAAACGCGCCGCCTTCGTTCACGAAAAATTTGGCCTGCTTCCAGATGTTGAACGAGAACACGGTTCCGAGTCCCACAAACCAGCAGATGAACGACAGCCAGAAGGTCACCCAACCACGACGCACCTTGGTGCGCTCCACGAGGTACGCCACCATCGGCTCCAGGAGCGAGATCGCCGAACTCCACGCCGCCACGGCGACGAGAATGAAGAACACCACGCCCATGACCGTGCCGAACGCTACGTTACTAAACGCGTAAGGCAAGGTGACAAACATCAGGCCCGGGCCTTCGCTCGGATTCAGACCTGCCGCAAACACAATCGGAAACAATGCCAGACCGGCTAGCAACGAAACAAAGGTATCCAGGAGCGCCACACCCACAACCGTAGCGCTGATCGAGGCCTCTTTGGTCATGTAGGCGCCATAAATCATGATCGAGCCCACGCCGACGCTCAGCGAAAAAAACGCGTGACCCATCGCAGGCAGCAACCCGTCGAGCAGTTTCTCGGGTGTGAAGTCGAACATGAAATGCACGCCTTCCATGAAGTGCCCGGTGGTCAGGCTGTAGCCCAACAGAATCACCATCAGCACGAACAGCAGCGGCATCAGGATCCGCAGGCTGCGCTCAAGACCGGCGTTGACGCCCTTGGCAATGGTGATCGCCGACAGCAGCATGAACAGCGTGTGCCACGCCACCAGACGCCATGGATCGGCGATCATCTCGCCGAAGAATGCGCCTACGCCATCCGGCGTAGCGGCCTGGAAATCGCCCTTGCCCACATCAATGATGTATTCGAGCGACCAGCCGCCCACGACGCTATAAAAAGAAAGAATCAGCAGCGCAGTGATCATCCCGGCGAATGCGCCCCAGGACCACTTACTCGAATGCCCCGCTTCCAGCGCCAGCACCTTGAGCGCATTGGCCGGACTTTGGCGCGCACGACGGCCGATCAGGGTTTCGGCCATCATCACCGGAACGCCGATCAACGCGATGCACGCCAGAAACACCAGCACGAATGCACCGCCGCCGTAGACGCCGACCATGTAGGGGAATTTCCATATGCTTCCCAACCCCACGGCCGAGCCTGTGGCGGCCAGGATAAACACCCAGCGGCTCGCCCAGCTGCCGTGAACCGAAACCTTGTCCGTCGACATCGTTGACACGTCCAACACGCAAAAAAGATCGCGCATTGTCCGGGATTCACTCATCGTGCTCAAGCACACCGCTTCACGTTGCCGAGCCCATAGCCGAGAGCACCGTTGATCCCTATAATGCGTCGCCTATGGCTAAGCTCAAGAAACATCCCACAGGGACCATCGCGCAAAATAAAAAGGCGCGTCACGATTACTTCATCGAACACAAGTTCGAGGCCGGTCTGGTCCTGGCCGGTTGGGAAGTAAAAAGCCTGCGTGCCAACAAGGTGCAGCTGGTGGACAGTTACGTGCTGCTCAAGGACGGTGAGGCATGGCTGATGGGTAGCCACATCACGCCGTTGACGACAGCCAGTACCCACGTCATCGCTGACCCGACACGCACCCGTAAACTGCTGCTCAACAAACGCGAGCTGGAAAGGCTCAACGCCGCGGTTGCGCAAAAAGGGTATACCGCGGTCGCCCTTGCCCTTTACTGGAAGGCGCACTTGATCAAGTGCGAAATCGCTCTGGGTAAAGGCAAGAAGGAATACGACAAGCGTGATACCGAGCGCGAACGCGACTCCAATCGCGAGCTGCAACGCGCCGTGCGAAACAAGGGCAAGGAAGACTGACTTTTTCGCAGGTTTGACGATGCGCTCTGACGGACATGGATCAACTGTGGGAGCGAATTTATTCGCGATTGGCCAGTACAGGCGGCAGATGTCTAGCGCCTCGCAGATTTTTCGCGAATAAATTCGCTCCCACAGGTTTCAGCTCACTGCAGGCATTTGCGTCAAATGCCGTTACGCCGCTCGGCCCGCGCCGTACGCTGCACCTGCTGACGCACCTCTTCGAGCACTTCCTGCACGTACAGCAGATGTCGACTGGACACTTCCCGGGCATCGTCCGCCCGACCTTCGATAATCGCCAGGTACAGCTCACGGTGCTGATTGATCAGCATGTCGCGCGTCTCTGAGCGTTGTTTGTACATGCCGCCAATGTTGGTCACGACGTTGCGCCGCAGCAAATCGAACAGCCCGCGAATGGTGTGCAGCAGCACCGCGTTGTGGCTGGCCTCGGCAATCGCCAGGTGGAAATTCGCATCGGCCGCGCCCTCTTCCGCACGACTCACCTCATCGACCCGCGCGTAGCAGTCCTGCAACGCATCAAAGGCTTCACGCAGCCGTGCGCGGTCGACGTCGGTCGCGCGAATGGCAGCGTAATAAGCACAGGACGCTTCGAGGGTGTGGCGGAACTCCAATAGGTCGCGCTGCGCATCGGCGCTGCTTTCCAAAAGATGCAGCAACGGATCGCTGAAGGTCGAACCTAGACTCTCCACCACATAATTGCCGCCACCCTGACGACTGATCAGCAAGCCTTTGGCAGTGAGCTTCTGAATCGCTTCGCGCAAAGACGGGCGCGACACGCCAAACTGCTCGGCCAACGCACGCTCGGCCGGCAGACGTTCACCCGCCCGCAGCGTGCCCTCGAGAATCATCCTCTCAAGCTGTTCGACAATATCGTCTGACAAGCGGCGCTGACGCACCTGATCGAAGCCCATCCCCTTTCTCCACATCCTCAGCTGCCCCGTCCGACGCAACAACGGGGGCGATTATTCTCGCTGATTGTGATCAGACATTCACCCAGCAGATGTAGGACAAATCTCCAATTCAGGCGAAAAACCAGATAACTGCTACAAAAGTTCTAGAGTCATAAATTGACACACCAATGCCAAGGCTTTTAACCTAGCGACAAGACATTGTAAATTGGTATTACCAATTTATCGGTGCCGGCGATTAGTGGTCATCCTCCACGACACGCCGCAAGTCATCCGCGACGGCGGAACGCTTGAGCTGGTGAGCTGTGCGACTTCGTTCGTCGGCGCCGGCAGGACGACAGAAAAGCAGTTGTCCCCTGCAGGAGCAGCGCACGCAAGACATGGACACCGGGCCTAACCAACAACAATTAGGGGCCTCATACATGCAAACCTGGCAACAGCTCTACACACCTCTCGGCAGCCTGGGCCTATCGGCACTCGCTGCGGTCATTCCCATCGTGTTCTTCTTCCTCGCCTTGGCCGTGTTCCGGCTCAAAGGCCATGTTGCAGGCGCCATCACCTTGTTGCTTGCCGTCCTGATCGCGATCTTCGCGTTTCAGATGCCCGCCGATATGGCGGTCGCTTCGGCGGTCTACGGCTTCCTTTACGGCTTGTGGCCGATTGCGTGGATCATCATTGCGGCGGTGTTCCTCTACAAACTGACGGTCAAGAGCGGCCAGTTCGAGATCATTCGCAGCTCGGTCATGTCGATCACTGACGACCAACGTCTGCAGGTCCTGCTGATCGGGTTCTGCTTCGGCGCCTTTCTGGAAGGTGCGGCAGGCTTCGGTGCTCCGGTCGCGATCACGGCAGCCTTGTTGGTAGGTCTGGGTTTGAACCCGCTGTACGCAGCAGGCTTGTGCCTGATCGCGAACACCGCGCCTGTTGCGTTTGGCGCACTGGGGATCCCGATCATCGTCGCCGGTCAGGTCTCTGGCATCGACGCCTTCAAAATCGGCGCGATGGCAGGCCGTCAACTGCCGCTGCTGTCGGTGTTCGTACCGTTCTGGCTGATGTTCATGATGGACGGCGTGAAAGGCGTCAAGGAAACCTGGCCAGCCGCGCTGGTGGCCGGCGGCAGCTTCGCCATCGTGCAATTCCTGACCTCGAACTACATTGGCCCGGAACTGCCTGACATTACCTCGGCACTGGTCAGCCTCGTGTCCCTGACGTTCTTCCTGAAGGTCTGGCAGCCAGCCCGCGCAACCGACATGCAAGTGGCGAGCGCAGGTGGCGGTGCAGTCGTGATGGGCGGCGGTCCTGGCGGCTTCGGTCAACCACGCACCACCAAGAAATCCCCGTACTCCGCCGGCGTCATCCTCAAGGCCTGGTCACCGTTCCTGATACTGACCGTCATCGTGACAATCTGGACCTTGAAGCCGTTCAAGGCCCTGTTCGCCGCAGGCGGTCCGTTGGCCTCGCTGACCATGAACTTCCCGGTTCCACACCTGGACCAACTGGTCATGAAGGGCGCGCCGATCGTCGCAACAGCGACCGCCATGCCTGCCGTGTACAAATTCGACCTGCTGGCAGCCTCCGGCAGCGCCATTTTGATCTCGGCGATTCTGGCGATGATTGTCCTGCGAATCGGCGTCAAAACTGGTCTTACCACTTTCAAAGAGACCCTGTTCGAACTGCGCTGGGCCATCGTGTCCATCGGCATGGTGCTGGCCTTCGCCTTCGTCATGAACTACTCCGGCATGTCGTCGACACTGGCGTTGGTCCTGGCCGGTACGGGTGCTGCATTCCCGTTCTTCTCGCCATTCCTCGGCTGGCTCGGTGTGTTCCTGACCGGTTCCGACACCTCGTCCAACGCCCTGTTCGGCTCGCTGCAAGCGACCACCGCGCACCAGTTGGGTGTCAGTGACGTGCTGATGGTTGCCGCCAACTCCAGCGGCGGCGTCACCGGCAAAATGATTTCCCCGCAGTCGATCGCCGTGGCCTGCGCCGCGACCGGTCTGGTCGGCAAGGAATCGGACCTGTTCCGCTTCACGCTCAAGCACAGCATCTTCTTCGCAGCCATCGTGGGCTGCATCACCTACGTTCAGGCGTACTGGCTGACCGGCATGCTGGTTCATTAACGAGACAAGCGCCGGGTGTGCTCACGTGCACCCGGCGCTGCCCCGCTCACTCAATGTTGCGAGACCTCATGATCATTTCTGCTTCCACCGATTATCGTGCCGCTGCGCAACGCAAGCTGCCTCCGTTTCTCTTTCATTACGCCGACGGTGGCGCGTACGCCGAACACACGCTGCGCCACAACGTCTCGGACCTTTCCGAAATCGCTCTGCGCCAGCGCGTGCTCAAGAACATGTCCGAACTCAGCCTGGAAACCCGGCTGTTCGATGAAACCCTGAGCATGCCCGTGATACTGGCGCCGGTCGGTCTGTGCGGCATGTACGCCCGCCGTGGCGAGGTGCAGGCCGCTCGCGCTGCAGCCTCCAAAGGGATTCCCTTCACGCTGTCGACCGTGTCGCTCTGTCCGATCGAAGAGGTCGCCCCGGCCATCGACCGCCCCATGTGGTTCCAGCTTTACGTCCTCAAGGATCGTGGCTTCATGCGCAATGCCCTTGAGCGCGCCAAGGCCGCCGGCGTCAAGACGCTGGTGTTCACCGTGGACATGCCTGTGCCTGGCGCCCGCTATCGCGACCTGCACTCCGGCATGAGCGGCAAGAACGGCCCGATCCGCCGCGTTCTGCAAGCCATGACTCATCCGCAATGGGCGTGGGACGTCGGCGTGAACGGCCGTCCTCACGATCTCGGTAACGTGTCGGCCTATCGCGGTAACCCTACCGGCCTGACGGATTACATCGCCTGGCTCGGTAACAATTTCGATCCGTCGATTTCCTGGAAAGACCTGGAATGGATTCGCGACTTCTGGGACGGCCCGATGATCATCAAAGGCATCCTTGACCCCGAAGACGCCCGCGACGCCGTGAAATTCGGCGCGGACGGCATCGTTGTATCCAACCACGGCGGCCGCCAGCTCGATGGCGTGCTGTCCAGTGCCCGTGCGCTGCCCGCCATTGCCGACGCCGTGAAGGGCGAAATCAAGATCCTCGCCGACTCCGGCATTCGCAGCGGCCTGGACGTAGTGCGCATGATTGCCATGGGCGCCGACGCCGTGCTGATCGGCCGCGCGTTCATTTACGCCCTCGCCACCCACGGCGAAGCCGGCGTGAAACATTTGCTCGAACTGTTCGAAAAGGAAATGCGCGTGGCGATGGTGCTGACAGGCGCCAAATCCGTCAGCGAAATCACCCGCGACTCACTGGTTCGCGAGCTCGGCGCCTGAGCGCACGCTGTAGATAACGCACGCGGCACGCCAGATGCCGCGGCGCCATGATGATGATCCCGTGAGGAAGACCGTATGAGCCTGCCCGCCTCGTTTCTGGACGATGTGAAGCGCCTGATTCCCGCCGACCGCCGTTTCGACGATCCGCTGTCGACGCTCGCTTTTGGCACCGACGCCAGCTTCTATCGGCTGATCCCCAAACTGGTGATCCGCGTCGAATCCGAAGAGGAAGTGGTCACGCTGCTTAAGCTGGCGCAAGTCGACCGGGTGCCCGTGACGTTTCGTGCGGCGGGGACCAGCCTGTCGGGCCAGGCCATCAGCGACTCGGTGCTGATCGTCCTCGGCGATAACTGGAATGGGCGCGAAGTCCGTCGTGAAGGTGAACAGATTCGCCTGCAGCCGGGCGTGATCGGGGCACAGGCCAACGCCTGGCTGGCACCGTTCGGGCGAAAGATCGGACCCGACCCGGCTTCCATCAACGCGGCCAAGATCGGCGGGATCGTCGCCAACAACTCCAGCGGCATGTGCTGCGGCACGGCGCAAAATACCTATCACACGCTCGCCGGCATTCGCCTGGTGCTGGCCGACGGCACGCGTATCGACACCGAAGACGCCCAAAGCGTCGCCGCTTTCCGCGCCAGTCACGGCACGCTGCTCGAGCGTCTGCGCGAATTGGGTCGGGAAACCCGCGCCAACCCCGAACTCGCTGCAAAGATTCGCCACAAATACCGCCTGAAAAACACCACCGGCCTGTCCCTGAACGCCTTGGTCGATTTTGAAGAACCCCTCGATATCCTCAGCCACCTGTTGGTCGGCTCAGAAGGCACGCTGGGGTTCATCAGTGCAGTGACCTACGACACCGTGCTCGATCACCCGAACAAGGCGTCGGCGCTGATTGTGTTTCCAGATGTGGAGACTTGCTGTAACGCCGTCACCGTGCTGAAAACCCAGCCGGTCTCCGCCGTCGAACTGCTCGACCGGCGCAGCATGCGCTCGGTGCAGAACAAACCGGGCATGCCCGCCTTCGTGCGAGAGCTGTCGGAAAACGCCTGCGCGCTGTTGATCGAAGCCCGCGCGGCGACCCAGCCTTTGCTGCACGAACAACTGGCGCAGATCATGGCGTCGATCGCGCACTTCCCGATGGAAAAGCAGGTGGACTTTACTGAGGATCCCACCGAAAACGCCCGACTGTGGGCCATCCGCAAAGACACCTTCCCCGCCGTCGGCGCCGTGCGCGAAACCGGCACCACGGTGATCATCGAAGACGTCACCTTTCCCGTCGAACAACTGGCAATTGGCGTGCGACGCCTGATCGAGCTGTTCGACAAACATCACTACGACGAAGCCATCCTGTTCGGCCACGCGCTGGAGGGCAATCTGCACTTCGTCTTCACCCAAGGCTTCAACGACCCCGAAGAAGTCGCCCGCTACTCGGCTTTCATGGACGACGTGACGCAACTGGTTGCCGTTGAATTCAACGGCTCGCTCAAGGCCGAGCACGGCACCGGGCGCAACATGGCGCCGTTCGTGGAACTCGAATGGGGCAGCGACGCCTATCAGTTAATGTGGCAACTCAAGCGCTTGCTCGACCCCAACGGCATCCTCAACCCTGACGTGGTGCTCAGTGAAGACCCGCAGATCCACCTCAAACACCTCAAGCCGATGCCTGCGGCCGACGCCATCGTCGACAAATGCATCGAGTGCGGTTTCTGTGAACCGGTCTGCCCGTCCAAGGGACTGACCCTCAGCCCGCGCCAGCGCATCGTGATATGGCGCGATATCCAGGCCAAAAAACGCGCCGGCACCGACACCACCGACCTGGAGCGCGATTATCACTACCAAGGCATCGAGACCTGCGCTGCCACCGGCTTGTGCGCACAGCGGTGCCCGGTCGGCATCAACACCGGGGAGCTGGTGAAAAAGCTGCGGGGGCAAGAAGCCACGCACGGCAAGACCGCCGACTGGCTGGCTCATCACTTCACGACGGCTCTGAAGGGCGCGCGTTTTACCCTGCATGCCGCGAACGGCGCACGCATGTTGTTGGGTGCTCCGAGACTGGCGAAGATTTCCGCTGCGCTGACCAAGGCCTCTTCGGGTCGTGTGCCGCTATGGACACCCGCCATGCCTCAGCCGGAAAACGCCATTCGCTTCAATCCACCGGTCGACGATCAGCGCCCACGTGTGGTCTACCTCGCCGCGTGTGTGTCACGAGTCATGGGTCCGGCAGCCGCGGATCATGAACAGATGTCCCTGATGGACAAAACCCGTGGCCTGCTGGAAAAAGCCGGTTACCAAGTGGTGTTCCCCGACGATCAGGACAGCCTGTGCTGCGGCCAGCCTTTCGCCTCCAAAGGTTACGCAGAGCAAGCCGAAGAGAAGCGTCAACAACTGCTTGCGGCGCTGACCAAAGCCAGTCGTGGCGGACTCGATCCCATCTACTGCGACACCAGCCCCTGCACCCTTCGGCTGGTTCAGGACCTGAAGGACACCCGCCTCGACCTCTACGATCCGGTGCGTTTCATTCGCACGCATCTGCTCGACAAACTGGAGTTCACACCTCAACAGGAAGCCATCGCGGTTCACGTCACGTGCAGCACTCAACACCTCGGCGAAAGCCAGGCGCTGATCGAACTGGCGCGGTTGTGCAGCGTCAACGTGGTTATTCCCGAAGGCATTCACTGCTGCGGCTTTGCGGGTGACAAAGGCTTCACCACGCCGGAGCTCAATGCCCATTCGCTACGTACCCTGAAGGACGCCGTGCAGTACTGCAGCGAGGGCATTTCCACCAGCCGCACATGTGAAATCGGCCTGACGCAACACGGCGGAATCGACTACCACGGACTGGTGTACCTGGTTGACCGCGTGACGCGAGCAAGATCCGCTTGATGCACTCAAATGGGGAGTTTTTCGCCCCATTTGAATGACACATTCTGCAACATGGCTTTTTCCCACCACTCGAAAAATAAATAGAACCCCTGCGTTCGAGGGCAGTCCATCTCTTTAAGCGCCACAACACGGGACGCTTATTCCTCTACCTCGGACATCGGCCAGATTTAACCGGCCATACCGAGTCCCCAGGCTTAAGGAGATACACATGAAACGCACAGCACTGACTGGTTTGTTTCTGACCGCTGCACTGATGGGTTCCCCGGTATTCGCTGCTGATGACCTGTGCGGCGCCAACCTGCAGACCCTGAAAGATGCTCATACTTCGACCAGCACCAATATGAGCGCGGACAGCAAGCAGGAACTGGAAAAAACGATGACTGATGCCATGGCGGCTCAAAAGGCTGGCGATGACAAAAAATGCATCGAGCTGACCCAGAAGGAAATCACCTCGCTGAAAACCGGCGGTGACGGTTCCGACGGCGGCGCCACCAAGTAATGCCCGGCCTGGGCCGGCCATGAGCCGGCCCGCCGATCTGTGCAAAGGCTCAAGGTGACGTATCCCGTTGATTCGGGTACACTCCGCGACCTGACTGCTAGAGCAGCAGAATTGGGGCCGATTAGGATTCGACGCCGGTGATGAAACTCTAGGGGCATGCCGACTTGGTAACAGAAGTCGTAAATCCACTGTTGCAACTTTCTATAGTTGCCAATGACGAAACCTACGGGGAACAAGCTCTCGCTGCGTAAGCGGCGCTAGCCTTCCTTCTGGTAGCTTCGGCTCCAGCAATCATCAGGGGATGCCTGTAAACCCAAAATGATTGTCATACAGAACAGGATCGCCGTGCAGTACGCTGTGGACGAATCGGCTAAAACTTACACAGCTCGCCCAAAGCACCCTGCCCGTCGGGTCGCTGAGGGTTAACTTAATAGACACGGCTAAGCATGTAGTCCCGACAGCGGAGTACTGGCGGACGGGGGTTCAAATCCCCCCGGCTCCACCAAACAAATGAAAGACGTCCACGGACGTCTTTTTTTGTGCCTGAATTTTGTCAGCATGCACTCAGGTACACAGGTCAGCTGCTAAAGCCACCGGCCATTCCCGATTGCCATTCAAAGACCGCTCAAGACACAATCCCCAGCACTTAAGACACCCAGAGCCTCACATGATCGACCTTCGCCAACTCCGTTATTTCGTCGTGGTCGCTGAAGAGGAGCACGTGGGCCGTGCGGCTGAGCGTCTGCATATCTCTCAATCGCCGCTCAGTCGGCAGATCGCACAACTTGAGGAGCGTCTCGGGTTGAACCTGTTCGAGCGCAGTCAGCAGCGGATTCGTCTGACCACGGATGGCCGTACCTTCCTGACCGAAGCCCGCGCGTTGCTGACGCACGCGAATCGGCTGGAGTCGCTGGGCAAACGGCTGGGGCGTGGCGAGGAAGGTGGGTTGTGCATTGGCTATATCGAGACGGCAATGCACGCCAATGTGTTGCCTACGGCCTTGAGTGCGGTGCGCGAGGTACGGCCGGGGGTTCATGTGGCGTTGTACAACATGCCTTCGAGCGACCAGCTTGAAGGGTTGCGGCAGCGCAGTCTGGATGTGGCGCTGGTCAGCGAGCCGCCGAGCGATGATGACCCTGACCTCACCTATCGCCAGTTGCTGGAAGACCCGATGATGCTGGCGTTGCCCGCCCATCATCCGCTCGCGCAGGTCGAGCGCCTTACGCCTGCTGACTTGCAGGATCTGGACTGGATCGGCGTGAAGTCCAGTCAGGGCAAGAATCACCACGACGACTTTGTCGCGGCGTGCATTCGGGCGGGTTTCACACCGGAGATTCGGCTGGAGGCCGCCGAACCCTACACCGCACTCGGCCTGGTCGCGGCGGGTCTGGGCATCGCGATGACGCAGAAGAGCCTGAACCAGGCTGCTTATCCCGGCGTCGTGTTCCGGGAGTTGCCGTGGCTGAGTTTCACCATGCCGCTATGGGCGGCGTGGCATCGGGTCAACTTGCGGCCTTTGGTGGAGACTTTCCGCCTGATCCTCACACACACGGATGCCGAACCCTTTACCGGTTCAACACCCGATAACGTGAGCGCGCGCAGCACAGTTACCAACTGACTCGCACCCCTAACGTCCCGCTTCCACCTTCAAGCGTTTCGCTGTCGAGATTCGTGTTGTAATCCACCGCCAGATACACACTGACGTCTGACGATACTTTTGCCACAACCCCCACTCCAACGTCAGCGGAAGAGGACTTGTGATCGCTCTTGATCCGGTCCACACCGTTGTACGTCACGGTGTCTTTACCGCCGAAGGTGTGCCAGGTATTGGCGCGCAGGTAGGGTTTGACCGGAAGGTTATTGACCAGATACCGTCCTTTGAGGCGCGCCCCGACTCGGCCGGTCCAGTAACCCTGGGAGTCGAATGACACATCGGAGATGCCGTCGTTCTGCTTGTCCAAGTCGATGTTCTGATGAATGACTTGCACTTGCGGCTCCACGACCCAGTGTTCAAAAACCGGCAACGGATAACCGCTCTCCAGCGACAGCGTGACCGCGCGGCCTTCGGTGTCGAGTTTGACGCCCCGATCAGACCGGTTGTCGCCGCGAAGACGCGTGCCCATTGCCACGGCATCGAGGTACCCACCCTTCGGGTCGACGAGTGTCCAGTAGGCGCCGAAATGATCGCCCGCAAGCTTCACGTGCCCGGCCTTGCGATGCTGGAAGCCTTCGGCGAATCCGTCGACATCGCCTCGCAGTCGGCTCTGCCCTACAAAGAATCCCGCACGTTGCCGTTGGCCTGAATCGGTGACGGCGACGTAGAGGTCATGGCCGATCTGGTAACCCTGCGTCGAACCGTCCAGGCGTGGCGACACGGTGCCTGACCAGCTCTTTTTCAGATCACTGCCATAGAGGCGTGCCCAACCGGCCGGAACACTTCCTGTTCCCGTGAGCAGGCTTTGATCGCCCTGTCGGTCGTGGAATGTTCCCAGCGCGGACAACACCATCATTTGTGCCGCTGGAACGACAACCGAATAGACCGGGACTTCCAGTCGATAAAGAGGAATCGCCTCGGCTCCCGGTACGGCCTGCGGTATTGAAGGCGTAGTCGCGGCGGGCACCGGCGAGGTGCTTGCCACTGCGGTCGAGTCGGAGGTCGCGGGCGCTGCCGGCGCAACGGGCGTTGCAGTCGGCGGTTCGACAGCCGGCTCATCCGCACTCACCGTCGGCGGCGCCACGGCCACTGGCACAGTGGCTTGGGGGATCACAGGCGCTGCCGGAGGGATCGGAATAGCCAGCGGGGCGACCGCCACAACCGAGGATCGCAAGTACCAGTTATTCTCGGTTCCCGCTGTCACGCCACCCTTGAACAGGTAGTACTGATAAGCGCCCGCCGACACTGATCCTTTCAGCGCAAAAGCACCGCTGCTGCTGGTCGCACCATTGGCGGCCTGAACCACTTCGATACCACTGGCCTGAGTCAGCCCACCCAGGCCGCCCAGATTGGTAATGCCCAGCTGGGTATTGCCGCTGATCGTGCCTTGCGAAACGACCAGCCGGTCGGTTGCAGAGCTGTCACCACCCAATGTGGTCTGCAGCAACAACTGACCGTCGCTGCCCACGTAGTTGCCGAACACGCTGAGCGTATCGCCAGCCACTGCGCTACGGGAAGTCATGTCGATCACGCCAGCGTTATTAAGCGTAGCGAGATTGCCCGCGATGTAGGGCCGCACCGCTCCCTGCACCGGAAACAACGTACTGCTGCTGTCGACGTTGAAGTTGCCGGTGCCGGTCGCGCTGTCACCCAAAAAGAAATCGCCGCTCAGATTGAACCGCGACTGCTGGGTGAGGTTGACGGTCTCCCAGCCGACATAACGTGACGGCGTAGCCGATGAGGTGCTGATGAAGGTCAGCGTGTCTGCGCCCAAACCACCGTCGATCAACGGTGTCGCGCTAAGTGTGCTCTCGGTGAGATTGGCGACCCGCGCGGTGTCGTCTCCATCGCCCATCAGTACCGCAGACTGAATGTGTCCGCCACCGTCCCAACTGAACACGTCGTTTCCGAAACTGGCGCGGATCTGCCCGGAGATGACTCCGCCGGTCACGTTGATACTGTCGTCTCCGCCACTCACGCTGACGTTGCCGCCGATGCTGCCGCCAGAAACACTGACAGTGTCGCGACCGAATCCGGTGACAAGATTGCCGGTGATCTGCCCGCCTGACATGTCGAAGATGTTGTCATCCAGCTTCATGTCGACACGGCCAATAGTGCCGCCGCTCATGGCTGCAACATCGCCATCCTCAAATGCGCCGATGATGGTCCCGCCACTCATGGAGAAGATGTCGCGCGCATCACCCTGAGCCAGTGATTGAATCGACCCGCCGGTCATCACGAAGCTGTCCCGGGCGCTACCTTGGAAAACCGCGTCACGAATAGCCCCTGCGCCAATGCGAATGACGTTACCGCCATCCCCCATATCGACAGTGCCGAGTATGTTTCCACCGTCCATCTCCAGCCGGTTTATCCCGGCGCCGAAGACGACATTTCCCAGGATGGAACCTGTGCCACCTGACGGAAGCGTCAATGTGTTATTGCCGACCAGATCGGTCAGCCCGGTACTTGTACCGCTGTCGCAGACATAGCTGTCATCGCCCGGCCCTGTTGTCAGGGTACAGGCGGCTTTAATCTCGGTGGCTGGCAATAACAGCAGGGATACGCAAGACAGGTAAATAATATTGCCGACGCGAGCCCTAACGGGCCTTTTCATCAGGCGTGCTCCTGCGGGTATAACCCGGGGCGGTTTAATTCCTTTTAAATAACAGTGCCGTTCCTGTGTACGCGCACTGAATAATTGCTCCTCTTCTTTATTCATCTAAGAACAGGTTTTCTTTTACGTCAATTTATCAACAGGCTGTACGGATGATGGGTTCAGCAACGCCTACCATGGCGGCGAGTAGATCAAAATCGCCTCACACTGCCACCGGTTGGCGCGCCGCCTGGGCCGAACGCCTGAAAGCGATGCCAGGCACACACCGTCTACCACGGGGGTTTGGCGGACAGTCCAGCGTCTAAGGCGCCTGTATCGAACGATTGATCTGCGCTTCATGAGCCGATTTGACGCATGGGCCGCCGGTTGTGACAACGTTAACAACGGCGTAGACTCCGCCTCATCTGGTCGTACCCTCCCATACTCATAATATTCTGCTGACTGCACGCACCGCACAGGCTCCGAGCCTCGCGCGGCGTTTTTGCTTGTTGGCGTTTTGTATGTGTGAGCTCGGCGACCCTGACAGTTCGAACATTTACCTTGAGGCTGACGCATCCTTTGATGAACACCACCGATGCACGCACTGGAAGTTGGCTCAGCGTTATCGCGCTGGCCCTTGCGGCTTTTATCTTCAACACCACCGAATTTGTGCCGGTCGGGCTGCTGAGCGCGATCGGCCACAGCTTCGACATGACCTCTGCACAAGTCGGCCTGATGTTGACGGTGTATGCGTGGATCGTGTCCCTGGCCTCGTTGCCGATGATGCTGATGACCCGCAACATCGAACGGCGCAAGTTGCTGAGCTTCGTGTTCATCCTGTTCATCGCCAGCCATGTGATGTCGAGCATGGCGTCCAGCTTTGGCATGTTGCTGGTCAGCCGCGTCGGCATTGCCTTGGCGCACGCGGTGTTCTGGTCGATCACCGCATCGCTGGCGGTGCGCGTCGCACCTGCGGGCAAACAGGTTCAGGCGCTGGGGCTGTTGGCAACCGGCACTTCGCTCGCGATGGTGTTGGGGATTCCGCTGGGCCGCATGTTGGGCGAAGCGCTGGGCTGGCGCACGACGTTTCTGGCCATCGCCATTGCGTCGGGCTTGACGGTGCTGGTGCTGATCAAATCGCTGCCGCTGCTGCCAAGCCAGAACTCAGGGTCGCTGCGCAGCCTGCCGATTCTGTTCAAGCGTCCGGCGCTGGTGTCTCTCTATGTGCTGACCGCGCTGGTCATCACTGCGCAGTTCACCGCCTACAGCTACATCGAGCCCTTTGCCGACGTCGTGGCCAAGATGAGCGGCGAGATGACCACCATTGTTTTGTTGCTTTTCGGCGGCGCCGGCATTCTCGGCTCCATCGTGTTCAGCCGCTACAACAACCGCTACCCGCGTGGGCTGTTGATCACCGCCATCGGCGCGCTCGCGTTGTGTCTGATTCTGTTGCTGCCGTTGTCCGGCAAGGCCTCGTGGATCGCCACTCTGAGCGTGGTCTGGGGCATGGCGATCATGTGCTTCGGCTTGGTGATGCAATCCAAGGTACTGGCGATGGCGCCGGATGCAACCGATGTCGCGATGTCGCTGCACTCGGGTATCTACAACATCGGCATCGGTGGCGGCGCACTGCTGGGCAGCGTCGTGATCAGCCAGTTGGGCATTGCCAACATCGGCCTGGTGGGCGGCCTCGTGGCCTTCAGCGGATTGGTGCTGGCAGGCCTTGCGACCTATCGCTACGGCGAGACCCTTCGCGCGTGAAGGCTCGGCAGAAGCGCCTGTAACGGCGCTTCTGACCGCGGTTGTGCCGTGTCGAACGCCCTGGCGAATCTGCCACACTGCAGTCGCGGGATTAACGCTACGTTTCCGAGTTCCGCCCGTACCATCATTCCTGTCGATAACCAACATTCCTGCGTTTGCCTTCCGCTCAAATTTCAGGGGCGTACTATCACCTCACACCCAAACACGAACTGAGGGCAGGAAAAATGGTTATTCATCTTCTGACTTGCTTGACGCTGACCGCTTTCACCAGCTACGTCGTCGCCCTCAAACTTTTCGCTCTGGAACCCGTGCACGTCACGGCGGACGAAAACAGTCATCGTGTTATGGCACGGGCCAACTAAGGCCCAAGTAGCTGACACTCATCAGCACTTTTCACCTTTCAACTTTCTGTTTGATGCGGAGCACTCGACATGACCCGAGACGTCACCCTGCACGTTAGTTTTCCCAAATTTGGTAATAACTATTACTCACAACATGTCGTCGTTCGTAAAAACCGTCACAGCCTGATTGAAGACAAACGCTTTGATGCCTTCATGATGCCGTCGGCGGAAAATCACTTCAGCAACGAAGTGGTGGGCTTTAACGATCAGTTCCGTTTCTTGACTGATGTGTTGGCCATGCATCTGCTGGAAGTAGAAACCGCGCGACCTGCCAAGAGAACCCGCCAATCGGCTCAGCCGCGCACTCTGTAAGATCACAGGCCATTGACGACGGTTGTTGCGAGTCCCCCTGCTCGACAACAATTTCGCCAATGGCCTGTTGCTTTTTTGACCTTCCTCAGCTGATTCCTGGTAACGCCCTTTCCTCCCCAGAAACGCCCTATCCGACCTGACCGTGTCGTCAGCTTTTGCCTTCAAGCATCGTTCATCCAGCCTAATAGGCACCTGCCTAAGATCACTAACAATGAGCTAAAAAAGACCTATCCAGACTTAAACTGCATTTAATTCAAAACTATTGAATCAAAACTGCATTATTTCGAATTTGCCTCTCACCCGTTTCCTGACCACAATCGGCGTGCTTCACATCCGAACGGAAAGCTGCCGCAACAGTTCTCCAATCGTTGTTCTGCCCTTTGAAATGCATGGCACTTGCCCCTTTGTGCGGGAGCTCTGTCTCTGCCGACGAGCTCCTTTTTTCAGCCTCGGACACTCACTCGTTGAAAACGCTTTTGCGCAGCTTCATCCCTCACTCCCTCAACACCCATCCGGCTGAATGGTCGCGCGCGGCTCTGGGCGCCTGCCTGGGTATTTTCATCAGCGCATTGCTGAGCCGTCAGTTGTTCGGCATCGACGTCACGCTGCATCTGCTCGGTCCAATCGGCGCATCAGCGGTATTGCTGTTTGCCGTGTCGACCGGCGCACTTGCACAGCCATGGTCGATCATTGGCAGTTACCTGATCTCGACGCTGGTCGCATTGCTATGCATTCGCCTGTTCGGCAACACCATCACCGCGGCGAGTGTCGCGGTGTGTTCGGCCATCGTGATCATGTGCGTATGCCGCTGCCTTCACCCGCCGGGCGCTGCTGTCGCGATCAGCATCATCACCTCTAAACAGGAACTGTCGGCGCTCGGCTTACAGGTGCTTTTTCCGGTCATGCTCAACGCCATTTGCCTGCTGATTGTCGCGCTGGTCTACAACAACCTGACGCGTGTGCGTTATCCCAGGGCGCAGGCGAAAACAGCGCCTGAAGCACAGGTCGCAAACTCCGAATCAGCGGGTTTCAACACTCAGGATCTGGATAAGGCACTCGACGACGTGGGTGCGTTTGTGGACGTATCTCGTGAAGACCTGGAGACGATCCTGCACAAGACCGAAGCGAACGCCCAGCATCGCAACCGGACGGACATCGACACCGAGCACATCATCTCGCGCAGCACTAACAGTCTATCGCTGGAACACTCGGTGGCAGATGCCATGAAAATGCTGGCCGGACAGGACAGCAAATACCTGCCGGTGCTTGATGCGGACCGAAAGGTGATTGGCATCATCAGTCTGGTGGATTGACTGAACCTGGCTTTCTAAGGGTGCCGCGCACTACACCGACGGATCCCAACGCTGGGACCAGTCGCCCTTCTCTTTGGCAATCTCACGCAACAGTTCAAAGGCCCGCTGCAAGGTCGCCGAGGGATTGTCCCGCGCATACACCAGATACGTCGGGTAGCTGAACTCCGGCGCCAGCGGCACGCGCTCCAGGACACCCCGGTCCAGCCAGGACTGAACGACTCGCGTGCGGAAATAGCCCGAGCCGCCGTTATCGAGGATGTACTGCAACGCAAAGGGGCCCAGGTTGAACGCCACGGCGGCCCTGGATTTTTCCGGCATCGCGGCGTCGTGCTGCTCACGAAACGCAGGCCCCCAGTCGATGTACACATACGGCTCCGGCTTGCCCGCCACGCGCACCAGAATCAGCTTCTCTTCCAGCAACTCTTCGACCTGAAGCCCGGGCCAGTAGGCCGGTTGGTAGACCAACGCGGCATCCAGCACCCCGCGCTCGACCTCCTTCATCAACACGTCGCCGTCCTTGACCTCGGAATGCAGCGCGTAGTCCGGAATCGCGTTGCGGATCTCGCGCACCCAGCTGAGCATCAACGGGTTGCACAGGCTCATTTCCGCGCCCACACGCAACACATGGCGATAGCCATCCGGCAACGGTAATTCCCGCCGCGCGGCATCCCAGGTCTGGACGAGTTGATTGGCGAACACCACAAACGCCTCGCCATCGGACGTCAGCTTCGCGCCCGTGCGATTGCGGATGAACAGCTTACAGTTGAGGTGGCTTTCCAGCTTCTGCACTCGCGCGGTGATCGCGGTCTGAGTGACGTGCAGCTTCTCGGCAGCAGCCATCAGGCTGCCCAGTCGAACGATTTCAAGAAAGGTACGGGCGAGGTCAATGTCCATCGATACGGCTCGGCGGCTGGCGTCAGATTGGCCGCGACATGGTAGCGCAGCGGCCCGTCGCCCAAGCGCAAAAACATGAGCGATATCCGACGTTAAACAGGCCCGGCATCTGGCGCAATTTCAAAATCCGCTGTCTCATGCAGCAGGTTCGTACACATCACGAACCCCTTACCTACCTTTCTGCGGAAAACAACATGAAACACGCCCTGCTCACCGGCATGCTCCTGACTGCCTTTGCCTTGCCTTTGACCGCAACGGCCAACGACGACAACAGCCTGTGCCAGATAAACCTGAGCAAGATTCGCGACACCGAAGCGGCTAAACCAGACCTCAGCGACGCGGTAAGAAGCGACGTCGACACCACCGTCCACCGCGCCGAATCAGCTCTGGCGCGGCACAACGATGATGGCGCGAGAGAGTGTGTTTCCTTGACGCAGCAGGCGCTGCAGAAACTTCAGAGTAATTGAGGCAACTCGCCACGCAATGGATCGATTGTGGGAGCCTCTCAGGCTCTCAAACCAGTGGTGTCAGTCCGTTTCTTGAGGGTCGCGAAGCTTCGCAGCATGCGCCACATCCCAGATGACGCAGAGCGTCCTTGAATGTGTTACCACGCGGAGCGTGGGAACAATCAGCACTCGTTGAATAAACAAAAAGCCTGTGGGAGTTAGCTTGCTGACGAATGCGATGTGTCATTCACCCTTGATGAAACTGGCTCACTCCCATCACCAGCAAGCTGATGGTTCCCACGCTCTGCGTGGTAACACATCCAATGACGCTCTGCGTCATCCGGGACGTGGCGCATGCTGTCAGGCTTGGCGACCCTCAAGAAACGGACTGACACCACTGGTTTGAGCACCATACAACCTCCCACAAAACCTCATCCTGTCGGAACGTTTGAGGTGAGTCGAAGCGGTGGCTTATCACTTCAACACCAACATCCGATAAACGCCCGCTTCGCTCTCGATCCCGTGTGTGTCATGGGTGAACCCGGGGAAGGATCGGTCGAAGCTTTCCAGCGCCTTCAGATACGCCAACAAGGCGCCGTCGGAAGGCCCTGCGTTTTCACCCGGCATCAGCAGCGGAATACCCGGCGGATAAGGCACGATGCCGGTGGCCGCGATGCGCCCGGCCGCCTCTTCTAAGGTGACCTGTTCGACCTCGTTCCTGACCAGTTTTTCGTACGCTTCCACCGGGCTGAACTCGGCCTTGGGCAGCGTGCCGAACGCCTGCGACATGGCTGCTGTGGTTTTGGTCTTTTTCATGGCGGCAAAGATGTCCTGCGCCAGGTCCTTCAGCCCCATGCCGGCATAACGTTGCTGGTTGGCGGTCAGCAGATCGGGCAGGCACAGCTCCAGTTCCAGGTTGGTGTCGTAGTCACGCTTGAAGTCCAGCAGCGCATTGACCAGCGTGCCCCATTTGCCCTTGGTGATGCCGATCGAGAACAGAAAGAGAATGGTGAAGTCCGTGGTCTTCTCGACCACGATGCCCTGCCGTCCGAGGTAGGCGGTCAGCACGCACGCTGGAATGCCGAAGTCCAACAGGTTGCCGTCATCGCCCATGCCGGGACTGAGGATCGACACCTTGATCGGATCAAGCATGCAGTAGCCGTCTTCAATGTCGCCGAAGCCGTGCCAGATCTCGTTCGGGTGCAGTACCCAGCAATTCGGATCGGTTTTGAGCCTGCCCGGATCGACCTCGTGAAACGGAATCGAGGTCGCGCCGACTTTGACCGACGGCGGCTGCCAGCACGAGAAGAACCAGTCATCGTTGGCGAGCATCTCACTCTGCATGCGCGAAATGACCTGCCGGAACGCGATTGCCTCTTCGATGGATTCATTCGTCAGGATCTGCCCGCTGGGCGCTTCCATCATGGCCGAGCTGACGTCGCACGAGGCCATGATCGCGTAGTTCGGCGAGGTCGACGCATGCATCATGTAGGACTCGTTGAAGCGGCCATGGGGAATCGGGTTGCGCCCGTTACGCACATGGATCATCGAGGCCTGAGACAGCGCCGCCAGCAGCTTGTGGGTCGACTGGGTGGCGAACACCGTGGGCTTGGAGGCGTCGTGATCGTCCGGGCTGCCGTGCATCGCGAAGCGATCCTTGTACAGCGGATTGAAGCGCGCATAGCCATACCAGGCTTCGTCGAAATGCAGGCGGTCGACACTTTGCCCCAGCAGCTCTTCGACCCGCGTTACGTTGTAGGTCAGCCCGTCGTAGGTCGAGTTGGTGACGATGGCGTGTACCGGCGTCGGGTCGATGTGGCTTTTCACCAGCGGGTTGTTGGCAATCGCCGCTTTCACGCCCTCGGCGCTCAGGGTCTGCGGCAGAATCGGTCCGATGATGCCGAAGCGGTTGCGGGTCGGCACGAGGTACGTCGGAATCGCGCCGGACAGCGTCATCGCGTGCTCGGCAGACTTGTGGCAGTTGCGGTCGCACAACGCAATCTGATCGCGGGTCACGCTGGCCATCAGAATGACACGGTTCGACATCGACGAGCCGTTGGTCACGTAGTAGGTGCGATGGGCACCAAACACCTTCGCCGCGTAGCGCTCGCCCTGGCCGATCGGCCCGCTGTGATCGAGCAATGAGCCCAGCTCACCCACGGAAATCGACAGGTCGGAACGCAGCAGGTTCTCGCCGAAGAATTCATAAAATGCCCGGCCTGCGGTGCTTTTCAGGAAGGCAGTACCGCCTGCATGACCCGGCGTGTGCCACGAGTATTCGTAGCTGCGGGCAAACTTCAGCAACGCGCCGAACATCGGCGGCAGCACCGCCTGACGGTAGCGTTCGATCGCGGCCATGATCCGCCCGCTCAGGAAGCGGCTGGTGTCTTCCGGCAGCCAGATGAAGTCGTCTGCGTGTTGCATGACAATCAACGGGACACTGGACGCAGTGCTGCGATCACTGATCAGAAACACCGGCACGCGGGTGTTGCGCTCACGCAAGGTGGTGAGCAGATCGATGCACTCCTGGTGGTCTTCGCTGGTGTCCATTTCCCAACTGAGCAGCACGCATTGAATCGCCGGGTCAGTGCTCAGAATCGACTTCGCGTCGCTCAGGCTTTCCGAGGTCAGTACGCTGATGGAGCGCTCTTCCACATCGCTGATCAGCTGAATCAGTGCCCTTCCGAACACGCTGCGTTTGTCGGGCTGCTTCGTGACGAGTAAGGCCAGCATGCCGAGCAGGTGTCTGTATTCCGTCATGGTTGAGTCTCCAGAGTGGCGCGATTCAGGTCATTGCGAGGCAAGTTGTTGAGAGGCAGGTCATTGACCGGAACAGGTTCACCGACAATGTGCTGCGCAGCGACGGTCTGGGTCGGCACGCTGTTGTTGAGGGCTTCCAGTTTGATCAGGCGTGTGTTGACGAAGCCGAACAGCGTGTAGCCGACGATGGTGGCAACGCCGCCGAGCATCAGCGCCTGGGCGCCCGAGCTGTACAGCGCCAGATAGCTGTACGCGGCGGCGATGTAGGCCACGATGTTGGTAATGAGCGCCTTGTTCGCCGGAACGTTGGACACCTTCTGCAGGGTCATCAACGTGGCCATCGACAGGATGTACGGCACCAGGTTGGTGACCACCGCCAGGTTCACCAGCGTGTCGAACTGCTTGGCGAGATCCGGGCTGATCGTGAGCAGCGCCATGGCCGTCTGGATCGCTAGCAGGATCAGCATGCTGATGATCGGTACGCCATGCTTGTTGGCCTTGGCGAAGATCGGCAGAAAGTAACCGGTGTCCGCCGAGCTCTTGAACACTTGGGCGACAGTGAATTGCCAGCCGAGCAGCGAGCCGATACAGGCCAGCACCATCAGCCCCATGACGATGTTGCCGATCATCGGGTTGAACATCTTGGCGAACACCAACCCGAACGGCGCAGTGGAAGACACCAGTTCGGCGTTGTCGACGATGCCCGCGATCACGTTGGTGGAGACGATGTAGATCACCGCCGCGCCCAAAGTGCCGCCGAGTACGGCGATGGGCACGTTCCTCTCAGGGTTCTCCACTGCATCGCCATTGGCGCACGCGGATTCAAGCCCGAGGAACGCCCACAGCGTGATCGCCACCGATGCGCCCGCCGCCTGATACCAAGGCATGTCATGGGGGTTCCAGCCGGCCGAATACACACTGCTGTCGAACCAGAACCAGCCGATGGTCGAGACCAGAACCACGGGCGCAATCACGCCCCAGACAGTGACTGCGCCGATCTTGCCGGTGATGCTCGCACCACCAAAGTTGGCGAATGTAGTAATCCACAATAAGGCAATGGTCGCGAGGCCAACTTGCAGCGAGCCGAGTTTTATATCGAACAACGTCTGGATATAACCCACGGCCGTAATACTGATCGCGACGTTCGCGATCAACAACGACAGCCCATAGGTGTAGTTGGTGATGTAGTTTCCGGACTTACCGAAGGTGTATTCGGCATAACCGCCCATGCCGCCAGTCTTGCGACTGAGCATCCCGCAGCGCGCGAACGCGTAGGCCAGAGCCAGTGAACCGGTGGCCGTGATCAGCCAGGAAAGGATCGAAATACCGCCGACTTCAGCGAGTTTGGTCGGCAACAACACGATGCCGGATCCCAACATGTTGACGGCCGTCAACATCGTCAGTTGTCCCACGCTCATTTTCTTTGCGACTGACATTCCGTTGCCTCATAGGATGAAGTGAGAGGCTTTTAGCTATAGCAAAAGATTCTCACTAAGCAAGAAATGGACATGTCTTTAGCTGCTAGCGAAAAGCCACTTTTTAACAACTTCGGAATAAATAGTGACTGTATTGAACGTCGGTAAAGTTCACACCGTTCATACGGTTTGCGCGAAGGAAAATACAGGAGAGAGCGTAACGGCAGGACGCAGACCGCGCTTGACACAGGTCAAGGCGCGATCAGAAACCCATCCATTCGGTTAGTGGATCTGCGTGTTCAAAGCACAGCGGGTAACGCAACGCTTTCAAACAAACAGCGTAAACAAGGCAAATCCGGCGTACCAGACAATCGCCGAACGAATCAGCAATTCCCACAATACGTCTAGGCTGTTCACGCCTTCCGCGCCCACGACCGGCGCAGGCACTTCGCCGGCCACGCAACCGGCCCGGGTGATCAGCCCGGCCGCGCTGATGTTCCAGTTGAGCAATTCAGTGAGCATCACGCGGCTGACCGCGACGAAGTTGCCGACCAATGCAAAGCTTGCGGCCAGCAGACGCACAGGCACCCAATCGAATGCATGGCGCAGTTGCGTGGCGCGCTCCACCAGCGCCGGGGTCTTGCCATGCTCAGACGCCAGCGCCAGCAATCGGTAGGCCAATGCGGCGACAGGGCCCAGCACGAAATACCAGAAGATCACCGCGAAGAAACCCTGATAGACCTGCCACAACAAATACGTCTGCACACCGCCCAACAGCTGTTCTTCATTTTCCGCCTGAACCCCCAGGTCCCGATCGGCCACCAGCACCGCCGCCTCTTGATTACCACGTCGACAGGCGTCGCGAAATGAACCCAGATTGGCTTTGATATCGCCACGGCCCAGGCTGTAGATCAGTACCAACAGATGAATCGGCAGCGCTAGCCAGCCATACGCCACCGAGCCGACAATCCAAAGCACCAGCGCCAGCAGCAACAACGGAAACAGGATCGTCAGCGTCAGGATCCACCAAGGCCGCTTGGCTGTGCGTGGGTTCGACTCAAGCCGTCCCAGCTGATTCAACCAGGGCGCATCGCGCTGAACACGCTGACGCAGGGCAGAGAATTTCTCGACCCACACGGCCAACAGCAACACCAGAAAACTCATCACCAGCTCCTTGATTCAGTCCTGCAAAGCCGAACGAAACCGTGCCCAGTCAAAGCATGGCCCCGGATCGGTCTTGCGTCCCGGCGCGATGTCGCTGTGCCCGGTTATTCGTAGTGGGGTGATCGCAGGCCATGCCGACTGCAACTGTCGGGTCAGGGCGATCAGCGTGTCGTATTGCGCATCGGTGAAAGGCTGATCGTCAGTGCCTTCCAGCTCGATACCCACGGAAAAGTCGTTGCACGTCTCACGCCCGTCGAACACCGATACACCGGCATGCCACGCCCGATCCAGACAGGACACGAACTGCGTGAGTTCGCCGTCGCGCTCGATCAGAAAATGCGCGGACACCCGCAGTTCAGCGATGCCTTCAAAGTAGGGATGCTCTGTGACGTCCAGCCGGTTCTGAAAGAATTCCTGCACCTTGCCCGTCTTGAACTGAGCCGGCGGCAGGCTGATGTTGTGAATCACCAGCAACGAGATCTCGGCTTCGGGGCGAGCATTGAAGTTGGGCGAAGGGCAATGGTGCGCGCCATGGCACCAACCCGTGGCAGGGTCCAATTGCATGGAGGGTCCTTGGAACGTGAATCGACAGCGGCCAGTATGCCCGTGATGAGAAACGATGTGGGCGGCGAATCGTGATTCGATTCGCCGATGGGTTCTGTGCGGGCACTTGACCGTGCCCGCGACGAATAACCTGTGGGAGGGCGAAGCGGCTCAGCCTTTGAGCTTGCGCAGATTCCCCAGCACCGACTCCAGCGCCCGGTCGAACAGCAGCGAATCGTCCAGCACGCGAATCGTGCCGCGACGGAATTCGACCGCCAGGCCCATGCGCGTCTTTTCCAGGACCTTCATGCCCGTGCGGTTGACGAACACATAGCGTCCGCTCGGCTCAACGATCGCCGCCAGCTTGCAACGCAGCTTGTGGTCTTCGTCTTCCTGGATTTCAACCCAGCTTCCCAAGCGTAGTTTGTCGACTTGCATCAGCCCCTCATCGTTCTCGGGCAAATGCAGAGAAGGCTCGCTGATGACCTGCTCGCCCGGCGCGACCAGCACGATTTCTTCAACAACGGCCATCATCGTCGGGCCGTCACCCGGCTCATCGGCCACGACTTCATCCGCGTCACCGGCCGGACGGGCCACGTGATTGAATGCCTGCACATGCAACGCTTCGAGCTGGCTGAAAAACTCGCTGGTGGCGAACGGGTCGAACGCGGCACTGCTCAGACCATCGCGCAGCGACTTCAACAGACCCGGCACCAGCTCGAGTAGACGCTGACGGGCGTCCGGCTCGTCATGGGGCTCAACGCTCCAGATCAGATCGTCCATCGCTTGAAGACCGGCCGCCCACTCAACTGACTGCTCGCCGTGCTTGAGACAGGTGAGCAGCAGGACTTTACTCCAGGCTTCCTGCAACAGACGCACGACAACTTCCGGCAGCGTGCGCCCCAGCAGGCGATCATTGAGCGCTTGCTGAACCCGCTGACGCGCCAGTTCGGCCAGCGCGCGGCCTTCTTCGGCATCACGGGTGCGTTGTTCCAGCAGCTCACTGCGGCGACGTTCGTCACTGGTAAAGGCCAGGAAGTCGACCAGCAGTTCGGTGAAGATCGCCGGGTCATCGACGAAGTCGTGCAACAGGCGTTGCACGATCTGATCGATGCGCGTGTACAGCGAATCCCGCTGGCTGTCGTCACGCCCGCCCCAGCCCAGTGCCGCCGACGCGATTTCATTCAACAGACGACGGGCAGGATGGCTGCCGCGGCTGAAGAAACTCTTGTCGATGACGGCGACCTTGAGCATCGGGATCTGTAAACGGCCAATCAATGCACGCAACGAGCCTGGCAGGTTACGGTCATCGAGAATGAATTCGAAGAGCATCGAGATGAGGTTGATCACGTCCTCGTCGATGGTGCCGACCGTGCGGAATTTACCGCTGCGGGCACTTACACGACCGATCAGTTGCTCCAGTTGCGCACGCAAGTCGAAGTCGTCCGGGTTCTCGGCGCGGGGTACGTATTGCTGCAGATGCGACAACAGGCGCAGCAGGTCCTGGCTTGAAATCGGGCGAGCCTCGGCGTTGCTGTCCGGATGTGGCGTCAGGTTACCGCGCACATGGACCAGCAGCTCCTGCAAGGCGGAGAAAACTTCCTGAACGCTCTTGTCGAGCTTCTCGGCGGCCTGAACAAGCGCCGCGCTGTCAGCGCGCTGGGCTTCAGTCGCCGAGCTGGTGGAACGATCGGTCGAGCGACGCGACGGCAATACTTTCAGGTCCGGCAACACACCCGCAGATATCAGCAGCAGGTTGGCCTCTTCATACAGCTGATCAGCGTTGGTCAACGCGTACTTTTCAAACAGCTTGAGGATGATCAGCTTGACCTTGATCTCGACGCCGAGATTGCGACCGGCCTGCAAAAAGAAATCGCACAGCAGGGTCGGACCAAGCGGGTTGGTTTCGTCGGTCAGCGGTTGCGGAATGAGTTCGTTCAAACGCGTGGTGAGCTGGCTCAGCGCCACACCATCGCGGTTCACGACCTTGGTCACCATGGCATCGACGGCCACCGTGCGCTCGAGGTCGTCGTTGTGAACCAGCGCGAGTTTGTCGAAAGAAACAGGTTCAGCAAGGATCGGCTCGGCGAGCTCGTACTGACCGAGGCGCAGAAACGCCTCGAAGAATTTGTCCAGGAAGTTACGTTCGATGCTCTTTCGCTTCAGGCGCAGGTCGCGCATGGCTTCAAAAAAGACATTCTGTTCGGCGTTGTTATGCGCCCGGTCCGCCATTTCAAACAAGGTGTCATCGGCGTTATCGAAGAGGGTCTGCAGGCTTTCCTTGAGTTGCTGCGCGGCTTTGTCGCGCACCTGCAACAGAACGACGGGCAGCCGAGCGACAGGCGAAGACCCCGGAATATCCGGCCCCGTTTTGCTCAAGGGCACCACTTTATTGTCGTTCTGCATCAAGGACTCCTTTCATCCAACATCACTCAACAACGAATGCACAGCCACAACCTGATCACAAACGGAGGAAGCCTCCGATTGGACGGCGCTCAAAGGTGTTGTCCCTGGGGTGTACAGGCGGAACGTCAAAGCTATGACGTCAAATGCAAGGCGAATTATGTTTTAAATGCTGCCCGCTCGCCAGCGGACTCTTCGCCTTGATTGAAATAGTAGGAGGGGACGAAGAATCATGTGCAGCGATAGACCGCGAAAATCGCAATCTGTCGCATAAGAAGCGAAAAAACCGACAAAGTGCAGCTGATACACTCAAACGCGTGGTGTCACGCATGTGGGTTGGTACAGTCGACTGCCTTATACTCCGGGCACTTAGTAAGTGGAGCCCGATATGCCGAATCTACGTCTTGCCACGCTGACCGCCGAGATCGAAGCCAACGTACGCCGTGCGTTGCTGGAGGACGTCGGCAGTGGCGACATCACTGCACAGCTGATTCCCGCCGAGCGTCTGGCCAAGGCCACCGTGATTTCCCGCGATGCTGCGGTGATCGCCGGCACGGCCTGGGTCGACAGCGTTTTTCGTCAGCTGGATCAGCGCGTCGCGGTGCATTGGCAAGTCGCCGACGGTGAGCGGGTCAAACCCAACCAACCTCTGTTCCATCTCGAAGGCCCTGCCCGCTCGTTGCTGACAGGCGAGCGCAGCGCGCTCAACTTCCTGCAGATGCTCTCAGGCGTCGCCACCCGCGCCCAGCATTACGCCGACATGGTCGCCGACACCCAAGTCAAACTGCTCGACACCCGCAAAACATTGCCGGGCCTGCGACAGGCACAGAAATACGCCGTGACCTGCGGCGGTTGCCACAACCACCGGATCGGCCTGTTCGATGCCTTCCTGATCAAGGAAAACCACATCGCAGCCTGCGGCGGCATCGCCGAAGCCATCACCGCTGCCCACAAGATTGCGCCGGGCAAACCGGTGGAAGTCGAAGTCGAAAACCTCGACGAACTCAAACAAGCCCTCGACGGCGGCGCCGACATCATCATGCTCGACGAACTGAGCCTGGACGACATGCGCGAAGCCGTCCGCCTCACGGCAGGCAAAGCGAAGCTTGAAGCCAGCGGCGGAGTGACCGATGCGACCTTGCGCACAATTGCTGAAACGGGCGTGGATTACATCTCGATAGGGACGCTGACCAAAGATGTGAAGGCCGTGGATTTGTCGATGCGGTTGAGCGCTTGACGGACGCCGTCCCGCTGATTCAACGAACACCGCAAAACCTGTAGGAGTGAGCTTGCTCGCGATTGCTATGTGTCTGACAACACTGAGGGTGAATGACACACCGCAATCGCGGGCAAGCGCGCTCCTACAGGATGTCGAACCCTCCGGAAACGGAAAAGCCCGGTCTTGAGGACCGGGCTTTTTGTGTTTCTGGTGCCGAAAATAGGAATCGAACCTACGACCTTCGCGTTACGAGTGCGCTGCTCTACCGACTGAGCTATTTCGGCTAGTTCGCGAAGCTTATAAAGCTAAGCCAACGATTTATCAACCACCAGTTGCAGCGCTGCCACATCCTTTAGGCTGGTAATCGGCGGCAACCTCGGTGGTGCATGTCCATGTTCCATCATCAGTTCGAGCCAGAGTAATCTTTTTGCTGTTCACGACCGGCGGTGCGTTCACCAAAGTGCAAACCAAGGCAGTTGCGCCAGTGCCTACTGTAACTGTGCAGGTTGAGGAGGTTGGGACGTTGATGTTGGTGGAAGATGGGGTCGCGCCCTGATTAATTTGGTCTTCGTAGCCGGTTTTCAAAGCAGTCAACTCAGCATACCCAGCAGTTACCTTGGCCTTAGCCTGATACTTGGAGTAAGCCGGGATAGCGATCGCCGCCAGAATACCGATGATCGCAACGACGATCATCAGTTCGATAAGTGTGAAACCTTTTTGTGCCTTCATGAGTACTTCTCCAAAATCATGACGCTGCGGTGATGGTGACTGCTGTGCTTGCATGCCTTGTGCCAAACTTCCCTCCCAGAAACAGGCCGGGTTCAGAACGCCCAGCTCAATGCGTTTGCTCTGATTTAGCCAAAAAGTGACAATTTTTGTCACACCTGTAGCATCTATTTGGAAGTGCGCCCCGACTACGCTATAAACCACTCACTGTCTGCGTTCGGTGGTTTTATGACTGATGTTGTCCTCACCGGTTTGGCCAAACAACTCGTTGTGGCCGAACTGCTCAATGAAAAAGTTGCACAGCAGGCCTATCAGCAGGCACGACGCGACAAGCTCTCTCTGGTGAGCTATCTGGTTCAGAACAAGCTGGTGAACAGTTTGACCCTGGCAGAGGTCGCCTCGGATCAGTTCGGACTTCCGTTCCTCGACCTCAGCACCCTCGATAAAGAAAGCCAACCCAAAGGGCTGGTCAGCGAAAAACTCGTCCGCCAGCACTCGGCACTCCCTTTATGGCGACGTGGCAACAAGCTGTTTGTGGGTGTTTCCGACCCAACAAACCATCAGGCAATCACAGACATTCAGTTCAGCACTGGGTTGAACACGGAAGCCATTCTGGTTGAGGACGACAAACTAAGCGTCGCCATCGACAAATTTTTTGACACTCATAGTGGTCTGGGAGAAATGGCAGACGTTGATCTCAGTCTCGAGATCGAGTCCACCACAGACAGCAAAGAGACCACCTTAGGCGAAGTGGATGCCGAGGATGCGCCTGTTGTTCGCTTCGTCAACAAGATGCTGTTGGACGCCATCCGCCTTGGCTCCTCGGACCTCCACTTTGAGCCCTATGAAAAAATCTTCCGCGTGCGTCTGCGGACAGATGGCATTTTGCACGAGGTCGCCAAACCTCCGACGCAACTGGCTGGACGAATCGCGGCTCGATTGAAGGTCATGGCTGGGCTGGACATCTCTGAACGACGCAAGCCTCAGGATGGCCGAATCAAACTACGGATTTCGAAGAACCGCGCCATCGATTTTCGCGTGAACACGCTCCCTACGTTGTGGGGCGAAAAAATCGTCATGCGTATCCTTGACCCGACCAGTGCCCAAATGGGTATTGATGCCTTGGGTTATGAGCCGGAGCAAAAGGAGCTCTATCTGCAAGCGCTCCGCCAGCCTCAAGGCATGATTCTTGTGACAGGGCCAACGGGTTCAGGCAAAACGGTTTCTCTTTATACGGGCCTGAATATTCTGAACACCGTCGACATCAACATTTCCACAGCGGAAGACCCTGTAGAGATCAACCTGGAGGGCATCAATCAAGTCAACGTCAACCCTCGCCAAGGCATGGACTTCTCCCAAGCTTTGAGAGCTTTTTTGCGCCAGGACCCAGACGTGATTATGGTGGGGGAAATCCGCGACCTCGAAACGGCTGAAATCGCGATCAAGGCTTCGCAAACCGGCCACATGGTGCTGTCGACGCTACACACGAATAGCGCAGCAGAAACGTTGACGCGCCTTCATCACATGGGCATTGCAGCCTTTAACATCGCGACTGCGATTAATCTGATTATCGCCCAACGCCTTGCGCGAAAACTTTGCCCGCACTGCAAGAAAGAGATCGATGTCCCCAAGGACACACTGCTGGCCGAAGGATTTCCAGAAGACCGAATTGGCAGCTTCAAACTCTACTCACCGGTAGGCTGCGATCAATGCAACGGAGGTTATAAAGGTCGCGTGGGCATCTATGAAGTGGTGAAAAATACCCCAGCCCTCGAGCGCATCATCATGGAAGAAGGCAACTCCATCGAAATTTCCACCCAAATGCGCAAGGACGGCTTCAATGACTTGCGCACCTCTGGCCTGCTGAAGGCAATGCAAGGCGTCACCAGCCTTGAGGAAATAAACCGGGTAACCAAGGACTGACATGGCAACCAAAGCAGTGAAGACCCCAAAGGTGGCCAAACCTGTCGTATATGTGTGGGAAGGGGTGGACAGAAAAGGCGCAAAAGTTACTGGCGAGCTTACAGGTCACAGCCCTGCGCTGATCAAGGCGCAGCTGCGAAAGCAAGGCGTTAATCCGCTAAAAGTTCGTAAGAAGTCGGTTTCGATCTTTAGCGCGGGCAAGAAAATCAAACCGCTGGACATCGCATTTTTCTCACGCCAGATGGCAACCATGATGAAGGCTGGGGTGCCACTGCTGCAGTCTTTCGACATCATCAGTGAGGGCTCTGCCAACCCTAACATGCGCAAGCTGGTGGACGACATCAAGCAGGAGGTTGCTGCAGGTCATAGCTTTGCGACCGCCTTGCGACAAAAGCCCCAATACTTCGACGATTTATTTTGCAATCTTGTGGACGCAGGTGAACAGGCCGGTGCCCTGGAGTCGCTTCTGGACCGTGTGGCAACGTATAAGGAAAAAACTGAATCGCTGAAGGCGAAAATCAAAAAAGCGATGACCTATCCCATTGCAGTAGTCATCGTCGCGTTTATCGTGACGGGCATTTTGCTCATCAAGGTCGTGCCGCAGTTTCAATCGTTGTTTGCGGGCTTTGGAGCCGAATTGCCTGCCTTCACGGTAATGGTTATCAACTTGTCCCAATACCTTCAGGACTATTGGTTTATCGTCCTCGTGGCACTGTTCGCTATGATCTTTGCATTCAAGCGCGCCCATAAAACGTCAGAAAAATTTAGAAACGGCCTTGACCGGACGCTGCTCAAGGTTCCTGTTATCGGCCCGCTGCTGTACAAATCCGCGGTCGCACGGTTTGCCCGGACGTTGGCAACGACGTTCGCGGCAGGCGTCCCTTTGGTTGATGCGCTCGACTCTGTGTCAGGCGCGACGGGCAATATCATCTTCAAGAATGCCGTCAATAAGGTAAAGCAGGACGTATCGACAGGCATGCAGTTGAATTTTTCCATGCGAAGCACTGGCGTCTTTCCCACCTTGGCTGTCCAAATGACTGCTATCGGAGAAGAATCCGGCGCTTTGGACTCCATGCTCGATAAAGTCGCAACCTATTACGAGGAAGAAGTCGACAATATGGTCGACAGCCTCACCAGCCTCATGGAACCCATGATCATGGCCGTCTTGGGCGTCATCGTCGGCGGCCTTGTCATCGCCATGTACCTCCCCATCTTCAAACTCGGCAGCGTCGTCTAACCATGTCCCTCCTCGACCTCCTGGCCAGCTCTCCGCTGGCCTTCATTCTATGCACCCTCGTTTTAGGCCTGCTCGTCGGCAGCTTCCTCAACGTCGTCGTTTACCGCCTGCCGAAAATGATGCTGCGCGACTGGAAAGCTCAGGCGCGGGAAGTGCTTGAATTGCCTGCCGAGCCGCAAGCGGAAACCTTCAACCTGATCCTCCCGCATTCGCGTTGCCCGCACTGTTCCCACAAGATCCGTGCGTGGGAGAATCTGCCGGTGGTGAGTTATGTGTTCCTTGGCGGTAAGTGTTCGCGTTGCAAGGCGCCGATCAGCAAGCGTTATCCGTTGGTGGAGCTGGCTTGTGGGTTGCTGTCGGCGTTTGTGGCGTGGCATTTCGGGTTTGGCTGGCCAGCGGGCGCGGTGTTGGTGTTGAGTTGGGGTTTGCTGTCGATGAGCCTGATCGACGCCGATCACCAGTTGTTGCCCGATGCGATCGTGTTGCCGCTGTTGTGGCTGGGGTTGATCGTCAATGCCTTCGGGCTGTTCACGTCGCTGACCGATGCATTGTGGGGCGCGGTGTTCGGGTATCTGGTGTTGTGGTGTGTGTTCTGGCTGTTCAAGTTGATCACCGGCAAAGAAGGCATGGGCTACGGCGATTTCAAGTTGCTGGCGATGCTCGGCGCTTGGGGTGGCTGGCAGATTTTGCCGCTGACGATTCTTTTGTCGTCGATTGTCGGGGCGGTGTTGGGCCTGATTTTGCTGCGTCTGCGTAACGTCGAAACCAGCACGCCGATCCCCTTCGGCCCTTATCTGGCCATCGCGGGGTGGATCGCACTGCTCTGGGGTGATCAAATAACGACTTCGTATATGCAGATCGCCGGTTTCAGATGATTGCTCCCGAAACACCACCCGCTCAACAACCCTGGATTCTGGGTCTCACTGGCGGCATCGGCAGCGGCAAGAGTGCCGCTGCACAGTGTTTTGTCGATCTGGGTATCCATTTGGTGGACGCCGATAACGCCGCCCGCTGGGTGGTCGAACCGGGGCGACCTGCCCTTTCGCAAATCGCCGAGCACTTTGGCGCGGGCGTGCTACAGGCCGACGGCACACTGGACCGTGCGGCGTTGCGCGAGCTGATCTTCAAGGATCCGCAGCAGCGGGTCTGGTTGGAAGGTTTGCTGCATCCGTTGATTCGCGAGGAGATCAAGCAGTACCTGGCTCGCGCGCAATCGCCTTATGCGATTCTGGTGTCGCCGCTGCTGCTGGAGACTTCGCAGCATCAGATGGTCCAACGCATCCTCGTGATCGATGTGCCCGAGGCGGTGCAGATCGAGCGCACGGTGCTGCGTGACAAAACCAACGAAGCGCAGGTTCGGGCGATTCTCAAGGCACAGGCCAGCCGTGAAGAACGTCTACGTCGCGCCGATGACGTGATCGTCAACGACCGCGACCCGACCTGGCTGAAAAGCGAAGTCGAGCGACTGCATCACTTTTATCTAACTTTGCGTGGAGGCCAATGATGAGCCAACCAATGACCGTCGATTGTCCAACCTGCGGAGCCCCGGTGGAATGGACGCCGGAGAGTAAATTCCGGCCGTTCTGTTCGGACCGCTGCAAGCTGATCGACCTGGGCGCCTGGGCGTCGGAAGAACATGCGATTCCGGTCGCGCCGGATGCGGAGGATGAGTTGTTTTCGGGTGATTTCGATCCAAGGCAGCATTGATCGAATCCCGAACTGACTGACGACCCGCTCACTGATGACTCGGGCCCTGTAGGAGACGTCCGAGGTTACGAGGGCAGCGAATGCGGTGGGTCAGCCGCCAGAGATGTATGAGATATACCGCATTCGCGAGCAAGCTCGCTCCCACAGGTAATGCGAGTTGTCAGTATCTGACCCACCGCATCCACCCGATCGCGGCCTGCATCAAGCCGGCTCGCGTCCAAAGCACCTCACGTATCCCCATCATCCGTCCATGGATCTGACAGATAACGCGTGCGGTTGAACGTTTCCAGCCACTCGGGACAAAACACCACCAGGGCGGTGACGATCATCCCGTTGATGAAGGCTTCAGGGAAGATGATCAGCCACACATAGCCGATGAAATCCCCCAGCCATTCCGGCATCGCAAACAGCCCGTCGAACCACAGTAATCCCATCGCGACCAGCAGGCACGACAGCGCCACCAGCGCCGCGGCGAAGAACCCCGAGCAGAAGATGTAGGTAAACGGATTTTTCGGCTGGGCACGCTCGACAATCAGCGAGCAGCCTTCCGTGATCAGCACCGGCATCACGACCAACAGCAGGCCATTGACCCCAAGCGATGCCAGGTCCTGTCGCCCCATCGCCAGTAGCCCGAGCTGCGCAATCAACCCGCCGACCATCGCCAACGGCCAGTCCAGCAGTAATGTCACGGCGGTCATGCCCAGCAGGTGGTACGAGACGCCGGTGTCGAAGTCCCGACGCATCAACCACAGCAGAAACAACGCGAACACGGTGCCGAACAGCAGATGCTGGCGTCGTGTGTCGCTGAACAGTTCAACCCAGGGACACCGCCAAACCGCCCACAGCAGCAGGGGCACATAGAAGAGCCAGGCGAGGATCATGGTTTGCGAGGTGAGCACTTGGGTTCCGATCATGATGAGTTGTTCTTCTGTGTTCGGATAAGAAGCAGTCTACTCCTGCTAAAACAGCCTGCGTGTCCAAACCAAAAACACCCGATGGAGCGTATTTATTCGCCCGATCGGGTGTTTCAGTGATCAATTTTTTGCAGATCAGTCGAGCTTACGCTGCGGTGCACCGTGAACCATGGTGTAGGCGTAGTCGACACCCATGCCGTAAGCGCCGCTGTGCTCCAGGACCAGTTGCATGACCGCTTCGTACGTTTCCTTGTGTGCCCAGTCGCGCTGGAATTCGAGCAGAACTTGTTGCCAGGTCACGGGTACGGCGCCAGCCTGAATCATGCGCTGCACCGACATGTCGTGTGCTTCCTTGGTCGTGCCGCCCGAGGCGTCGGTGACGATGTACACCTCGTAGCCTTCAGCCAGTGCGTCCAGCGTCGGGAAGTTCAGGCAGACCTCGGTCCACAGTGCTGCGATGATCAACTTCTTGCGACCGGTCGCCTTGACCGCTTCTACCAGCTTCTTGTCTTCCCAGGAGTTCATCGAAGTACGCTCGATGGGCTGTTGCTCCGGGTGTACCGCCAGCAGCTCAGGCCAGATGTAACCGCTGAAGCTCTTGGTTTCCACCGAGGTGAAGATCGTCGGTACGTTGAAGATCTTCGCGGCTTTGGCCAGGCCGACGGCGTTGTTCTTCAGTGTTTGACGATCGATCGACTGCACGCCGAAGGCCATTTGCGGCTGGTGGTCGATCAGGATCAGAGCAGCGTTGGTTGGGTTCAGCAGTTCGCGGATAGACATGGCATGTTCCTTTGGATGTCGATAATGGTCAGTAGAGGTAGCCGCTCTAGCTCGTGGGTTCTGCCCGTTGAGCTGTTTGCTTGCTGGCTTGGGAGTAAATGTACGGACTGGTCGACTTCGGAACAATCCCATAGAATTGAGACTCATTGTTTCCATATTAGGGACGTTAATGGACCGTATCGAATGCATGCGTGCTTTTGTCGCCACCGTCGGCGCCAATGGCTTTGCCGCAGCCGCCCGCGCGCTGGACGTACCACGCTCGAAAGTCAGTAAACAGATTCAGGCATTGGAAGAAGCCATCGGCGTACAACTTCTCCAGCGCACGACCCGCAGCCTGCACCTGACAGAAGCAGGCGCCGAGTACTACGACGCGTGTCGTGATGTCATTGCTTCCCTGGACGAAGCCGAGCAGCGGGCACGCACAGGGATGGGCGAGATACGTGGGGTTTTGCGTGTCAACGCGCCGATGTCGTTTGGATTGAGCCGTCTGGGCCCGCTGATCCCGCTGTTCAACGAGCGTCACCCCAACGTCGAGCTGCAAGTGGTGTTGAGTGACCAGCAGGTGGACCCGGTGAAGGGCGGTTTTGACGTGACGATCCGGATCGCCAGCCTGCCCGACTCATCGATGGTCGCGCGCGCGCTGGCACCAGCGCCACGGGTCATGGTCGCCTCCCCGGCTTATCTCGCCAAAGAGGGCATACCGCAGTCGCCCAAGGACCTGAGCAACCACAAGTTCCTGAGTTACGGCTACTTGCAGAGCGGCATCAGCTTGCAACTGTGCAACGGAAAGGAGACCCAGCGCGTGACCGTGAGCGGGCCGTTGCACGCGAACAATGGCGATATCCTGGCGCAAGCGGCGGTCTCGGGGATGGGCATCGCGTTGCTGCCGAACTTCATCGTCGAAAGGGCCGTGGCCGACGGGCGATTGAAACCGGTGCTGTGCGAGTGGGAAGCGCCGGCGATTTCGGTGAATGCGGTGTATCCATCGGCACGCCGGGTGCCGATGAAAACGCGGGCGTTCATTGATTTTCTGGTGGCGGAGCTGGCGCTGGGCACAGCCGGCTTCTGACGCAGCTCAGGGCTGTGCGAGGGCGCCATGCAGCGCTTCTGCGTTGTCGAACTGTGCCTGGCTGACGACCTTGCCGTTGTGCAGCCGCAGCACGAGCACCTTTTCTGCATCACCGGGATAACGCGGCACCACGCGTGAGTCGCGATCCAGCATCACCCGATAGGAATAGGCGCGCATCGCAGGCACGGCAAACATCTTCGCAATGATGGCCGGCATCTTCTGGATGTCGGCGACGAATACTGCATGACGCGACTCAAGGAACGTCTTTGGCGTGTTCTGCAATGCACCGTTGACGATTTTCGCCGCGTCCATGCTGCGCGCCACCAACAGAATCTGCGCGTCGTCACCGAACGTGTAGGGCTGATCGTACTGGTCGAGCAAGGTCCAGGGAGCGAGTGTGTCGCCGACTTCCAGTGCATGGGCGGCAAAAGGAAGGAAAGCCATGAACAGCAGGGTCCAGAGTTTCAAGGGAGCGCTCCCGCGACGATGAGGGGAAAAACATGTCGCGGATTCTAGCCGATTATCCGGCTGCGCAAACCCTCGAAAACCTCTGCGCAACCGGCACGTTCAACACCCTCGCAACAGCCCCTCAAGCGACCGCGCCCACCGGTTCCTGGCCCTCAAGCACAGCCGCCAGGCTCGCCAGCACCATTTCCCCCATGCGCGTGCGCGTCTGGACGGTCGCGCTGGCACGGTGAGGCTGCAGCACCACGGTTTCAAGACCAAACAACACGTCTGGCACGTTCGGCTCGTCCACGAACACATCCAGCCCGGCACCGGCAATTGATCCGGATTCCAGCGCTGCGATCAGGTCCGGTTCGTTCACAAGACTGCCCCGCGCGACATTGATCAGGTAACCCTCCGCGCCCAAGGCTTGCAGCACTTTGGCGTTGATGATGCCCTTGGCGTTGTCGGCGGCCGCCGCCACGATCAACGCATCACTTTGACGCGCCAGTTCCACCAGGTCACTGACAAAGGTGTAAGGCACATCACTCATGGCGTGGAGGTCGGTGTAGCTGATCGGGCAGCCAAACGCCGCCGCACGCGTGGCAACCGCACGCCCTACTCGCCCGAGGCCGACGATGCCGACGCGCATGCCGCTGAACTGACGCGCCAGCGGCAGCGGTACCAAGGGCGTTGCGGTCCTGGCCCATTCGCCGGAACGCACGTAACGATCGCCCGTTCCGAGTCCACGGCAAGCCGAGATGAGCAAGCCGATCGCAAGGTCGGCCACGTCTTCAGTCAGTGCGCCAATGGTGGCGGTGACACGAATGCCGCGATCACGGGCATAGCTCAGGTCCACCGCGTCAGTGCCCACGCCATTGACCGCGATCACTTCCACGTTCGGCAGTTGCTCCAGCACCTCGCGCTTGATGCCGGTATGGCCGCCCGTGACCACGCCACGGATATTGGCGCCATGTTCGCGCAGATAAGCCGCCTTGTCGGTCTGTTGGAAGTAAGGGCGCACGGTGTACAACGCGTTTAGCTTCGCGTTGACGTCCGGAATCAGAATCGGGCTCAGTTGGAGGATTTCAGGTTTCATCGAAGTCTCGCTCATATCGAATTCAGACGGGATCAACCACGGCCCACGAAGGGCATGTTGGTGGCCATGACGGTCATGTTCAGCACGTTGGCGGACAGCGGCAGCGCGGAGATGTAACGCACCGCGTCGGCAATGTGTTTGACGTCGATCATCGGCTCGACCGCAATCGAACCATTGGCCTGACGCACGCCTTTGGTCATGCGCACCGACAACTCGGTCAGCGCGTTGCCGATGTCGATCTGGCTGCACGCGATGTTGAATTCGCGACCGTCCAGCGCCAGGCTTTTGGTCAGGCCCAGCACGGCGTGCTTACTGGCGGTGTAAGGGCCGGTGAACGGGCGTGGAACGTGTGCGGAGATCGAACCGTTGTTGATGATCCGGCCACCCTGCGGCGACTGTTTGCGCATCAGGCCAAAGGCGCCACGGCTGCACAGGAAAACGCCGGTGACGTTGGTGTCGATCACGCTCAGCCACTTCTCGACCGGCAGCTCATCCATCGGCACGGCAGGGGCGTTGACGCCTGCGTTGTTGAACACCACGTCGAGTCGGCCGTAGACCTCATCGATGGTCGCGAACAGCTTGTCGACGCTGGCCGGATCGCGCACGTCGGTCGACACTGCCAGCGCTTCGCCGCCTTGTTCCCGCGCCAACGCAACCAGTTCTTCCAGTGGCTCGATACGACGGCCAGTCACCACGACCTTGTAACCGTCTTCCAGCAGACCGAGCGCTACGGCGCGGCCGATACCGCTGCCTGCGCCCGTCACCAAGGCAATTTTCGAAGGGGATTGTTGAGTCATTGTTATTCTCCTGATGCTCTTCTGAATGCTGCTTGTCTGAGTGCGGTGTGTTCAAAGCGGTCAGTCAGCGGGACGGCTGCCGATCCGCACTTCAAATTCGCCGACACCACTGATACCGCCATTGATCACGTCACCCGCCTCAAGCGACGCGACGCCCGGCGGTGTCCCGGTCATGATCAGATCACCCGCGCGCAGACTAACCGAATGGGAAAGCTGACTGACAATTTCGCTGACCGACCAGATCTGGCTTTCGAGGTCCGAGCGCTGGCGCTCGACACCGTTGACGCTGAGCCAGATCGCGCCCTGCCTTGGATGGCCGTCGCGACTCGCAGGCAAGATCGGGGTGATGGGGGCAGAACCGTCGAATGCCTTGGCCGGCTCCCATGGGTTACCGACGGCCTTGGCGGCCATTTGCAGATCACGGCGCGTCAGGTCCAGGCCTGCGGCATACCCCCAGACATGGTCGAGCGCCTGCTCTTCGCTGATCTCGAAACCGTCTTTGCCAATGGCCACGACCAGTTCGATTTCGTGGCAGAACTGTTGGGTCTGGGTTGGAAACGCCAGCTCGCCTGTGGCGTCGATCACCGACGTGGCGGGCTTCATGAAATACGCGGGCACTTCACGCACGGCATTCAGCGCATCACCCCAGTGGTAGTTTCGCCCCAGGCAAAACACACGAGCGACGGGGAAACGTGCATCACTGCCGCTGACCGGCAAACTGGCCACACGCGTGGGTTCGAATACAAAGTTGCTCATGGCATTTCCTCATGGCCCGAGGCCTGTCATCCAGAGACTACGGGATCAAAACACTCGAAAGTTGGACAAAACCGTGTTTGCGCTGGACTAAAAAACTCAATCGTTCAGGCATAAAAAAGGCGCACTCACGTACGCCTTTGCCCAGTACGGCAGAAAGTCACACACACATGCTTGAGGCTTACTTCGCCTTGAGTTCGATCCGATAAATGCGGCCCAGCAACAGCGAGTAAGACAGCGTTCCGATGCAAGCCATACCGCCGATGAACCAGAAGGCCCAGGCGAAATTGCCTGTGAGGTGGAGAATTTGGCCGATGACGATAGGCGTCACGATGCCGCCGATGTTCGCGGCCAGACTGGTGATCCCACCCGTCAGACCAATCAGTTCTTTCGGCGCGACTTCAGACACCGCCGCCCAGGAAGAAGACGCAATGCCTTGTGCGAAGAATGCGATGGTCAGCAGCGCGATGCAGAGCTCGTTGGAGTCGGTGAAATTGACCAGCATGATCGACATGCCCAGCGCCGAACCCACCACCAACGGCAGCTTGCGAGCGAAGGACAACGACACCCCGCGACGGATCATCCAGTCGGCGATGAACCCTGCCAGCAATACACCGACAGTGGCGCCAATGAACGGCAGCACGGCGAAGATACCGACCTTGACCATGGTCAGGTGCCGCTCTTCGATGAGGTAAGTCGGGAACCAGGTCAGGAAGAAATACAGGGCCGACGTGCTCGCGAACTTACCGATGCAGATTGCCCAGACTTGGCGATATTTGAGCAGCTCGGCAATCTGCGCCCACTTGAATTTGTTCTTGTCCTGACTGCTTTTGACCAGACCGCCGCCCGCCTCGATGTACTCGAGCTCTTGCTTGCTGACCTTCTTGCAGTTCAGCGGATCGCGGTAGAGATAGAGCCAGGCGATACCAAACAGGATGCCGACGATGCCGGTGCTGTAGAACACGTGCCGCCAGTCATAGGTGGTCGCCAGCCACAGGAGCAAGCCGGTGAACAATGCCGTGCCCAGGTACTGACCACAAACATAGATACTGCTGGCCATGCCACGCTCGCGCGCCGGGAACCAGACGGTGACCGCGCGGCTGTTGGCCGGGAACGCAGGCGCTTCCATGGCGCCGATGGCCAGACGCAGACCGAACAACGAGGCAAAGCCACCTGCCATGCCTTGGCATACCGTGACCGCAGACCATGAGATCAATGACGCGCCATAGGTCAGTCGCGAGCCAAAACGGTCGGCGATGAAACCGGCCGGCACCAGTGCGAAGGCATAGGTCCAGGCGAACGCGGAGAAGATCAGTCCCATCTGGACTTTATCCAGGCCCAGGTCCTTGGCCATGAAGGGCGCCGCGATGGAGATATTGACCCGGTCCACGTAGTTGATGATCGTGGCGATCAGCAACAGCGAAAGCATGAACCAGCGACGATGGGATGACAGGCGGGCCGGAGCAGCTGCCGCGGGAGCGGCCACGGCGGCGTCGATCGCCTGAATATCAGGATTGCTCGACATGAGAATTCCTCGTTGTTTTTATTGGAATCGAGTGATGAAGCGCACCTCTAAGTTATCGTACGACCGGTTTTAAACAAGGCGCTGCTTAGAACGTTTTTGGATTTCAGGACGGTGGCCTAATTATTTGTCCAAGAATTTTCCAGGCACCCGAGACAGGCAAAAGAGGGTCGATACGGCGTGTAAGACTCGATCTAGAGCGGCTGTTTTTTTTGACGCGTCACTGGATTTTTTGGACAAAAAAAATCGCACAGCCCAGCAGAAAGGTTTTGAATGAAGTCATAGGACAACTGACAATAAAAGCAGAACAGCGAGGAAATTCACGATGGACTCTGCCAACCGCGTCCCCACGTACGGCATGCAGCAACGCAGCGAGCGGCCTGATTTTTATATCCGTGGCAAGACCGAAGGCAAACCGGAAACCGCGCCCCATCGCCACGAGTATTTCCAGATCCAGATCAATCTGGGCGGCGACACCGTGCAACACATTGGCGGCGTCGTTCGCCCCTTCCCGCGCAACACGCTGGCGTTCATCCTGCCGCACAAATTGCACCTGATTCCGCACCCGCCGGAAGGCAATTTCCTGCTGATCAACTTCGCCCAGACCTTTCTGCTCCCACAGCTGCAATGCGATCCGCTGGACCTGGAAGACGTCGCGATCGCCCTTGCGCCCGAGCTGTCGCCGTTCCGTTTTCAGGAGCATCTGGACTTCACTCTCGACACCGAGAACTTCGCTGAAATCCAGCGCCTGCTCGACCGCATGCGCACGCTGGACCAGAACCGTCAGTTCGGTACCCGGGAAATTCTGAAAGGCTGCTTGCTGCAACTGATCGGTACGGTGTGCGCGCTTTATGCCGAGCCCATCAAACTGCTGGCCGACGACAATGCGGCTGAACGCAGCCGCCGCGATGCATTGGCGCGCATGTCGGAATACGTGCGCAAGAACCTCAGCGACCCGGATTTGAGTTTGAAAAAAGCCGCATCGGCGGCATTTCTTTCACCCAATTACCTCACTCACTGGCTGCGCAAAGAGGTCGGAAAGACCTTCAGTGAATTGGTGCTGGAGCGACGCATGCACCTGGCGCGAACGCTGCTGCTCAATGGCTCCAAACCGGTGGGCGAAGTCGCAAGGCTGTGCGGGTTCGCCGATGAGGCTTACTTCTCCCGCCGCTTCCGCCACGCCCATGGCATGCCGCCGGGGCAGTTTCGCAAGCAGCGGGACGTGTAGGCGAAGCAATACGGCGCCTTGGCCACGTCCGAATGGCCCATGAGAGATCTGTGGGAGCGAATTCATTCGCGAGAGGCCAATACCATCGATAGCAAATGGTCGTCTGTACGGCTGCATCGCGAATGAATTCGCTCCCACAGGTCAAGTGCCCTGAGCCTTCCCCGTACCCCACACCTATCAAAGAACCCTGTTTTATTTCTCCATTCGAGAGCTAAGCTTGCCCTCATGGATGACTCCGACTACTTACGTCTGCTGACGATCCAGGCCGAGCAAGCCAATGCATTCCTGTCCAACGCGCGCAAATGGGAGCGCGAACGGTGGGTGTGCCAGCGTTTGCTGCAAGGCCTGAACATCCCTCATCGCACCGACGATTTTCTGCCCGCCGGGCAAGAACCGCCGGACGTACTGTTTCGCGATGCGTGTTTTGAGGTGTTCTTCGTACTCGATGAAGGCCGACGCCTCAACGATGAATGGCGTGAAGAGCTGCAGCGCAGACGCAGTGCGTTTTCCTTGAGTCAGCTGGTTCGGCGCGAAGCCAAACCCAAGCGCATCCCGGCCTCCGAGCTGCTGCGTCGCCTGGCGCCCACGCTGCGCAAGAAAGCCCACAACTACAAGGAACGCGGACTGGATCTGAGTGAGCTGGACATCATCGCTTTCGCCAGCCTCAAACGCGAAGTGCTGGACCTCAACAGCCACTTTCCACCGCCAACCGAATACTTGCGTCAAGGCTGGCGTTCGCTGTCTCTGGTAGGCCCTACGTTCGCTCGCGTGCTGTTCGCACACCCCGATGCGCCGGATTTTCTGCGCACGAACCTGGGGCGCAGCGTGGTGTTCGATGTGGGGATCAGCCTGTGATGGCGCAATTCAGGGCCGAATGTTACAAAGCGACATCGCACGCAGACATCGGCTGTATCGAATCACCGGCGTCTGTCGTCAACGACGTTAACGCATCAACCTCCGTCGTCGCCTGACGCCGGTCAATGTTCATGACGAGGCTTATATGACCAGCCGCCTGAACCCCGAGGACCAAAAGCGTGTCGAAGAGTACCTTCGCGCACCGCAGCATCAAGTCGAGCGCCGGCCTTTCAGGCCCTGGTTGCTCCTTGTGGTGGTCCTGGTCGTGGTGATCGGACTGGGTCTGTTGAGCCGTTTATTGAGCTATCTGACGCTATGAGCTGCCTGGCGCTCGCTCGGATAGAGCCAAAAGAGAATTCCTTAAGCCTTATGAGATATCCCCATGACTCATCGTATCGTGATCGTCGGCGGAGGCGCTGGTGGTCTGGAGCTGGCTACCCGCCTGGGTAAAACCCTGGGCAAGAAAGGCACGGCCAGCGTCACGCTGGTGGACGCCAATCTAACGCACATCTGGAAACCGTTGCTGCACGAAGTGGCCGCCGGTTCGCTCAACTCCTACGAGGACGAGCTGAACTACGTGGCCCAGGCCAAGTGGAATCATTTCCAGTTTCAGCTGGGTCGCATGACCGGCCTGGATCGCGAGAACAAGCAGATTCATCTTGGTGCCACGCAGGATGAAAACGGCGACGAACTGGTCCCGGCACGCAGCCTGGATTACGACACGCTGGTGATTTCCGTCGGCAGCACCACCAATGATTTCGGCACCAAAGGCGCGGCCGAACACTGCCTGTTTCTCGATACGCGCAAGCAGGCCGAACGCTTCCACCAGCAGTTGCTCAATCGCTACCTGCGCGCCCACGCCAGTGAGCTGGCAGCGACGGAAGAAATCAACGTGGCCATCGTCGGCGCAGGCGCGACAGGCGTCGAACTGGCCGCTGAACTGCACAATGCCGCGCATGAGCTGGCCGCGTATGGTTTGGGCCAGATCAAACCCGAGAACCTGCGCATCACGGTGATCGAAGCCGGTCCGCGTGTACTGCCTGCCCTGCCTGAGCGCATCGGCGGTCCGGTTCACAAGACCCTGGAAAAACTGGGCGTCACCGTGCTGACCAACGCGGCGGTGAGTGAAGTGACGGCTGAAGGTCTGGTGACGGCGACAGGCCAGATGATCCCGGCGACCCTGAAAGTCTGGGCGGCGGGTATTCGCGCACCGGCGTTTCTGGAAGGCATCGCCGGACTGGAAACCAACCGCATCAATCAGCTTCAGGTACGTCCGACGCTGCAGACCACCCGTGACGACAACATCTTCGCGTTCGGCGATTGCGCGGCCTGCCCTCAAAAAGGCACCGACCGCAATGTTCCACCGAGAGCGCAGGCGGCGCACCAGCAGGCGTCGTTGCTGGTGAAGTCCCTGAAGCTGCGTATCGAAGGCGGTGATCTGCCGGAATACAGCTACAAGGACTACGGCTCGCTGATTTCGCTGTCGAAGTTCTCGGCGGTGGGTAATCTGATGGGCAACCTGACCGGCAGCGTCATGCTCGAAGGCTGGCTGGCGCGGATGTTCTATGTGTCGCTGTATCGCATGCATCAGATGGCGTTGTACGGCACCTTCCGCACGCTGATGCTGATGCTTGGCAGTCGGATCGGACGAGGGACGGAGCCGAGGATGAAGCTGCACTAAGGTTCACGGCCTGCCGCACCTCAATTGATTGTTCCCACGCTCCGCGTGGGAACACATCCCCTGACGCTCTGCGTCAATCAGAGCGGGACGCGGAGCGTCCAGGGAGGCGTTACCACGCGGAGCGTGGGAACGATCATCATCGCGAGCAAGCTGCGCTCCTACGGCCTGCGGCCAGAATCAAAAACAGAGACAACACGGGCCGACAGCCTAAGGCATCACCCGCCCTTTCCCCATGTGCTTGGCCTTGTACATCCAGCGGTCGGCTTCGCGCATCAGTTCATCCGCAGCCTTGCCGGAGCCGGGTTCGTACATGGAAAAGCCTACGCTGGCGTTGGTCCGGATCACGTCGCCCTTGATGATGATCGGCTCGGCAATCGCCGCCAGCAGCTTTTTCGCCACTTCTCGCGCCTCGTCCACGCCCGGCACAATACCTTCCAGCACCACAATGAACTCGTCGCCCGCCAGCCGAACGAGACTGTCGGTTCGCCTGACACAACTCTGCAGGCGTGCAGAAATCGTGCGCAGCAGGTCGTCGCCTGCGTCATGTCCATAGGTGTCGTTAATGCCCTTGAAGCCGTCCAGATCGATGAACATCAGCGCCATTTGCAACGTTGAGCGGTCAGCGCGTGCCTGGGCGATGGGCAGGAGGGCGTCCAGGGCACGGCGGTTATAGAGTCCGGTCAGCGCATCATGACGCGCTTCCTGCTCCAGCTCCTTGCGTGCCTGAATGTTCTGAATGATCGAAATGAAGTACTCCAGATCCCCGTCTTCGGTCAATTTCTTGGTAACGCTGAGGTTGACCCAGACCGGACTGCCGTCCTTGCGCAGGTAGCGCTTTTCCATCTGATAACGATCAATCTCGTTATGGGTCAATTGGCGCAACAGCTCCATGTCCGCGTTCAGGTCGTCAGGATGGGTGATGTCCTGAAAGGTCAGGACTTTCAGTTCGTCAGGGGTGTAACCAAGGATGTCGCAAAGGGCAGCGTTGACGCTGAGCCAACCGCCATCCGGTCCCACCAGTGCGATGCCCACCGAGGCCAACTCGAACATCGACCGATACCCCGCTTCGCTCGCTCTGAACAAGGCATCGGAACGGTTCCTCTGCATCCGCGCCAGCATCAGGTTCTCGCGCAGCTGGACCTCTCGGCTGACTACGTCGGCCAGGTCGCTCAGGATATCCATCTCGTCCTGAGTCAGTTCACGGGGGCGTTCGTCGATGGCGCACAACGTCCCGACAGCGAAACCCTTGCTGGTGCGGATCGGCACGCCGGCATAGAAGCGGAAATGAGGCTCACCGGTGACGAGCGGGTTGTCGCTAAAGCGCTCATCTTGCTCAGCGTCCGGTACGACCAGGGGCGTGGTTTGCAAAATGGCATGGGCGCAGAAGGCCATGTCTCTGGGCGTTTCGCTTGCCTCAAGGCCCGCGCGGGACTTGAACCACTGCCGATTTTCATCGACCAGCGACACCAATGCGATGGGCACGTCGAGCACGCGCGCAACCAGCCGGGTGATCCGGTCAAGCGAGGCTTCGGCCGGGGTGTCGAGGATATCGAGCTCGTGCAGCGCCTGAAGGCGCTCTTTTTCATAGGGCGGAATGGGCGCTTTCATAATACCGGCCGATCCTGAAAAGACTGTCTGGAGTCTATACCGGGTGTCGCCGATGCGCACCCGCGCAGGGCATTGACGGTCAATCGGGTACGAACACTTGCTCTGCCGCCCTGCGCCGTAGTAATTCGATGAACTGCACAAGTTCCCGGCTGGCGGCTTCGCCCTTTCGCGTGAGCAATCCAAACGGCGCCATCCGTTCCTCGATCGTGACCGGCAGGGCCTTGACCAACCCCATTTTCAGATAATCACGTAGCGCGGACGCTGAAAGCACCATGATCGCATCGGTCAGTTGCACCAATTGCTGCATGGAATATACCGAGCTGCACTCGATGATATCTGCGGGTGCTGGCAAGGCCAGTCGCTCCAGCGCCTGATCGAACGCGATACGCGCAGGGCTGCTGTCGGGTTGCAGAATCCACGGCCAGTCACTGACCAGCTCGGCCCAGTCCAGCTTGCGCCGCCTGGCCAATGGATGGCCCTGATGCACGACGACCATGAGTTGCTCGTTGCCCAGTGGCTCGAATGCGTAATGCTCGCGGTCGGTGGCTGCGTTACGCCGCGCGATGGCCAGATCGATGCGTCCTTGCTCCAGCAACTGAATCACCTGATCGCTGGTGTCGCCCATGATGCGAATACGCAGCTGCGGGTTGAGCGTCTTGATCTCGGCCACCGCGTTCATGACCAGGTCCGGCGCGGCACCCATGATCGTGCCGATGGCCAGATACCCGTACCCACCGTGCAACCGCGCCTGCATGTCGGCCGCACAGCGGTCCAGCCCGCTCAACGCCGACTCGGCAAATCGCAACAACTCCTTGCCCAGCGCCGTCGGACGCATGCCACGCGGCAGTCGCTCAAACAACTCGCAGCCAAACATGTCTTCGATCTCATGCAGCATTCGGGTCGCGGCCGGCTGCGACATGTGCATGTTCAGCGAAGCGCGGTGAAGGTTGAGGCTGGAACCCAGCACCACCAGCATTTGCAGGTGCTTGTAGCGCAGACGACTGAACAGATGCTGCGGCGCGCTGTTGTCGGCCATGGATGAGCGTCCTGTTATCGATACCGTGAGGGTATCGATCCTAAGCTAAAAACGATTGGTCGCGCATCGTTTCGCAGCAGTAGAGTCACGCTCGTACGCAGTCAAATAATTCCAAAAAGGAAACTGTCGTGAACACACTCCCCGCTTCCTTGCTGGCCAAGGTTTCCTGGCGCCTGCTGCCCTTCCTCCTGTTGATGTACATCATGGCGTTTCTCGACCGCGCCAACGTCGGCTTCGCCAAACAGGCGTTCCAGGCGGACACCGGCATCAGCGACACCGCGTTTGCCTTTGGCGCCGGGGTGTTCTTTGCCGGATACGCGCTGCTCGAAGTGCCAAGCAATCTGATGCTGCACAAGATCGGCGCCAAACTCTGGATGTGCCGAATCATGGTCACGTGGGGCCTGGTCTCTGCAGCGATGGTCTTCGCCCACAATGAAACCACTTTCTACGTGCTGCGCTTCCTGCTGGGCGTGGCCGAAGCTGGCTTCTTCCCCGGCGTCATTCTCTATCTCACCTACTGGTTCCCTCAGGCAGCACGCGGAAGGGCCATGGGCTTCTTTTACTTTGGTGCACCGCTGGCGTTCATCTTCGGCAGCCCGCTCTCGGGTTTGTTGCTGGAACTGGACGGCGTGCTCGGCAGCCATGGCTGGCAGTGGCTGTTCGCGGTCGAAGGCCTGATGGCGACGGCCGTGGGCATCTGGGCCTATTTCTATCTGGACAACCGCCCCGCAGACGCCAAGTGGTTGAGCGCTGAAGAACGCCAACAGCTGCAAACCGTGCTCGACGCTGAAGACAGTCAGAAACAGGGCCACGGCAGTGTGCTCAAGGCCATGTGCCAACCGGCTGTTCTCTACCTGTGCGCGATCTACCTGCTGATTCAGGCCAGTGTCTACGGGGTTGTGTTTTATCTGCCCTCGCAGGTCGCCGGGTTGATGGGGAGCAAGGTCGGTTTCATGGTCGGACTGGTGAGCGCGATTCCGTGGATCTGCGCGCTGATTGCCGCCTGGCGTGTCCCGGCAGTCGCCGACCGCACCGGCCAGCGTCGTCTGGTCGCTGCGCTGACGCTGGTGGTCTCCGGACTTGGCATTGCCGCATCGGTCACGTTCGCCAATCCGCTGCTGGCGATTCTCGCCCTGTGTTTCGCGGCGTCCGGTTTTATCGCCGTGCAACCGGTGTTCTGGACATTCCCCGGCAGTTTCCTGGCCGGCAGCGCAGCGGCAGGCGCCATTGCGCTGATCAACTCATTCGGTGCGCTGGGCGGTTTCGTCGCACCGATCCTCAAGAACTGGGCCGAGGGCGCGTTTCAGACACCGGTGGCGGGCCTCTATCTGCTGTCGGTGACCACGCTGATCGCCGCTGCTTTGATCATGGGTATCCGGCCGCCCAAATCGAACACAGCGCACAAGCTGCCAACTTATCAACATTGATCGCCATTCACTGGAATCACAGGAGTCCTCCATGAGCACGCCAACCATCAAGCACGTCCGCGCTTTTGTTCTGCGGGGCGGCGGTGCCGACTATCACGATCAGGGCGATGGCCACTGGATCGACGACCATATCGCGACGCCGATGAGCAAATACCCGGAGTACCGCCAGAGCCGTCGCAGCTTCGGCATTAACGTGCTCGGCACGCTGGTGGTGGAAATCGAAGACTCGGCGGGCAACGTCGGCTTTGCCGTGACGACAGGTGGCGAGCCTGCGGCTTACATCGTCGAGAAGCACCTGGCGCGTTTTCTCGAAGGGGCAAAGGTCACCGACATCGAAAAAATCTGGGACCAGATGTATTTGTCTTCCCAGTACTACGGTCGCAAAGGGCTGGTGATCAACACGATCTCGGGCATCGACCTGGCACTGTGGGACCTGCTCGGTAAAGTCCGTCAGGAGCCGGTGCATCAACTGCTCGGCGGCGCCGTTCGTGACGAGTTGCAGTTTTACGCCACAGGCGCGCGTCCCGATCTGGCACAGAAAATGGGCTTCATCGGTGGCAAACTCCCGCTCCATCACAGCCCGTCCGAAGGCGAGGAAGGCCTGCGCAAGAACCTCGAAGAACTCGCGGTGATGCGCGAGCGCGTTGGCAAGGACTTCTGGCTGATGCTCGACTGCTGGATGAGCCTGGATCTGAACTACGCCACCAGACTCGCCCACGGGGCTCAGGAATTTGGCTTGAAGTGGATCGAAGAAGCCTTGTCCCCCGACGATTACTGGGGCTACGCCGACCTGCGCAAAAACGTTCCCAAAGGGATGCTGGTCACTACGGGCGAGCATGAAGCCACGCGTTGGGGGTTCCGTATGCTGCTGGAAATGGGCTGCTGCGACATCATCCAGCCGGACGTTGGCTGGTGCGGTGGCATCACTGAACTGATCAAGATCTCCGCGCTGGCCGACGCCCACAACACGCTCGTCGTGCCCCACGGATCGTCCGTCTACAGTTACCACTTCGTCGCCACACGCACCAACAGCCCGTTCGCAGAGTTTCTGATGATGGCGCCAAAAGCCGACGAGGTCGTGCCGATGTTCCATCCACAATTACTGGGCGAACCTGTGCCTGAAAACGGTCGGATGCGATTGTCTAGACTCGACAAGCCGGGCTTTGGCGTGACGCTCAATCCCGAGTGCCCATTGCACCGTCCTTATACGCACTGACATGCACCTGACATGCACTTGAAAGGAGTCCCCGAATGAAAATGCCTCACAACGCGTTCAAGGCCGCCTTGGCCAAACGCGAGCCGCAATATGGCATCTGGGCCGGTTTTACCACCGGGTATGCCTCGGAAATCGTCGCGGGCCTGGGTTACGACTGGATGTTGATCGATGGCGAACACGCCCCCAACACCGTGCCGAGCATTCTTTCGCAGCTGCAGGCCGTGATGCCCTACAGCACTGCGCCGGTTGTCCGTGCGGTGACCGGCGATACGGTGTTGATCAAGCAGTTGCTGGACATCGGCGTGCAGACCCTGATGGTGCCGATGGTGGAAACCGCCGAGCAGGCCCGCGCACTGGTGCAGGCCATGCGTTATCCACCCCATGGTGTTCGCGGCGTGGGTGGCGGCCTGACCCGCGCCACGCGCTGGGACGCCGTACCCGATTACCTGAACACCGCCCATGAAGAGCTTTGCCTGATCGTGCAGGTGGAGTCGCGCCTGGGCGTGGAGAACGTCGAAGCGATTGCCGCCGTTGAAGGGGTCGATGCGGTGTTTATCGGCCCTGCGGACCTCTCCACCGGGCTTGGGCATATCGGCAATCCGTCGCACCCCGAGGTGCAGAAACAGATTCGGCACGCCGTGGACGCCACGCTGGCAGCCGGAAAAGTCTGCGGCATTCTCGCCCCGGCGGAAGAAGACGCGCGGCGCTACATGAGTTGGGGTTGCCAGTTTTTGGCGGTGGGCATCGATATCAGCCTCCTGCGCCAGGCCGCCAAAGAGAATCTGGCGCGTTACCGCGAGCCTCACAACGTCACAGCGCCTTCGCGCACGTATTGATCACTCGTCTCCCAACGGTGCTGCGATCAAACCTGTGGGAGCGAATTCATTCGCGATTGGCCAGCAGGTCCAACACATCTTTTGTCGGCTGGAAAATTTTTCGCGAATGAATTCGCTCCCACAGTTTTTGACGACAGCGACCACATTCGCGGTGGATGAATCACTCAGGCACTCCCTGTCATAAAAACGTGCTGATTACTGTGATCCCATTAAGACATCACACCCCGATGTCGCTCGATTACAGGAAGTCATCCATGTTTCAGCTTTCCCGAATGATGCTGGCCGCAGGCCTGGGCATCGCACTCAACCTGTCGCTGCTGAACGGCGCCAGCGCCGCACAAGAAGTGACCGGCGCCGGTTCCACCTTCATCTACCCGGTGCTGTTCAAGTGGGCGACCGATTACGACCACAAGACCGGTGTGAAAGTGAACTACCAAAGCATCGGATCGGGTGCAGGTGTGGCGCAAATCAAGGAAGGTGCGGTGGACTTTGGTGCGACCGACATGCCAATGAGCTCGAGCGATCTTCAGGCGTCGGGCTTGCAGCAGTTCCCGTCGGTGATCGGCGGCGTGGTGCCGGTGATCAACATTGCGTCGATCAAACCCGGCAGCCTCAAATTCAGCGGCCCGGTGCTGGCCGATATCTACCTGGGCAAGATCACCCAATGGAACGACCCGGCGCTGGTGGCGCTTAACCCGGACGTAAAACTGCCTGCGCAGAAAATCAACGTGGTGTATCGCTCTGACGATTCGGGCACCACATTCAACTGGGTGAGTTACCTGTCGAAGGTCAGTGCTGAGTGGAAAGGCAAAGTGGGTGCCGGCACGTCGGTGAAATGGCCGGTGGGCATTGGCAGCAAAGGCAGTGAAGGTGTGGCGTCGTACGTGAAGAAGATGCCGAATTCGATCGGCTACGTCGAATACGCGTACATCAAGCAGCAGGGCTTGAACTTCGGCTTGCTGCAGAACACCGCCGGAAACTTTGTGGTGCCAAGCACGGAGTCGTTCCAAGCGGCGGCCGCGACCGCAGACTGGAAAAATGCCAAGGACTTCGACCTCTCGATGCTTAACGCGCCGGGTGAAAACGCTTACCCGATCACAGCCGCCACGTTCATCGTACTTTACAAGCAGCCGAAGAACGCCGAGCGCCAGAAGGCGGTGCAAGACTTCTTCCGCTGGACACTTGAAAGCGGTCAGGAACAAGCCCGCTCACTGGACTTCGCCCCGATCCCGGCCGATCTGAAAACCCAGATCGAAGCGTACTGGGGCGATGCGCCCAAGACGCAGTAGACGCCAGCCTGAGTTCCCAAAATTCGCATCATTAGGTGCCGCTGTGGCGGCGCCTGAACCGCATCGGCGGGATGGGAAGAAAGCTGAAACGCAGGAACCCGGAAACGAGAAAAGGCGTCCCGAAGGACGCCTTTTCTTTAGGCTTCAACGCGGTTGGCGCTGTTGCCAGATTTTCTGCCCGGGTACTGCTGGGGCGAAAATGGTCGGGGTAAGGGGATTCGAACTCCTGACATCCTGCTCCCAAAGCAGGCGCGCTACCGGACTGCGCTATACCCCGGTGTTACACAAAATACACCTCTGGAGGCGTATTTCAAGCGGGTGACGCAACTGGCGTCACTCCCTAAGATTTAACCCGATACAGCCAGGTCAAAAATGGTGGGTCGTGTGGGATTCGAACCTACGACCAATTGGTTAAAAGCCAACTGCTCTACCAACTGAGCTAACGACCCAAAAATGGTCGGGGTAAGGGGATTCGAACTCCTGACATCCTGCTCCCAAAGCAGGCGCGCTACCGGACTGCGCTATACCCCGACGGTACTACTTCTTGAAATTGGCTCCGTGACCAGGACTCGAACCTGGGACCCAATGATTAACAGTCATTTGCTCTACCGACTGAGCTATCACGGAATTTCAATTTCCAGATGCAGCGTTTGACGCACTTCAACACAACAAATTCAGTACTTCTTTGCGAAACGAATCTCGCACTTACAACCCTGAATCTACTGCATTTTCAGTCTCTTCGACCTGTCTGCATCGCTGCGTTCACGTCTCTGAGGCGCGCTATTCTACATTCCCAGAAACACCTGTCAACCCTCCAAATTGCTTTTAAGACAATGATTTGCAACTTTTTTTCGAGAAAGCCTCCCGAGCCCGAAAATCAGGCGTTCGAGGGGCAAAATCACCCGCGCATAAAAAAGGGCGCTCACCGGGAGCGCCCCCATGCACCTTCTATATAGAGAGCAGCGGATCAGACGAAAGCGATTTCGTCGTCCACCACCGTACCCTTGATGCTGGTGCCCGGCATGAATCCGCCGGAGAGGATCAGCTGAGCCAACGGGTTTTCGATCCAGCGCTGAATCGCCCGCTTCAACGGCCGTGCGCCATACACCGGGTCGTAACCCACGGCGATCAGCTTGTCCATGGCTTCAGGCGCCAGTTCCAGACGCAGGTCCCGCTCTGCCAGGCGTTGACGCAGGCGACCCAACTGAATCTCCGTGATGCCAGCGATCTGCTCACGCGCCAGCGGCTCGAAGATCACGACTTCGTCGACCCGGTTGATGAACTCCGGACGGAAATGCGAAGTAAGGGCATCCATCACCGCCGCACGCTGGGCTTCGCGATCACCCACCAGCTCCTGAATCCGTGCCGAACCCAGGTTCGAGGTCATGACGATCACCGTGTTACGGAAGTCGACCGTACGCCCGTGGCTGTCGGTCAGGCGACCGTCCTCCAGCACTTGCAGCAGGATATTGAAGACATCCGGATGCGCCTTCTCGACTTCATCCAGCAGGATCACCGAGTACGGCTTGCGGCGCACGGCTTCAGTCAGGTAACCACCCTCTTCATAACCGACATATCCCGGAGGCGCACCGATCAGACGGGCCACGGAATGTTTCTCCATGAACTCGGACATGTCGATGCGGACCATCGCCTCTTCGGTGTCGAACAGGAACTCGGCCAGCGCCTTGCACAACTCGGTCTTACCCACACCGGTCGGGCCGAGGAACATGAACGAACCGCTCGGGCGATTCGGGTCGGACAACCCGGCGCGCGAACGACGCACCGCGTTGGCCACAGCCACCACCGCTTCGTTCTGGCCGATCACACGTTGGTGCAGCAGGCTTTCCATTTTCAGCAGCTTGTCGCGCTCGCCTTCCAGCATTTTCGACACGGGAATGCCGGTCCACTTGGAAACCACTTCGGCGATTTCTTCCTCGGTCACCTTGCTGCGCAGCAACTGGTTTTCGGGCTTGCCGTGCTGATCGACCATTTGCAGGCTGCGTTCCAGGTCCGGGATGACCCCGTACTGCAATTCAGCCATGCGATTCAGGTCGCCACGACGCCGTGCCGCCTCCAGTTCCTGACGCGATTGCTCGATCTTTTGCTGGATCTGCGCAGAGCCTGTTACTTCGGCTTTTTCCGAGGTCCAGATTTCTTCCAGATCGGCGTACTCACGCTCCAGGCGCTCAATTTCTTCCTGAAGCTTCTCAAGGCGCTTGATCGCGGCCTCGTCGTCTTCCTTCTTCAGCGCCTGGGATTCAACCTTCAACTGAATCAAACGACGCTCAAGACGATCCAGCACTTCGGGCTTGGAGTCGATTTCCATACGAATGCGGCTGGCCGCTTCGTCGATCAGGTCGATGGCCTTGTCCGGCAGTTGCCGATCCGTGATATAGCGATGGCTGAGCTTGGCCGCTGCGATGATCGCGCCGTCGGTGATCGCCACCTTATGGTGAACTTCGTAGCGCTCTTTCAGGCCACGCAGGATCGCGATGGTGTCCTCTTCGCTCGGCTCGTCCACCAGCACTTTCTGGAAGCGACGCTCAAGGGCTGCGTCCTTCTCTATATATTGGCGGTACTCGTTGAGGGTCGTGGCGCCCACGCAGTGCAGCTCTCCACGCGCCAGGGCGGGCTTGAGCATGTTGCCGGCGTCCATCGAGCCTTCGGCCTTGCCTGCACCGACCATGGTGTGCAATTCGTCGATGAACAGAATGATCTGACCTTCCTGCTTCGACAGCTCGTTAAGCAACCCTTTCAAGCGCTCTTCAAACTCGCCGCGGAACTTGGCACCGGCAATCAGCGCGCCCATGTCCAGCGACAGCAGGCGCTTGCCTTTCAGGCCGTCCGGCACTTCGCCGTTAATGATGCGCTGGGCCAGGCCTTCGGCGATGGCGGTTTTACCGACACCGGGCTCACCGATCAGAACCGGGTTGTTCTTGGTCCGGCGCTGCAACACCTGAATGGTCCGACGGATTTCGTCGTCACGGCCGATCACCGGGTCGAGCTTGCCTTCTTCGGCACGCTTGGTCAGGTCGACGGTGTATTTGTCCAGCGCCTGACGGGATTCTTCGGCGTTCGGGTCGTTGACCGCATCACCGCCGCGCAGGTTGCTGATGGCATTTTCCAATGCCTTCTTGCTGACGCCCTGCCCCAGCAACAATTTGCCGAGTTTGCTGTTTTCATCCATCGCTGCGAGCAGCACCAGTTCGCTGGAGATGAATTGATCGCCTTTTTGCTGGGCCAGGCGGTCGGCTTGATTGAGCAGGCGCGCCAGGTCCTGCGACATGTTCACGTCGCCGGTCGGGTTCTGAATCTTCGGCAGCTGATCAAGCTCCTTGCTCAACGCCTTGCGCAGGCTGTTGATGTCGAAGCCGACTTGCAGCAACAGGGGTTTGATCGAGCCACCCTGCTGTTCAAGCAATGCCTGCATGAGGTGCGCAGGCTCGATGGCAGGATGGTCCATACCCACCGCCAGGGACTGAGAATCGGATAAAGCGAGCTGTAATTTGCTGGTTAAACGGTCAATACGCATTGGTCACCTTCCTAATGGGCAGGCCGGAGCAATGAACACACCTTAATAAAGAAAACCTGCCAGATAGCCCTTTAGATGTGGCCGATTGCACAGGATTCAAGCGGTGGCTGCTTGACACAGATCAACATTAGCTTGTTGAGGGGGATTAGCGGGAGAAAATGCGAACGGGGGGCAATACGACGAACTGTAGGAGCGTGGCTTGTCTCTGGGCCGCATCGGGACGATCTGGCGCGAAGCGGCAGTAAGCCCTGAGCCTGCGAGCCTATTGATCCACCGCATTGGCCGGATTTACGACTGCTTCGCAGCCGTTCGCGGGACAAGCCACGCTCCTACAGGGTATTTCAGACTGCGTCGATCCAGACAAGCGAGGCAAACCGACCAGTGCGCGCACCCCGGCGATAAGAGAAGAAGCGCTCGTCGTTATAAGTAGACAAACCACCGCCATACACCGCTGTCACGCCATAAGCCGCCAAACGCAAACGCGCAAGCTGGTAGATATCGGCCATGAATTTGCCCGCATTCACGCTAGGTACGAAGGCTTCGACGGTTTCAGGGTGCGTGGCGATAAAAGCGTCGCGGACTTCCGGCCCCACTTCGAAGGCCTGAGGGCCAATGGCCGGACCGAGCCAGACCATAACCTCGGAGGGCGCATCAGCAAAGCTGTCGACCGCCGCTTCCAGCACGCCTGCGGCCAAACCACGCCAACCGGCGTGCGCCGCTGCCACTTGAGTGCCTTGGCGGTTGCAGAACAGAGCAGGCAGGCAGTCAGCCGTCATGATGGTGCACGCAACGCCCGGCGTCTGGCTCCAGCTGGCGTCGGCCTGCAGCACCTCGGCGGGTGACGCTTCGACGATGTTGATGCCATGAACCTGCTTGAGCCAGGCAGGCTGGGTGTGCAGACGCGACGTCAGCAATGCACGGTTATGCGCAACGGCTACCGGATCGTCGTCGACATGATCACCCAGATTGAAACTGTCGAACGGGGCAAGGCTGATGCCGCCCGCGCGAGTCGTGACGCACGCCTTGATACCCACCGGCGCAGGCCAGTCGGGAATCAGCCAGTCCGCCACGAACTCACTCATCCGATGAACGCCTCACGGTCTTGCTTGAGCAGCGACAGAAGCCAGACAAAATCATCCGGCAATGGCGATTCCCAGCTCATGCGCTGACCGGTCGTCGGATGATCCAGCTCCAGGAAACGCGCATGCAGCGCCTGACGCGGGAAATGTTTCAACGACTCGACCATCGTGACACTGGCCGCTGGCGGGATGCGGAAGCGACCGCCGTAGGCCGGATCACCGACCAACGGAAAGTTGATGTGCGCCATGTGCACACGAATCTGGTGCGTACGGCCGGTTTCCAGTTTGACCCGTACATGCGTATGGGAACGGAAACGCTCCAGGACGCGGTAGTGGCTGACTGCAGGCTTTCCGCCTTCCATCACCGCCATGCGCTGACGTTGCTGACCATGACGGCCGATCGGCGCGTTGATCTTGCCACCTGCGGTCACGACACCGATCACGATGCACTCATAAATGCGGCTGACGCTGCGATTCTGCAGCTGAGTGACCAACTGGGTCTGCGCCTGAATGGTCTTGGCGACCACCATCAATCCGGTGGTGTCCTTGTCCAGACGGTGCACGATGCCAGCACGCGGGACATTGATGATGTCCGGCACGTGGTGCAGCAAGGCGTTGAGCAGCGTGCCGTCGGCATGACCGGCAGCCGGGTGGACGACCAGCCCGGCCGGTTTGTTGATCACCAGAATCTGGTCGTCTTCATAGACGATGTCCAGTTCGATGTCCTGCGCGACCCACTCGCCCTGAGCCTCTTGCTCGGCTTTGAGGACCAGTACGGCACCGCCATGCACGATGTCACGCGGGCGCAGAACGCCTCCGTCCACAGTCAGGCGGCCGTCTTTGATCCAGGCGGAAAGGCGCGAGCGCGAGTGCTCGTCGAAGAGTTGGGCGGCGACTTGGTCGAGGCGTTGACCGCCCAATTCGGACGGCACCTCTGCGCGGAGTTCTATGATCTCAGACATGCTCAAACTAGGAGGTGGCACTGGCCTTTGGTTTCGGCTGTGCGCTTGTGGTTAAATACGGCGTCTTTTGTCCCGGGGGTTCCACGGGGCGCCCATCATAACAGGACGGTCCTGCGCAAGACAGCAGGCCGTTATAGGGACGCAAGCCGCCATGCAAGTGAAACACCTGCTGCTGATAGCCATCCTCGGACTTACCGCTGCCTGTTCTTCGAAGAAAGAAGTCGTCGACGAAAACCTCAGTGAAGTCGAGCTGTACCAGCAGGCGCAGGCCGATCTGGACAACAACAGCTACAACAGCGCGACCGAAAAACTCAAGGCGCTGGAATCCCGCTACCCGTTCGGCCGCTATGCCGACCAGGCGCAGCTGGAGCTGATCTACGCCAACTACAAGAATGGCGAGCCCGAGGCCGCGAAGACCGCTGCCGAGCGCTTCATTCGTCTGCACCCGCAGCACCCGAACGTCGACTACGCCTACTACCTCAAAGGCCTGACGTCGTTCGACCAGGACGTGGGCATCATCGCGCGCTTCCTGCCGCTGGATCAGACCAAGCGTGACCCGGGCGCTGCGCGCGACTCGTATAACGAGTTCGCCCAGTTGACCAGCCGTTACCCGAACAGCCGCTACGCGCCTGACGCCAAGCAGCGCATGATTTATCTGCGCAACTTGCTGGCGGCGTACGAAATTCACGTGGCCGACTACTACCTGACCCGCCAGGCCTACGTCGCAGCGGCGAACCGTGGCCGTTACGTGGTTGAAAACTTCCAGGAAACCCCTTCGGTTCCGGACGGGCTTGCGGTCATGGTCGAAGCGTATCAGCGCCTGCAACTGAACGACCTGGCCGACACCAGCCTGCAAGTCCTGAAAACCAACTATCCGGACTTCCCGCAGCTGGCCGATGGCAAGTTCGAACCGCGCACGCCCGATCCGGACAACCGCTCGTGGCTGTCGAAAGCGACGCTGGGTCTGATCGAAAGCCGTCCGCCACTGCCGCCGGGAGAAACCCGCGCCAACCAGGACGTGATCAAGCAGTATCAGGACGCCAAGGACGCCATTCCGGCCGACCTGTTGCCTGAGAACCAGACGGACGAAGCCGACAAGAAGAGCGAAGACGATGACGGCACGCCAAAAAGCCGTTCCATCTTCAGCTACATGACCTTCGGCGTCTTCGACTGATCACCGTCGCGATTCGAGCGTCAGCAAAAAGAGGCCCTTTGGGGCCTCTTTTTTATTTCGGTCAGTTTTCCGACAGCCTGGATCGGCGCAGATCACTGTGCGGCTGACAGCGCCTTGGCTACACTGCGACATCTTCACTTCATAAGCTGGTAGACATGATTCGCTTGATTATGTGGATCGCCTTGGTCATGGCGATCATCTGGTTGTACAAACGCGCTACCAAAGGTCCTGCCGCACGCTCGAAACCCGCAGCACCGGAGCTCGACGCCGCGCCGATGGTGCGTTGCGCGCAGTGTGGCGTGCATGTTCCACGCGACCGCGCCCTGAGCCAGGGTCTCCAATGGTATTGCACCGAAGCGCACCGCCTACAGGGCCCGGCTGCACGTGACCGCTGAAACCCTGTCGCTGGCCACACCCCAGGCCCAGCGCATTCTGCGGCTGTATCACTTGTACCGTCTGAGCATCGGCATCCTGCTGGTGCTGTTGATTTCCAGCAGCCTCGATGCCGAACTGCTTCAGCTGGCCGACATCGAACTGTTCCGCACCGGTTGCTGGCTGTACCTCGTCTTCAACATCCTCGTGGTCGTGTTGCTTGAGCGGCCCAGTCGTCAGGGACAACTGTTCACCCTGGCCATGGCCGACGCGCTGACGCTGTGCGCATTGTTTTACGCCGGCGGTGGCGCCCCGAGCGGCATCGGCAACCTGATCGTGGCCTCGGTGGCCATCAGCAACGTGCTGTTGCGTCAGCGCAGCGGGCTCCTGATTGCCGCCGTTTCAGCCATCGGCATCATCTACCTGACCTTCTTCATCAGTTATCACCAGCCTGCGGCAGCCAATCACTTCGTCCAGGCGGGTTCACTCGGCGCCTTGTGTTTTGCGGCCGCGCTGCTGGTTCAAACGCTGGCTCGCCGGCTTCAGCTCAGCGAAGACATCGCCGAGAAGCGCGCGGCCGATGTCGATAACCTGGAGCAACTCAACGCCCTGATCCTGCAGCGCATGCGCACAGGCATTCTGGTGCTCGACTCGAACCGCCAGGTGCTGCTCGCCAACCAGAGCGCATTGACCTTGCTCGGCCATCAGCACCTGCTGGGTGAAGTCATCGATCCGTACTCACCCCAACTGGTCGAGCGTTTGCGCCAATGGTTGATCAACCCTTCCATGGCGTCGCGCAGCATGACCACGTCGGCGATCGGCCCCGTGCTGCGCCCGGGTTTCATTGCTCTGACCCGTGGCAGCCACCGGCACACCCTGGTGTTTCTCGATGACCTTTCGCAGATCTCCCAACAGGCCCAACAACTCAAGCTTGCCGCACTGGGCAGGCTGACAGCCGGCATCGCCCACGAGATCCGTAACCCACTGGGCGCCATCAGCCATGCGGCGCAGCTGCTCCACGAGTCAGAGGAACTGAGCGGGCCGGACCGGCGTCTCAGTGAAATCATTCAAGATCAATCGCGACGGATGAATCTGGTGATCGAGAACGTCTTGCAGCTGTCCCGCCGACGTCAGACCGAACCCCACCTGCTCGACCTCAAGCAGTGGCTCGAACACTTCGTCAGCGACCTGCGCAGTCGGCTGTCCGCCGACCAGTCTGTACACCTGGAAACCGGCGACGGCACCCTGACCACGCGCATGGACGCCGAGCAATTGCAGCAGGTCCTGACCAATCTGGTGCAGAACGGCCTGCGCTACAGCGGCCAGCTGCACGAAAAAGCCCAGGTCTGGCTCAAACTGTTCCATGATCCACACAGCGAGTTGCCCAGCCTGGAAGTGCTGGACGACGGTCCCGGCGTCGCGACCGAACACCTGACGAAGATTTTCGAGCCTTTTTTCACCACCGAAAGCAAAGGAACCGGCCTGGGCCTGTACCTTTCGCGTGAGTTGTGCGAAAGCAATCAGGCGAACCTGGATTACACACCACGGGAAGGTGGCGGCAGCTGCATGCGGATCACCTTCGCCCATCCGTTCAAATTGAGTTGAACATGAGCCCACGGCAAAAGATCCTGATCGTCGACGATGAGCCGGACATTCGCGAATTGCTGGAGATCACTCTCGGGCGAATGAAACTGGACACGCGCAGTGCGCGCAACGTCAAGGAAGCGCAGGACTGGCTCGCGCGCGAGCCCTTCGACCTGTGCCTGACCGACATGCGCCTGCCCGACGGGAACGGCCTTGAGCTGGTGCAGCATATCCAGAAGCGCCATACCCAAGTGCCCGTGGCGATGATCACTGCCCACGGCAGCGTTGACACAGCGATCCATGCCCTGAAAGCCGGGGCGTTCGACTTCCTCACCAAACCGGTGGATTTAGGCCGTCTGCGCGAGCTGGTAGGCAGCGCATTGCGCCTGCACGCCTCGCCTTCCAACGAGAACACCATCGACAATCGCCTGCTCGGCAACTCACCACCCATGCAGGCGTTGCGCAAGCAGATCGGCAAACTGGCCCGCAGTCAGGCGCCGATCTACATCAGCGGCGAGTCCGGCAGCGGCAAGGAACTGGTCGCGCGCCTGATTCACGAACAAGGACCGCGCATCGACAAACCGTTCGTGCCGGTCAACTGCGGGGCTATCCCTACAGAGCTGATGGAAAGCGAGTTCTTCGGCCACCGGAAGGGCAGCTTCACCGGCGCTCACGAAGACAAGCCCGGTCTGTTTCAGGCAGCCCACGGCGGTACGCTTTTCCTCGACGAAGTCGCCGACCTGCCGCTGGCGATGCAAGTCAAACTGCTGCGTGCCATCCAGGAAAAATCCGTGCGTGCCGTCGGCGGCCAGCAGGAGCAAGTGGTGGACGTTCGCGTCTTGTGCGCCACCCACAAAGACCTCGGCGTCGAAGTGGCTGCCCAACGCTTCCGCCAGGATTTGTATTACCGCCTCAACGTGATTGAACTGCGCGTGCCACCGTTGCGCGAACGTCGCGAAGACATCGAGGAGATCGCCAATAACGTGCTTCGGCGCCTCGCAGAAAGCGCTGGCCAACCGCCTGCGCGCCTGACTTCCCAGGCTTTGGCTGCGCTGAAGGGCTATCGTTTTCCAGGCAATGTTCGCGAGCTGGAGAACATGCTCGAACGCGCGTACACGCTGTGCGAAAACGACCAGATCAACGCCGACGACCTGCGACTTGCAGAGCCTGTCAGCGCCAGCGAACAAGACGGACCGAGTCTGGCCGATATCGACAACCTGGAAGACTACCTCGAAAGCATCGAGCGCAAGCTGATCCTCCAGGCGCTCGAAGAAACCCGCTGGAACCGCACAGCCGCCGCGCAGCGATTGAACCTGACGTTCAGATCGATGCGCTATCGGTTGAAGAAGCTGGGGTTGGAGTAGCCGGAGCGCTTCTCCACTTGATAAGTCCCAAAAAGGGACCTATCGTTCCCTTTTTGGGACTTACCGCACCGAGCGCTTATGTCTATCGGCGATGCACTCTTCACCACAACCCAACAGCGGCTGCTTGGACTGCTATACGGCCATCCAGAGCGAAGCTTTTACACCAATGAAATTGGGCGATGGGCTCAGGTTGGCAGGGGAAGCATGGTCCGCGAACTGGAGAAACTGCACTCCGCCGGCCTGCTCACGGCGACCCGCCAAGGTAATCAGATTCACTACCAGGCCAATCCCGAAAATCCTGTTTTCCAGGAATTGGTGGCTATCGTGCGCAAGACCTTCGGCATTGCCGATCACTTGCGAGTGGAATTGATGCCGTTTGCGGACCGTCTTCAGCAAGCCTTCATCTATGGATCAATCGCGAAAGGGACCGCGAACACATCCAGTGACATTGACTTGATGCTGATAGGCGAAGGAATCAGTTACAGCGAAGTGATGGAGCGTATGATCCCGATCGAGGAATTACTGGGCAGAACAATCAACCCGACGCTTTATTCGCCCGCTGATTGGACGGCGAAGCTCAAAGCCGGAAACAGCTTCGTGATGCGCGTGGCCGAGCAGGACAAGATCAAGATCATTGGAAGCGAATAAGGGAGTACGCCAAGGAATGGGCAGCAATGACAATCTCGATAACCTTGTGCGCAGTGGCGGTTTAAAGCTTGAACCTTACGACACCAAGGAATGCGCCGGACTGATTCGCTCTGCAGCAGACCGCCTCCGGGACGCGCACAACTCCACCCTTTCCTACGCCAGCCGCTTCGACCTGGGCTACAACGCTGCACATGCGCTGGCTCTCGCCGCGATGCGCTTGATGGGGTACCGCTCTGACCGGCGATACCTGGTTTTCCAGTGCTTGCCTCATACCATTGCCCTCGACAAAGTGCAGGTCCGCCTGTTTGCACTTTGCCACGAACGACGCAACCTTGCGGAATACGAAGGCTACATGGATATCGATGAACCTCTGCTCAAAGAACTGCTCGAAAATACCGAGGCCCTGCACCTGCTGGTACAGAAGGCAATGACGCTTTAGCTCTGAATTCTTCCTTCTGGCGCATACGGCATCGGATCGATAATCGGCGCATCACCCACGATTAAATCGGTCAGCAACTGACAGGACGCGGGGGCCAGCACCAGTCCGTTCCGGAAATGGCCGCAGTTCAGCCACAGCCCCTCGTAATTCGGTACCGGACCAATGAACGGAATCCCCTCGGGAGAGCCCGGCCGCAATCCTGACCAGTGCCCCACCACCTCGGCGTCCGCCAATGCGGGGATCAGCTCGACCGCCGACGCCTTCAGGCTTTCAAGCGCCGCGTCGGTCGGTGTCTTGTCGTAGCCTTCATATTCCAGCGTGCTGCCAATCAGAATGTGCCCGTCACGACGAGGGATCGCGTAGCGACCTTTGGCGAGGATCATGCTGGGCAGGAAATCCGCCGCGCACTTGAACAGAATCATTTGCCCCTTCACCGGCTCGACCGGCAACTCAAGACCGAGCTTGCCGAGCAGGTCGCCGCTCCACGCCCCGGCCGCCAGCACCACGCTGTCACCGAGTACGTCACCTGCAGCGGTGCTCACCCCGATGATCCTGTCGCCATCGCGCACAAAATCACTGACTTCACTCTGCTCGTGAATCGTCACGTTCGGCATGGCCAGCAACGCCGCCTTGAGCGATTTGACCAGACGGGGATTCCGCACGTTGGCGATGTCGGGCATGTACACCGCACGCGAATAGCCGCCGCCCATCACCGGAACGGCATCGTGCACCTGGGAAATGTCCACGGAAGACAGCGGGCGATTCAACCGTTGCGCCCACTCCAGCGCTTCCTTCTCGTCGTCAAGATCAAGCCAGTAGAGACCGGTCTGGTGCACCTCGGGATCAATACCCGTGACCTTGAGCAACCGCTCGGCCAGCTGTGGATAGAAATCCTGCGACCAGTGCGCCAACGCGGTCACGGCCGGGCTGTAGCGCCAAGGGTACAGCGGCGAAACGATACCGCCGCCGGCCCAGGAAGACTCTTGCCCCACCCCGGAACGGTCGAGCAGCACCACACTCTGAACCTTTGACGCGAGGTTAAAGGCGGTCAAAAGACCGATGACGCCACCGCCGACGATTACCACGTGTTGCCTGGACATGCAGAACCCGATCATCAATAGAAAATTAACGCCGGTTTGCGCCCAACAGGTGGCTGATAAACCGACTCGACAATGGCCAACAATTGGCGCCATGCCACTGGTCCGGCGAATATCCCCGGACATCCACTACATAGCGACTTCGAACCTGAGTAGTATCACCATATTTCGAACGAAAAATGGAATTTCCTTGATGGATTTCAGCGCAGGGCGTCCGTGTCCACACACACGCCCGAATCTGCATCGCCGTTGGCAGGGTCCTCACAGGGGCAACAGCGCCGGGTTTACCTTGATCGAATTGATCGTGGTGGTGGTGATCGTCGGCGTTTTTGCGGCGATTGCAATTCCGAGCTTCAGCTACATGATTCACAAGAGCGCCGTGACCGCGACCAGTAACGAGCTTTACGACCTCTTGCAGTATTCCCGCGCAGAGGCCGTCACCCGCGGCACGCGCGTCACCATTCAAGCGCCGGGCGGAGCCAGTGGGGCGTGGAACGGCAACGTCACTGTCGCTTATGCGTCTGGCGCGGCTGCGACCAGCGTCAACCTTAGACAAATCGGCACATCGGGCTTTCAGACCGGTATCAGCATCGTAACGGCCGTCGGCAGCCTCGTCTTTGCGTCGACGGGGACCGTGTCCAGCACAGCTTGTTTCGCGGTCAGCCACAGCACCGATAACAAGGTCGCGACGCAGTACATCGGCGTCCAGGCGAGCGGGCGGATTACCGCACCTTCTACCGTAAGACCGGGAGAATGTTGATGATCGTGGGCATGCGCCGTCGCTGTGCCGGCTTCAGCATGATCGAAGTGCTGGTCAGTCTGCTGATTACCGTGGTCGGCGTGCTGGGCATGGTCGCCCTTCAGAGCAAGGCGATTCCTTACACTCAGGATTCGGTGCAACGTAATACCGCGATGATGCTGGTGGATGATCTGGTGGAAATCCTTCGCGCCTCGACGACATGCACCGGGACGAACGACTGCATGAAAGCACCCGGGGCTACCTTTCAGGCCGCCGCGTCCAGCTGCATCCCCACCCCGACAGTTGCGACTCAACAGATAGGCTGCTGGGCGAACCGGGCCAGAGCCTCGTTACCCGGTGCTGAAGATTTGGCGGTGAACTTGTTCTATATCTGCCGCAGCATTGTGGCTGGCGATATAAAAGCCGCTGCCTGCGGGACGGACACCATTTTGGACACCGAAGTTGAGATACAAGTGGCCTGGAAAGTGAAAAACCCCAGCGACTGCCTGGACGGCGGCGCCAATGGAACGTGTACGTACAAGCTAAGGACTCGCCTTTGATGAAGTGGACGCCGGCTTCAAAACAGTCGCGTGGTCGTCAGCGCGGCCTTTCTCTCATCGAACTGATGGTCGCGATGGTCATCGGCTGTTTTCTGATTCTGGGCGTGACGCAGATTTTCATCAGTAATCAGAAAAGCTATCTTTTTCAGCAGGGCCAGGTCGGCAACCAGGAAAACGGCCGTTTTGCACTTGGCCTCCTTGCGCAGGAGCTGTCTAAAGCCGGGTACCGAAGCAACATTCTTAAGCCTCTGGCGATCAACAGCACGTTGAGCGATTGCAATTTTTCCAGTGAAAACGTACCGGTCCTGGCCGTATCCGCAACAACGCTGTGCATTCAGTATCAGGCCAGCAACCGGGCCGATGTCACGTGTCAGGGGACGGCGCTTTCGAACGCTTCCAAAAATGCGATCGCAACACCCTATGGACAGCAAAATCCGGTGATCACGGAAAAGATCGCCTTCGACAGTGCGGCCAAAGCCATCACCTGCACCACGGGCAGCAATACGGTTCCACTGGTCACCGGCGTTAAAGACATGCGCTTTGAATACGGTGCCGGCGATGTTAACGAAAGAAATATCAAGGCATACGGCGTCTCTCCAGCGGGCACCGTCCGTATGGTCCGTTACTCGGTCCTGATGCAAAGTCCAGGCACCAGCAGCCTTCTCGACACGGCCGATATCTCGCCAGCGCTGAGAGAGTGGAACACCCGTTACAGCACCACCTATAGCGACACAAAAAGTATTTACCAGATCGTGCAGGGCACATTCATGGTCAGGAACCTTATGCCATGAACGTGCGATTGAAACGGATCGAACACCTGACCGGCAGACGTCAATCCGGTGCGACCCTCCTGGTGGCACTCATGATGCTGTTGATCATCACGCTGCTGGCGCTCTCGAGCATGCGCGGCGTTTCGCTGGAATCGCGGATCACCGGTAACCTCAAACAGCAAAAAAACCTGACCAGCGCAGCCGAAGCGGGATTGCGAATCGGTGAACAGAAGATTCAATGCGCCGATTGCAAGGCGATACTTCAACCCGTCAGTGTTCCGGCCAACACCAACGGCGATACCCCGACGCGGTTCGGCGTGAATGACGGGGGCGTGGTGAACGCCGTTCCGGCTAACGCGTATAACGGCGTAAGAATCCAGTGGTACGTTGTCGACATCACCTCGCTGGTATCCCCACAAAGCCAGAATAACTGCGCGTTGCTGAACGTGGCCAAGAGCAACTGTCATCGTTATTACGAAATCAATGCGTGCGCGTCTACGGTCCTGTGCACGAGCGATGCGGTCACCCAGCGGGTCATCCTGCGATCGGTAGTCGGGGTATCCAACTGATGAACATGTGTCTCTGGCAGAAAATCATGAGTAAAAAAGCAGTCGCCAGTTTCATCGTTGTCGCCCTGAGCAGTCTGATGTTGCCTGCGACCGCGGAGGCCGTTGTAAGTCAGGTCCCGGCGCAACTTCCCCTGTTCCTCAATAACTCGGTGCCGCCGCTGAACATGCTGGTCGTCGGGCGCGACCATAAGCTTTTTTTCCCGGCGTATAACGACGCCTCGGACCTCGACGGCAACGGTTCGATCGATATCCGCTACAAACCCTCGATCGACTATCTGGGCTATTTTGACTCCCTGACGTGTTACACCTACGGCAGCGGCTACTTCACGGCCGCCTCGAAAACCACCGCCGCCAACCTGAAAAAATGCCCAGGAAGCTGGAGCGGTGACTACCTCAACTACCTCACCACTTCCCGGGCAGACGCCCTGCGCAAAGTGCTTTATGGCGGCTACCGCGAAGTCGACACCACCACGCAGACCATCCTGACCCGCGCCTATATCCCGACCGACGCGCACACGTGGGGCAAGGAGTACACCAGCCTGAAAGTCGACGGCTACAATCTGTCCGACTACACGCCGCTGTCCAACCCGGATGCCGGCAACTACACGCTGTTCGCCAACAACACGCAGGTCAGCGCGCCTCTTCTACGGGTGCTGTCAAACGTCTCCAACATTCGTATTTTCGGCTGGGTGTCCCGAGAAGTCACCCAAGGAGGCACGACCGCCACTAACACCAGTTTCAAGGACGTGACCGTCTCGCCTTCGGACTATCAGGTGAGGGTCGAGGTCTGCAAGACCGGCTTCCTGGAAAGCAACTGCAAGCTTTACCCGAACGGCAAATACAAGCCGACAGGCATCCTTCACGACTACGGTGAAGGCAACCAGATGTATTTCGGTCTGATGACCGGCACCTACCAGAACAACATCCAGGGCGGTGCCATCCGCAAAGCGATCAGCAGTTTTTCCAACGAAATCGAAGCCTCTACCGGTATCTTTGGCACCAAGAACACGACGACAGGCCTCTACACCAAGAGCGGCATCATCGGCACCCTGGACGGGCTGAAACTGACCTCCACCGGTTGCAGCACGTCCGGCAACTCGATCACCAACTCGAACTGTCAGAACTGGGGCAACCCGCTGGCAGAAATGATGTTCGAGACGCTGCGTTATTTCAGCACCGTGACCGTGAACGGTGTCACGACCGCGCCGACTTCAGGCTATCTCTCCGGCACAGGCGATAACGCGCTGGGGCTGAGCGGGTTAACGGCGTGGACCAGCCCTTACGCCGCATCACCTGATGCGAATGCGACCAACCCGACCTATCCGAGTTGCTCCAAACCCTTTGAAACGTTGTTCAGTGACGTCAACCCGACCTACGACTCGGACCTCCCGGGCAGTGCTTTCTCGACGACAGCAGCACCCTCCACCACATCGACGCTCACCGGTTTCAGTGCACAAACGCTGGGGCAAGCGATCTGGAACGCCGACGTAGGTGCTGGCAACAAGAACATCAACATTGGTGAAACGACAACCAGCAGCGACACCGCGCCCACCTCGAAAATAGCGGGCAGCCTCGGCAATATCCGAGGGCTTCCGGAAGAGCCGACGAAACAGGGGACCTTCAACGCCGCGGCCGTGGCGTATTTCGCTAATACGCACCCGATCACGCCGCTGGGCAACCTCAATGTCCAGACGTTCTCCATCGCTCTATCATCGACGCTGCCACGGATTCAGATGCCTGTCGGCAACGGCACTATCACGTTGCTGCCATTCGGCAAGGTCACCTCGGGGGTCACCGAGCAGATCACCGGTTTCTATATCGACTCGCTCTACAACATGGCCGGCCAGCCGACCGATACCACCGTCAACGGTGGTCGCGCGCAGGCGGTCTTCCGGGTGGTATTCGACGACTGTGGCCAAGGCTGCGACTACGACATGGACGCGATCGTCCTGTACACGGTCGCCGTCACCGCCGCAGGTACGCTGGATGTCACCCTGCAAACGGTCTACTCGGTTTCGGGCGCGGAATCGCACATGGGTTACACCATTTCCGGCACCACGGCCGACGGGATCTACCTGGAAGTGACCGGTGGCGGCAGCACGGGCGCCACGCATTACGCACTCGACACCCCCGGTACGCAGTTGCCGGGATCCTGTCCCTGCACAGGCAACAGTACGCTGCTGCCAGGACGCAAATCAGGCAGCATCATCGTCAACGGCAGCGACACCCATGTGCGCAACTTCAAACCGTCTTCTGCCAACTCGGTCACCAACCTTCAAGACCCGCTCTGGTATGCCGCGAAATGGGGTGGTTTCGGCGACACTAACAACACTGCCAGCAGCGTACCGGTGGCCGGACAGTGGGACTCGAACGTCAGCGGCACCCCGAACAACTATTTCCTGGTCAGCAACGCCTCAACCCTGAAAACGCAGCTGGCGAAGGCGTTCAACCAGATTCTGCAGGCCAACAGCTCGGTCGCCACACCCGCGGCCATACCTGCGCTGGGCACCAGCAACTCTTCCTCCACCTACCTGAACAGCCTGAACGTCGCGTACTGGAGCGGTGATCTGACCAAGACCACGACCACCTACACCAGCACGGGGTCGAGCACGGTGCAGAACTGGTCAGCCGCGCAAAACGTCCCCACCTGGAGCCTTCGTAATATCCAGATGGCGACACAGACGGGTAACGCGTTGCAACCCTTCACCTTCACCAACCTCGGCAACAGGACCTACGCGACCGTCAATCTGCAGACCACGCTCACGTCGGATCAGGTCGACTTCATCAAGGGCGACTCCAGCAAAGAGATTTCAACGTTCAGGCGTCGCGCCTCGTTGATCGGCGATCTGGTCAACTCATCGCCTGTCGTCGTAGACACCGCGTTGTACGAGCCTACCGTTGCGGACACGCTCGACGGATCCGCCGGTGATTACGCGACGTTTACCGCAAACCAGAAGACCCGGCGCGCGCAGGTTTATGTCGGCGCTAACGACGGGATGTTGCATGCCTTCGATGCACTGACAGGCGTGGAGAAATTTGCCTTCATTCCGTCCGCCGTCATCTCCGGCCTCAGCGCATTGACCAACAAAAGCTATAACTCTGACGCTTCGTTGCACCGCTACTTCGTCGATGGCAATTCCACCACCGCGGACGTCTATTTCAACAGCGCCTGGCACACGATTGTTGTCGGCACACTCGGCGCTGGCGGCAATGAAATCTTCGCCCTGGATGTTACCAACCCTGACAACATCACCTTGTTGTGGGAGTTCACCTCTCAGACCGACCCCGAACTGGGAGCGACCTTCGCCACGCCGGTCATCGCCAAGCTTCATTCGGGAGATTGGGGCGTGATCGTCGGCAACGGTTACAACGGCAACAATGGCAAGGCAGCACTGTTTGTCCTCAACGCCTCGAATGGCGCGGTCATCAGCAAGCTCACCACGTCGGTTTCGGGCAACAACGGGCTGTCGTCCCCGGTCGTCCTGGACGCCAACTCGGACGGGATTGCCGACTATGTGTACGCCGGCGATCTGCTGGGCAATCTCTGGCGTTTTGACCTGATTGGCACGTCCTTGACCGCGACGGCCGCAGCGAGCAGCTACAAGGTAGCGTTCGGCAACACACCGCTGTATACCGCCACCACCAGCACAAGCTCGGGCGTCGCGCAGTCGATCACCGCCCCGCCGATCGTCAAAGGCCACCCAACGGGTACCGGCACGCTGGTGATCTTCGGTACGGGACGCTATTTCGCAAGCGCGGACAAAACCAGTACAGACCTTCAAACGCTGTACGGGATCTGGGATAAACAGACCGCAGGCGCGACGGCCAGCTCGACCCCCGTATTGACCCGACTCAAGCTTCAGTCACAAAACATCACCCAACAGGCTACCGGAACGTTTAATGGCAACTCCAAGACCATTCGACTGGTCAGTGCCAATGCGGTGGACTGGAACACCAGTTTCGGCTGGTACCTTGATCTCGCCGTCGGAAATTCATTGCTGGGCGAACGTCTGGTGGATCCGTTGACGTTGACTGGCAGTGTCCTGTTCGCTTCAACCCGCACGCCCAGTTCCGACGTCTGTACACCGGGTATTACTGGATGGATCTACGGCCTGAACCCCGACACCGGGGGTCGGACCAGCGTCTCGGTCTTCAACTTCAGCCGGAACGGGACGATCAGCAGCACCGATCAGTACAACAACAATGTCGTCAGCGCATACAGCTCTGCGGGTGGTGGCATGGCGGTTGTGAGCGGAAAAGGCATTAACGCGACCGACACCAACGGCAACGTCACCATTGTTGGCGCAGATGGCAAATTTGAAGGCGGAAACACAGGGTCATCGACCAACGGCCGTCAAGCCTGGCGCACCATGCCGTCTTTCCCTTAACAAGCAGTCCCAGAAGAGGCAGTTTTGAACATGCTGGCAAAACCGAAACATCAACAGGGCTTTACCCTGATCGAACTGATGATCACGGTGGCGATCGTGGCCATTCTGGCGGCCATTGCGTACCCCAGTTACACCAACTACGTAAAGCGCGGGTATCGCTCCGAAGGCATTGCATTGCTCAATGACGCCGCCGCGAAAATGGAGCGTTTCTATGCGCAGAACAATAGCTATGCCGGAGCAACACTCACGAAGCTGGGCTACACCGATCCAATGATGTCGACCAATGGGAAATACAAACTGACCATCCCGAATCCAACCGCAACCGCCTACTCGGTGGTGGTAGCGCCGCAAGGCAGCCAGGCGACGGACACTTGTGGAACGTTGAGCGTGAGTCAGGACGGCACTAAATCGGCCACCGGTGCCGACTGCTTCAAATAAACGAGCGCCTCATCGCCCCCAGCACCCCGCCACACTGGCATCGCCCGACATCCCCACATTGTCGTGCCTGCCAGTGTTATCCAGCACGAACCCGCCACATCTGTCGCCGCTCATCAGCGTCCCGGCGACAGGCATCGCTGTCAGGATGAACGTCTGCTCCGACCGCTCGGCACTGATCGCGTAATACGCGTTGCCGCCAGAAACGTCATGCTCCCGAACGGGCGGTCCGGCTACATTTGAGTACTGCCCTGCGCGTGAGAAAAAACGCTCCAGCCTTTGCGCTTCCTCGACCAGCACACCGGCGATTTCCGAGCGGCGGGTTTTCTTCGCGTGTTCGGTGTACGTCGGGTATGCGATCGCCGCCAGGATCGCGACGACGGCGATGGCGATCAGCAATTCGATCAGGGTAAACCCGTTGCCGTACCTCGACAGTGAGCGCCCGTTCATAACCGTTGTCGCCACATGACTCGTCCCCTATCGGTGTGAATGCTCTCCAGCACGGTCCTTGTGGAGCCCTGAAGACCGACGGCCGTAACACGGTACAACCGGCGAAACTCGCCTCGTTCTCCTGCGCCGGCAGGATCCTCGGTTTGCCCCAAGTGCTGAATGCCATAGAACCCACCGTGGCTCGATACCCAGCTCACGTCGGAAGCGCCGCCTGAGCCTGCGGCAGTACGCGTCAGCGCATCCATCGGCGGCAGGCACATCGTCGGAGTCGAGCATTCGGGGAGCGCGAATCCGGGTTCAAGAACAGCGGCCTCTGCGGCCCTGAGCACCGTTTCGGCTCTTTGAAACGAATCGTGCCGCAGTGACAGGCTGCCCGCGACTTTCTCCTGAAGGGTGGCGTTCTGCATGGATGAAGTGGCGAGCAGGGTCAGCAGAAGAAGGAACACCAGACTGACAATCAGCACCACACCGCGTTGAGCGTTCATCGGTGTGTCCTCACCCCAGCCGGTTACGAATGGCAGCGACCACATTGAAGGTCTGTTCTTGAGTGCGATCTGCCGGATCAAAGAGGGTCAGCGTCAGCCGCACGCTGCGGATCAGCGCGGGATCAGGTTGATCGGTGTAACGCGCAATCCCAGGCGTATCGATGCCATCTGCCACCCCGAACAACACGCTGAACGACCGGACGTTGCTGATCAGTGGCTGTCCGTTGAGCGCCAGCTCGCCCCGGCTTGGGTTGAAGCGATACACCTGTTTGTGGATCGGCAGCATCAGCTCGCCTTCGGCAAGGCGCGGCGCCCGGCCTCGGGTCCATGCGGTGGCGGATGACAGGCAGTCGGTGTGAATCTCCCAGTTGTGCCAGGCCCCGCCCTGCCCTACGCCGGCCGTTATGAGGGTCAGTGACTGTTGCTGCGCCTCCCACTCCACAGGTGTGCGAGTGGCCGTGGAGAATTGTCCACCCGCGCTGGCGTCACGAACCGTCGCCAGGCAGCCGAACATGCCTGCCAGGCGTATTTCCTGAACCACCTTGCTGAGGACGAAACGCGCATCTTCTTGCAGGCCTGCCGACGATGCCTGACTCAGGTAGGTGTTCTTACTGCTGAGAAAAATCTGTATCAACGCGTGCGACATCACCAGCCCGAGCGCCAAGGCAAGCATGATTTCCACGAGCCCAAATCCCCTCGCCTGCCGCCTCATGGTCGAAGGGCTCGTGTGAGGCTGCTCAGCGTGAGCGTTTGCCGGTGTCCGGTTTCACCCTCAGCGCGCGAGTCATCCCAGTCCAACTCCAGCGTGACATGAGCGCCGACGACCGAGACGGTGGCCTGAACATCGTCCCCGACCATGCGCCGAAGCTGGTCGGCGAAATCGAACAGGTCCTGATCTCTGGGGTTATCGGGGTTGCCGGACGTCGGCGCCTGGCTCAGGGAGGACAATGCGTAGTTCGCGTCGGGATTGGCACGGATGCGCTCCAGCAAATCCTGCGCGATAAAGCTCGCTTGTGTACTGCGCATGGCGCTGTCGGTGTGCTTCAGCGCGTTGAGCTGCAACATCGCCACGCCCAAGGCGCCTATGGAAAACACCACCAGGGCGACCAACACTTCGATCAGCGTCATCCCTGCCTGTCTCGATCTCGTGTCCATCCAGCCTCTCCGCAAGTCCGTGTGCAGGGACCATTGAAGCCGATAACCAGAAGCCTGCCCGATCGTTGTGTAACTGCTCCTTGCGGACATATCGGCTGACAATCGGCGCCCTTGCCATCTCACCGCCTGGAGGGTCTGCTAGGGGCGTTAGGGTCAGGGAGAACCAGAGTGAGGCAGCAAGGATTGACACTCATTGAGCTGCTGGCGGGCTTGGTATTGATCGGAGTCGTCGCGGCGTTGGCAGTGCCGGCGTTTGGCGCCTTGATTGATTCACAGCGCCGTCAGGACACTGCCCAGCAATTGATCAGCGGCCTGAGACTGGCGCGCGTAGAAGCCATCTTGAGAGGTCAGCCGGTGATCATGCAGGCCCTTGAGGGCGGATGGAGTCAAGGATGGAATGTCTTCGTCGATGCCAACCGAAATCAGTTTCGAGACGACGATGAGCTGATCCTCGCCGAACGCAGCGGCCATCGAAACATCAGGGTGGTGGGCAATACCCGAGTCGCGGCGCGCGTCGGTTTCGACAGCACGAAACGGCTGATCAACAACGGCAACGGGACGCTGGCGGTGTGCCTCAAGGACTCACCCGCCAGCCACGCTCAAGTCGCCATCGCGGTCACGGGACGCGTCAGCCTTCGAAGCGAAGGCTTCGGCACGGAACCGTGCGCGTGAGACGGTTTATTCAACCTGCTTGACGCGCAGTTCCTTGGGCATCGAAAAGGTGATGTTTTCTTCCCGACCCGCCAGCTCGTCGGCGCCGATAGCGCCCCACGCCTGCAACTGCTGAATCACGCCCCGAACCAGGACTTCCGGCGCCGAAGCACCCGCAGTGATGCCAATTCGCTCGACACCGTCGAACCAGCTGCGCTGCATGTCTTCGGCGCCGTCGATCAGATAGGCCGGCGTCGCCATGCGCTCAGCCAACTCACGCAGACGATTGGAGTTCGAGCTGTTCGGGCTGCCCACGACCAGCACCACATCGCACTCGTCGGCCAGTTGCTTGACGGCGTCCTGACGGTTTTGGGTCGCGTAGCAGATGTCGTCCTTGCGAGGCCCACCGATGGCAGGGAAGCGCGAACGCAAGGCGTCGATCACCCGGCTGGTGTCGTCCATGGACAAGGTCGTCTGCGTCACGAACGCCAGTTTTTCCGGGTTCTGAACCTGCAACCTGGCGACGTCCTCCTCGTCTTCGACCAGATAGATGGCGCCGCCATTGCTGCCGTCGTACTGGCCCATCGTGCCTTCGACTTCCGGATGGCCCTCATGGCCGATCAGGATGCATTCGCGCCCGTCGCGGCTGTAACGCGCAACTTCGATATGGACCTTGGTCACCAGCGGGCAGGTCGCGTCGAACACCTTCAAACCGCGACCCGCGGCTTCGGTACGCACTGCTTGGGAAACGCCGTGAGCACTGAAGATGACGATGACGTCGTCGGGCACCTGATCCAGTTCTTCGACGAAGATCGCACCGCGACTGCGCAGGTCTTCGACGACAAATTTGTTATGAACCACTTCATGGCGCACGTAGATCGGCGGGCCAAACACTTCCAGCGCGCGATTGACGATTTCGATCGCACGGTCCACCCCGGCACAGAAGCCACGTGGGTTGGCGAGTTTGATTTGCATGATGTGCCTCGTATCTACGCGCAATGAAACATAAAAACGAAAAGGCCCCGAGCCATGTCGGGGCCACAGGCGATCTGACTGATCAGAGCGCCTTCACCTCGAAGATTTCCACTTCGAAGGTCAACGTTTTGCCGGACAACGGGTGGTTGAAATCGACGGTCACCTGATCGTCGTCAAACGCTTTCACCACACCTGGCAGCTCAGTATTGGCCGCATCGTTGAAGATCACCAGCAGGCCCTCAGCCAGCTCCATATTCTGGAACTGCGAGCGCGGCATGATCTGCACGTTCTGCGGGTTGGGCTGACCAAACGCATTTTCCGGCGGTACCTGGAGGGTGCGCTTGTCGCCTGCCTTGAAGCCGAAAATCAGCGCTTCAAAACCTGGCAACAAACTGCCGTCGCCGACCTTGAAGGTCGCCGGGGTTTTATCGAACGTGCTGTCGACGGTGTCGCCGTTCTCCAGATGCAACGCGAAATGCAGGGTGACTTCCGTGTTCTGACCGATACGTGTTTCCTGTGTAGCGTGTTCGGTCATCGACTGTTCAGTCATGAACGGGTTCTCCGGTTTTCTTGCTCTTGAACATATCCAGCGCAAGCATGATCGCGCCTACAGTGATCGCACTGTCGGCAAAATTGAACGCCGGGAAGTACCAGCGAGTGTCCCAGTGCACCAGGATAAAGTCGATGACGTGGCCAATCGCGATGCGGTCGTAGAGATTACCCAGCGCGCCGCCCAGCACAAGTGCCAGAGCGATCGCCAACCAGGTCTCGTTACGCCCCAGGCGCTTGAGCCAGATCACCAGCACCGCACTGACCACCACGGCAATCAGCGCAAACAGCCAGCGCTGCCAGCCGGAGCTGTCAGCCAGGAAGCTGAACGCTGCCCCGGTGTTGTAAGCCAGCGTCCAGCTGAAGTAGCTGGGGATGACCACGATCTGTTGATACAGGCTCAACGCGTTCTCGAAGTAGAACTTGCTGGCCTGGTCAATGACCACGACCAGCACGCTCAACCACAGCCAGCCAAGACGGCCCATACGGCCAGCCGACGCATTAGGCATAGTGACGAACCTCGCCCGCGCCGCTGATGTTGTCGACACAACGACCGCAGATTTCCGGATGCTCGGCGTGCACGCCGACGTCTTCACGGAAGTGCCAGCAACGTGCGCACTTGGTGTAGCCGGACTTGACCACTTTCAGCTTCAGGCCCGCGACTTCGGTGACCACAGCGTCGGCAGGCGCACTGGCGAAGGGTGCCAGACCGGCTTTGGACGTGATCAGTACGAAACGGAGCTCATCGCCGAGCTTGTTCAGGTCGCCGGTCAGATCGTCTTCGGCGTAGAGCGTCACTTCGGCCTGCAGGTTGCCACCGATGGCTTTCGCCGCACGCTGGTTCTCCAGTTCCTTGTTGACGGCGGTCTTGACCGCCATGATCCGCTCCCAATAGGCGCGGTCGAGCTCGAAGCCTTCCGGCAGTTCGCTCAGGCCTTCGTACCAGGTATTGAGCATCACCGACTCGTTACGCTCGCCTGGCATGTACTGCCACAGCTCGTCGGCCGTGAACGCCAGGATCGGCGCGATCCAGCGAACCAGCGCTTCGGAGATGTGGAACAATGCGGTCTGACAGGAACGGCGTGCCTTGCTGTTGGCGCCCGTGGTGTACTGGCGATCCTTGATGATGTCCAGGTAGAAACCGCCCAGCTCCTGCACGCAGAAGTTGTGCACTTTGGAGTAGACGTTCCAGAAGCGGTACTCGCCGTAATGCTCTTCCAGCTCGCGCTGCAGCAACAGTGCGCGATCCACGGCCCAACGGTCCAGTGCCAGCATCTCATCAGCGGGCAGGATGTCGGTGGCCGGGTTAAAGCCGCTCAGGTTGGAAAGCAGGAAGCGCGCGGTGTTACGGATACGGCGATAAGCATCGGCGCTGCGCTGCAGGATGGTTTCCGAAACGGCCATCTCGCCCGAGTAATCGGTGGCCGAAACCCACAGACGCATGATGTCGGCGCCCAGGGTGTCGTTGACCTTTTGCGGCGCGATGACGTTGCCCAGCGACTTGGACATCTTGCGGCCGTTCTCGTCCACGGTGAAGCCGTGGGTGAGCAGTTCGCGGTACGGCGCGTGATTATCGATCGCGCAGCCGGTCAGCAGCGAGGAGTGGAACCAGCCACGGTGCTGGTCGGAGCCTTCCAGATACAGGTCGGCGCGCGGACCGGTTTCATGGCCCATCGGGTGAGAGCCGCGCAGCACGTGCCAATGCGTGGTGCCCGAGTCGAACCAGACGTCCAGCGTGTCGGAGATCTTGTCGTACTGCGGCGCTTCGTCGCCCAATAGTTCGGCCGCGTCCATCTTGAACCAGGCTTCGATGCCTTCTTTCTCGACGCGCAGTGCAACTTCTTCCATCAGCTCGACGGTGCGTGGGTGCAGCTCACCGCTTTCCTTGTTCAGGAAGAACGGGATCGGCACGCCCCAGTTACGCTGACGGGAGATGCACCAGTCGGGACGGTTGGCGATCATCGAGTGCAGACGCGCCTGGCCCCAGGACGGTACGAATTTGGTGTCTTCAATGGCTTTGACCGCGCGGTTGCGCAGGGTATCGCCAGCGGTTGGCTGCTTGTCCATGCCCACGAACCACTGCGCCGTGGCGCGGTAGATCAGCGGCGTCTTGTGACGCCAGCAGTGCATGTAGCTGTGGGTGATGGTTTCGGTGTGCAGCAGCGCACCGACTTCCTGCAGCTTGTCGACGATGGCCGGGTTGGCTTTCCAGATGAACTGGCCGCCAAAGAACTCCAGCGACTGGGCGTACACGCCGTTGCTCTGAACCGGGGTCAGGATGTCGTCGTTGACCATGCCATAGCGCTTGCAGGTCACGAAGTCGTCTTCGCCATAGGCCGGCGCGGAGTGAACCACGCCCGTACCGGCGCCCAGCTCGACGTACTCGGCCAGATAGACCGGCGACAGACGGTCGTAGAACGGGTGACGGAAGTTGACCCGCTCAAGCGCCGAACCCGGCGCGGTAGCCAGCACCGAACCTTCGAGGTTCCAGCGCTTGAGGCATGCCTCGACCAGCTCTTCGGCGAGGACCAGCAGCCGGTCGCCAGTGTCCACCAGCGCGTAGTTGAATTCCGGGTGAACGTTGAGCGCCTGGTTCGCCGGGATGGTCCACGGGGTGGTGGTCCAGATCACGATCGCGGCAGGCTTGCTCAGGCTCGACAGGCCAAAGGCTGCGGCCAGTTTGTCGGCGTCAGCCACCGGGAATGCGACGTCAATGGTCGACGACTTCTTGTCCTGGTACTCGACTTCCGCTTCAGCCAGCGCCGAGCCGCAATCGAAACACCAGTTGACCGGCTTCAGGCCTTTGAACACGAAACCGTTCTTGACCATTTCCGCCAGCGCGCGAATTTCTCCGGCTTCGTTGGCGAAGTCCATGGTCCGGTACGGATTGGCCCAGTCGCCCAGCACGCCCAGACGAATGAATTCGGCTTTCTGGCCTTCGATTTGCTCGGCCGCATAGGCCCGGCACAGCTCACGAGTCTTGTCCGCAGGCAGGTTCTTGCCGTGGGTGACCTCGACTTTGTGCTCGATCGGCAGACCGTGGCAGTCCCAGCCAGGAACATAAGGCGCGTCGAAGCCCGACAGGGTCTTCGAACGGACGATCATGTCCTTGAGAATCTTGTTGACCGCATGACCGATGTGAATATTGCCGTTGGCGTACGGAGGACCGTCGTGCAGGACGAACTTTGGACGATCCTTGCCAATTTCGCGCAGCTTCTGGTACAGGCCAATGCTGTCCCAGCGCTGCAGAGTTTGCGGCTCGCGCTGGGGCAGGCCGGCCTTCATCGGGAAGGCGGTGTCCGGAAGATTAAGCGTGGCTTTGTAGTCGGTCATTTCAGGCTCTAAGTTAGCGGTTGACCATGCCCCAATGGGCACGGGCGGCAGCGACATCCGCATCGATCGCCGTCTTAAGCGCCTCCAGAGAGGCGAAACGCTGCTCATCACGCAGCTTTTGGTGGAATACCACCGTCAAACGCCGGCCATAGATATCGCCGGCAAAATCCAGAAGGTGAATCTCAAGGTGCGGACGTCCATCGCCCGCCACGGTCGGTCGTACGCCGATGTTGGCGACGCCTGGCCAGACCTTGCCGTCGATCTCGGCACTGACCAGATAGACACCGGTCAATGGCACGCGACGACGTTTGAGTTGCACGTTGGCGGTGGGCGTACCCAGCTGACGGGCCAGCTTCTGGCCATGCAGAACACGCCCGGAAATCGCGAACGGCCGCCCCAGCAAGAGCTCGGCCAGCGCAAAGTCACCGTTGGCCAGGGCATCGCGCACCTTGGTGCTGCTGACGCGTACGCCGTCGATCTCGACGGTCTGCGCGGCTTCTACCGAGAATCCTTTTTCTGCGCCGACCTTTTGAAGAAAGTCAAAGTCGCCAATCCGGTCACATCCGAATCGGAAGTCGTCACCGACCTCAAGGTGCTTGACGCCAAGCCCGTCGATCAACACGGTGTCGACGAACTCCGCGGCGCTCAGCTTGCTCAGACGCTGGTTAAACGCCAGGCAGAGCACCAGGTCAATCCCTTCGGCGGCCAGCAGATCAAGCTTGTCGCGCAGACGTGCAAGCCGGGGCGGAGCGGTCTCGGGGGCAAAGAACTCGCGCGGCTGCGGTTCGAAAATCACCACGCAACTGGGCAGGCCCAGCTCAACGGCACGCTCACGCAGTCGCGCCAGGATAGCCTGGTGACCACGGTGAACACCGTCGAAATTGCCAATGGTGGCGACGCAGCCCCGATGCTGGGGGCGCAGATTTTGAAGGCCTCGAACCAGCTGCATAACGCGCTTCTTGCTCATAAAGTGGCCGATTATAACCACACACCGCCGTCAACGACAGGCGACACAGTGAGGCAAAGCGCAACAATCGGCGTTAACCGGCAAAAACCGACGACTGATCCTACATGATCGCCTTGCGAGCGAAATCCTTCAGGCGGAAACCCAGCAACAGCAACATGCCGAAATACGTCACCACACCCGCGGCCACCAGACCACCGAGTCTGATGAAGCGCTCAAGCATCTGACCGTCGGACCAGGCCGGCATGACATACATCAGGCCCAACAGCACCCCCGACATGACCGCCACAGACACCAGCAACTTGATGAGAAACACCGGCCAGCCGGGTTGCGGCTGATAAAGATCCTGTTTGCGCAGTTGCCAGAACAGGAGCAGCGCATTCAGACAGGCGCCCATGCTGATCGCCAGCGCCAGCCCCACATGCGCCAGATGCACGACGTAGACGAACAGCACGTTGAACAGCTGAGTCACGACGAGGGTGAACACCGCGATTTTCACCGGGGTGCGTATATTTTGTTGCGCATAGAAGCCAGGCGCCAGCACCTTGATGACAATAATGCCCAATAACCCCACCGCATAGCCGACCAACGCGCCCTGAGTCTTGACGGCGTCGTTCGCATCGAACTTGCCGTACTGAAACAGAGAAACTGTCAGCGGCTCCGACAGCAGTCCGAGCGCCAATGTGCAGGGCAGGACCAGCACAAAGCAGAGACGCAGGCCCCAGTCGAGAATCCGCGAGTATTCTTGTCGATCCTTGCTGGCGTAGGTTTTCGACAGGATCGGCAGCAGGATCGTCCCCAGTGCGACACCGAGTACGCCCGACGGCAGTTCCATCAACCGATCGGCGTAGTACATCCACGACACCGAGCCCGCCGCCAGAAAAGAAGCAAATATCGTGTTGATGATCAGGGAAATCTGACTGACCGACACGCCCAGCATGGCGGGCAGCATCTGCCTCATCACGCGCCAGACGCCGGTGTCCCGCAGATTCAGACGTGGCAGCACCAGCATGCCGATCTTCTTCAGGTGCGGCAGTTGATACAGCAATTGAAGCAGCCCGCCTGCCAGCACGGCCCAACCCAGCGCCATGACGGGCGGGTGGAAATAAGGCGTGAGAAACAGCGCGAAAAAGATCATCGCGAGGTTAAGCAGCGTCGGCACGAAGGCCGGCACGGAGAAACGGTTCCAGGTATTGAGGATGGCGCCGGCCAGCGAGGACAGCGAAATCAGCAATATATAAGGAAAGGTCACCCGTAGCAGGTCGGAGGTCAGCTGGAATTTTTCCGGCGTATCGGCGAAGCCCGGGGCCGTGGCCCAGATCACCCACGGCGCGAAAAGGATGCCCAGGACAGTGACCAGCGCCAACGCCAGCGTCAGCAGGCCGGTGACATAAGCGACAAAGGTGCGGGTCGCCTCCTCCCCTTGCTGGCTTTTATACTCGGCAAGGATCGGCACGAAGGCCTGAGAAAATGCGCCTTCTGCGAAGATTCGTCGCAACAGGTTGGGCAGTTTGAATGCAATGAAGAAGGCATCCGTTGCCATTCCGGCGCCAAATGCGCGGGCGATGATGGTGTCACGGATAAAACCCAGGACCCGCGAAAGCATGGTGATAGAGCTGACGGCGGCAAGCGATTTAAGTAGGTTCATCTAAAGTTTGTGCGCCCGACCAAAGGAAGCGCCAAAGCGCGATCCATTTATGCGATACTCCGCGCCGCAAAACAGCTCAGAGCCAAAACCCGCGAGTTTACAGGTCGCACGCCGGAATGAAATAACCTCGGCATCACACAGCGACCACTCAGCGGAACGCATCAACTGCCCTTGACAAGCGTCAAACTCATCGGCATGATTCGCGGCCTATTTTGTTAGCTATTTCCCAAGTCTTTCGAGGAGCTCGACGGTGGCCAACTCACCTTCCGCCAAAAAACGTGCAAAACAGGCTGAGAAGCGTCGCAGCCACAACGCCAGCCTGCGTTCCATGGTTCGTACCTACATCAAGAACGTAGTGAAAGCCATCGACGCAAAAGACGCTGAAAAAGCGCAAGCTGCTTATGTTCTGGCCGTGCCAGTTATCGACCGTATGGCCGATAAAGGCATCATCCACAAGAACAAAGCTGCTCGCCATAAAGGCCGCCTGAATGGCCACATCAAGGCTCTGAACCTTGCTGCTGCTGCCTAAGCGACCCGCTTGTTAAAAAACCGACCCCAGGGTCGGTTTTTTATTGCCTGCGATTCCTGCCATTGCGATCCATCAGGCCATGGCACGATGCAGCAAATGCATAAGCACACCTGCTCAGGAAATGCCCGAAGGGGATCAGCGTAACGATTCCAAGCCGACCCCTTCCACAACAACACCCCATCAAGGACCAGGAGAAGGTGCTGGCGCCCACGGCAGAATCGGGATAGCTGTTACCGCATTCTGCGGACTGCCTTCGATGACGCGATCGCTGTAGACCAGATACACCAGCGTATTGCGCTTCTTGTCCAGGAAGCGAACCACCTGCATGGTCTTGAACACCAACGAAGTTCGCTCCTTGAACACTTCATCGCCGTCCTTCAACTGCTCCTTGAAGTGGATCGGCCCCACCTGACGGCACGCAATGGACGCCTCGGCACGATCCTCAGCCAGACCCAGCCCACCCTTCACGCCACCGGTCTTGGCCCGCGACAGGTAGCAGGTAACGCCGTCCACCTTGGGATCATCGAACGCCTCAACGACGATCCGGTCATTGGGACCGACGAATTTGAATACCGTCGACACCTGGCCGATCTCTTCAGCCGAAACCAGCAGGGGCAGCATCAACGCCGCACCCAGAATTCCTTTCAGAACGCGCATGTGTGCTTCCTTATAAGAAAAAAACCGACCCCGCCTGACGTCAGACCAGGATGAGGTTGTCGCGATGAACCAACTCAGGCTCAGCCATGTAACCCAACTCCTTCACGATGGCGTCGGATGGCTGGCCAATGATTTTCTGCGCCTCAAGTGCACTGTAGTTGCTAAGACCTCGCGCAACTTCGCGACCGTTCGCCGCGACACACACCACCATCTCGCCGCGACGGAAGCTGCCCTGAACCAGCTTCACACCGACCGGCAACAGGCTCTTGTTGCTCTCGGTCAGCGCCTTCACCGCACCGTCGTCCAGCACGAGTGTGCCGCGCGTCTGCAGGTGCCCCGCCAGCCATTGCTTGCGTGCCGCCAGCATGCCGCGCTCAGGCGACAGCAACGTACCCAGCCGCTCACCCGCCTTAAGACGCGCCAGCACACGCTCGATACGACCACCCACAATGACGGTATGCGCGCCGGAACGCGCTGCCAGGCGTGCCGCACGCAACTTGGTCTGCATACCACCACGACCCAACGCACCCCCGGTGCCACCCGCCACAGCGTCCAGCGCCGGATCGTCAGCACGGGCTTCGTAGATCAATTGGGCTTCAGGGTTATTACGCGGATCAGCATCGAACATGCCGTCGCGATCAGTGAGGATGACCAGCAGATCAGCCTCAACGAGGTTTGCCACCAGCGCCGCCAGGGTATCGTTATCGCCGAAACGGATTTCGTCGGTGACGACGGTATCGTTTTCGTTGATGACCGGGACCACACCGAGATCAACAAGGGTACGCAACGTGCTGCGAGCGTTCAGGTAGCGTTTGCGGTCGGACAGGTCGTCATGGGTCAGTAGAATCTGCGCCGTGTGGCGATCGTGCTCCGCAAAACTGGATTCCCAGGCCTGTACCAAGCCCATCTGACCAATCGCTGCCGCCGCTTGAAGCTCATGCATGGCACTCGGTCGTACAGCCCAGCCCAGGCGACTCATGCCGGCAGCCACTGCGCCGGAAGAAACCAGAACCAGTTCGACGCCTGCCTCATGCAGCGCCACCATCTGCTCGACCCAAACACCCATTGCGTTGCGATCGAGACCCTTGCCATCCGCCGTCAGCAGCGCACTTCCGATCTTCACAACCCAACGCTGGGCACCTGTCACCTTGCTCCGCATGATCTTTCAACCTTAAGCCAGAGGTACACATTCAAGATACTAAAACGCCGCTAATTTAGCGGCGTTGTAGTTTACTTCAGTCGATCACTCACGGACGTAAATGATTTCCGGACCATCTTCATCGTCCACATCATCTTCATCCCAATCATCGTCATCACCGATGTCATGCACGCTCTTCACACCACTGCGACGCAGGGCACGCTGATCGTCCAGTGCCTGCAACTGGGCACGCGCTTCGTCTTCGATACGCTGATCCAGTTCGGCCAGCTCTTCGGCGTACGCCGGGTCGCTCGCCAGACGATCGGCACGATCTTCCAGATAGCGCATGATGTCGCGGCTCAGCTGCTCAGTGCCTTCTTTGGCGATAGCCGAGATCACGTAGACAGGGCCGGTCCAACCCAGGCGATCGATGATCTCCTGCTTGCGCTCTTCATGCTCTTCTTCGAGGATCTGATCGCACTTGTTCAGCACCAGCCAGCGATCACGATCCGCCAGCGCAGGGCTGAACTTGATCAACTCATTGACGATGACCTCAGCTGCATCCGGCGCACTGCTTTCATCCAGCGGCGCCATGTCGACGAGGTGCAGCAACAGACGCGTACGCGCCAGGTGCTTGAGGAAACGGATACCAAGACCCGCACCGTCAGACGCACCTTCGATCAAGCCCGGAATGTCGGCAATGACGAAGCTTTTCCAGCGATCAACACTCACCACGCCCAGGTTAGGCACCAGGGTGGTGAACGGGTAGTCGGCAACTTTTGGCTTGGCGGCCGACACCGAACGAATGAAGGTGCTCTTGCCCGCATTTGGCAAGCCCAGCAGACCGACGTCAGCCAGCACTTTGAGCTCCAGCTTCAGATCACGCTGCTCGCCCGGTTTACCCGGCGTGGTTTGACGCGGCGCACGGTTGGTACTGGATTTGAAACGGGTGTTCCCCAGGCCGTGCCAACCGCCGTGAGCCACCAGCAAGCGCTGACCCGCCTTGGTCAGGTCGCCGATGATTTCCTGAGTGCTGGCATCGATCACCGTGGTACCGACCGGTACGCGCAACACCAGATCTTCACCCTTGCGACCCGTGCAATCGGTGCTGCCACCGTTGGAACCGCGCTCGGCGTCGAAGTGACGGGTATAGCGGTAGTCGACCAGCGTGTTGAGGTTTTCATCGGCGATCATGTAGATCGAGCCGCCGTCGCCACCATCACCACCGTTGGGACCACCGTTTTCGATGAATTTTTCGCGACGGAAGCTCATGCAACCGTTGCCGCCGTCACCGGCCTTCACCCGAATGGATACTTCATCAACAAATTTCATAACGCACGCCTCCCGTCACAAAGACGAGCAAACAACATAAATTCATAAGGCTCTTGCAAAGATGAGCGTTGCGATACCGATCAAAAACCAGCGACTACACACCACAACGGCCCACACAAACAGCTTTGCAAGAGACTCACCAAAACCAGACCTTTTACAAACGAAAAAGCCCTGTCAACGACAGGGCTTTTCAGCTCAGGCAGTGTGCAGGCCGTTGCTTTCGCTACGCCTTCACACAACCTGAACGCAAGATCACGCCGCGACTTCTGCTTTCGGCACGATGCTTACATAACGACGACCGAAGGCGCCTTTAACCTGGAACTTGATCACGCCTTCGACTTTAGCGAACAGAGTGTGATCTTTGCCCATGCCAACGCCGTAGCCAGCGTGGAATTGGGTGCCGCGCTGACGCACGATGATGTTGCCCGGAACGATGACCTGGCCGCCATACATCTTCACGCCAAGGCGTTTGGCTTCTGAGTCGCGACCGTTACGAGTACTACCACCAGCTTTTTTGTGTGCCATGAGTTCAATTCTCCTAGTGAGGAATTAGGCTGAAATTAAGCCTGAATACCGGTGATTTTGATCTCGGTGTACCACTGGCGGTGGCCCATACGCTTCATGTGGTGCTTACGGCGACGGAACTTGATGATGCGGACTTTATCGTGACGACCTTGGGAGATCACTTCAGCCACAACGGTAGCGCCGGCAACAACTGGAGCGCCGATGTTCACGTCGTCGCCATTGGCGACCAACAGAACGCGATCAAAAGTAACGGATTCGCCAGTAGCGACTTCCAGCTTTTCGATCTTCAGGTATTCACCTGGGGCGACTTTGTATTGCTTGCCGCCAGTAACGATTACTGCATAAGACATGGTATTTCTCCGAAAATCCTGCTCACCCAGCTCTTTATAGGAAGAGGTATTGGCTGGCATGGCTGCACGGGGCTGGAAAGGCCCATGTGCAATTGCGTAAGGCAGGTGCTGCCCAGGAAAGTTAGGGTGCGCGATTGTACGCAAGCCGCGAACGCCTTGCAAGCGGCGTTACGTCACGCCTTGACAGGGTGGGGCCTGCAACCTAGCATGCCGCGCAACCCTTCTGGAGCACGTCTCGCTGATGCAACCCCAAGCCTTCTACCGCGCTGTGGCGGACGACTTTACAGCCGTCGACCACATTATCAAGAAGCAGCTGACATCGCGCGTGCCGCTGGTCTCGAAAATCGGCGACTACATTACTTCCGCCGGTGGCAAACGCCTGCGTCCATTGCTGGTGCTCCTGTGCGGCAAGGCACTGGGCAGCGGCGGTGATGACCTGCGTCTGCTGGCCGCCACCATTGAATTCCTGCACACCGCGACCCTGCTGCACGACGACGTGGTCGACATGTCCGGCATGCGTCGTGGCCGCTCGACCGCGAACGCCATGTGGGGCAACGCCCCGAGCGTGCTGGTCGGCGACTTCCTTTATTCGCGCTCGTTCGAAATGATGGTCGAGCTCGGTTCGATGCCGGTCATGCAGATCCTGTCCAAGGCCACCCGCGTCATCGCCGAAGGCGAAGTCCTGCAGTTGTCGAAGATTCGTGACGCCAGCACCACTGAAGAAACCTACATGGAAGTGATTCGCGGCAAGACAGCCATGCTGTTCGAAGCCTCGACGCACAGTGCTGCCGCCCTGGCCAAGGCGAGCCCTGAGCAGAGCGAAGCACTGCGCACCTTTGGCGATCACCTCGGCATCGCATTCCAGTTGGTGGACGATCTGCTCGATTACCGTGGCGACGCGGAAACCATGGGCAAAAACATCGGTGACGACCTTGCTGAAGGCAAACCTACGCTTCCGCTGATCTACACGATGCGCGAAGGCACGCCGGAACAAGCAGCGCTGGTACGTCAGGCCATTCAGAAAGGCGGTCTGGAAGATCTGGCAAGCATCCGCGATGCGGTCGAGAAGTCGGGATCGCTGGACTACACCGCCCAACTGGCACGCGACTATGTGGCACGTGCCATCGCCTGCCTGGACGCCTTGCCCGCCAGCGAATACCGCGACGCACTGGTCGAGCTGAGTGAGTTTGCGGTCGCCCGCACGCACTGATCACAGCCTCGTCACACCGAAAGCCCGTCCACATGACGGGCTTTTTATTGCCTGCGTTTTACCCACAGGCGTGTGACTTGCCTGCATCGACCGCACACAATGAGAATTAATCTCAAATACATCCTTGCTATTCCACAGATAAGAATTATTCTCATTGGAAACCTTCAAGGAGAATGAACATGACCTATCTGATCGACGCCTGGCTGGATCGGCCTCACCCGTACCTCCGCATCCTGCATCGCGAAACGGGCGAAGTGTGCGCGGTGCTGCATGAGGATGCGCTGGATGAGCTGCGGGATCTGGGGGATCTGGATGTGATCAGCCTGAGTTCGTGTGAACCCGGCATTCAGAAGGAGATGGTGCGCAATCTGTTTCTGTTCTGCTACGCACGGGCATTGCGCCCGGCCTGTGAACTGCACTGAGCATGGGACATGAATCATTGTTTACCGAGGGGGCGCGAAGGCCCGCCCGGTAAACATCTATCTTGACGCTTGAGGCTTGTCGCTTACAGCTGCGCAGCCTTACAGAACGTCGAGCAGTTCCACGTCGAATACCAGAACGCTGTGCGGCGGGATGCTGCCCACGCCTTGCGCGCCGTAAGCCAGTTCGCTAGGAACGTGCAGACGCCATTTGCTGCCGGCCTTCATCAGTTGCAGCGCTTCGGTCCAGCCTGCAATCACGCCACCGACCGGAAACTCGGCAGGCTCGCCACGATCGTAGGAGCTGTCGAACACGGTGCCGTCGATCAGCATGCCGTGGTAGTGGGTGCGCACGTTGCTTTCGCGGGTTGGCTGAGCGCCTTCACCGGCAGTGATCACTTCGAACTGCAAACCCGAGTCCAGCGTGGTCACGCCTTCGCGCTTGGCGTTCTCGGCCAGGTATTCCTTGCCAGCGCCCGCAGCCGCTTCTGCTTTTGCAGCGGCTTCGGCCTGCATGATTTCGCGAATGACTTTGAAGCTCGCGGCCATTTCTTCCTGGCTGACACGGCTTGGCTGGCCACCGAAGGCGTCAGTCAAACCGGCCAGGATGGCGTCCAGATTGACACCCGGTGGCGGATTGTCGCGCAGTTGGTCGCCCAACTGACGGCCGATGCCGTAGCTGACGCGGGTTTCGTCGGTGGACAGATTGACTTCGGACATAACGCTGCTCCGCTGAAGAGCGCCCGCAGGCGCCCTGATCTAAATGGCCGAGCAGCCTAGCACAACAGGGTATATCCAGTAACAAGCTACCATGCCGAACGGATAGAAAGCGGTACGCGCACCGTTTGCTCTTCAGTGTCATGCAAGCCGCACATCTCATCGTGAACCACCGCATGCACCAGGTTGAACGGCATCGGCGTTATTGCGTGCAGCACGTCCCGTGCATGCTCGACCGAGCGCAGGTGCAAGGTCTTGCCGCGGGCGTCGTTCAACGGATGAGCAGCGCCATGCATGCGCGCCTCCAGCAAGTAGATGCCGCCTTCCATGGAGATGAGGTTGAGTTCGTCAATGCGACCAGCACTGGCGTGGGCAGTCAGTTCCTGCAGATTCATGAGAGGACCCTCGGTGATCTCGGACTTCAATGAGCGAATCACAAGTCTCGCCCACTCTGGCCGGAGTACAAGGTGCCGGGAGTGCCGCTGGTCATTTTTTGTTCACGCCACAAAAACCACTGTGGGCGCGAATCCATTCGCGAGACGCCAGTACATCCGGTAATCGCTAATCGTCAGTACGCCTTCATGGCGAATGGATTCGCTCCCATAGGGTAGTGCGCATGCACTCGGGCTTAATGCTTAGTCAGCTTGTCCAGGTAGCCCATCGCAAACGCCGACACCACAAAGGTCATGTGGATGATCACGTACCACATCAGGTATTGGGGTTCGATGTTCTTGGCGTCCATGAACACCCGCAGCAGGTGAATGGACGAAATCGCGACGATGGACGCGGCGACTTTCATCTTCAGCGAAGACGAGTCCATTTTGCCGAGCCAGTTGAGCTTTTCCTTGTCTTCGTCGATGTCCAGCTGAGAGACGAAGTTCTCGTAGCCGGAGATCATGACCATCACCAGCAGGCCGCCGACCAGTGCCATGTCGATCAGCGACAGCAGGACCAGAATCAGGTCCGACTCGGCGAGCGAAAACACGTTGGGAATGACGTGAAAAATTTCCTGGAAGAACTTGAGCGCCAGCGCCAGCAATCCCAGAGACAAGCCAAAGTAGATCGGCGCCAGCAACCAGCGCGATGCGTACATGGCATTTTCGATAAAACGTTCCATTGAAGCTCACAGATAATTGAAAGCTCGCGAGTATAGGGCGAAGCCGCTGCGGCACAACCCTTTACGACAAGACTTGAAACAATTAACCCGGAAGGAAAACACTCGACGAACCCCGCGCTACAACCCTGGACACCAGGAAAAACAGACGCGGCTTTCGTCGAGACGTTAGTGCCTGTCAGTTAACAGGGAAAGTTCGCTGACTGTGGGATGAATCACCATTGATCCGTCGTAATTCACCTTGCAGATGAAGGCTCCAGATCGGTATTTCTTCTGCGGTCTGATAGCCATGCAACGCCAGACTCTCGGCAATGGCATCCAGCACCGACTCAGCGGCGACCGGACCATGAAAAGGCCCTTGAGCCTTGAGCGCAGAAGGTTGTTCTCCGGACATCCCGGCAGCGAACAGCAAGGTCCACATACCGTTATCGCCGGACAGCGGGCGAACCACACATTCGATACGGGTCACCAGACCCAGACATTGGCGAGTAAGACAGAGGCTGCGCGGCATGGCGAGCTCCTCATTGAGTGCAGTATTCATTCCCTCGAACCGCTTTCGGAAATGCGTCAGTCCATTTGACAACTGCTGCAACACGACAATATCGAACAAATACCCTGTAGGAAAAGAGTGAAAACAAAAAGGGCGCCGAATGGTCATTTGGCCATCAGACGCCCCGATTAGTTGACGTCAAACCGTCAACTTTTCAGTTCCGGTTGTAATTGTGGCGCCTCTTTTTCGAGCTCTTTGAGGTCCTCTTCGCTGAGCATTTCGGCGATGTCGCGAAGGCGATCCACCACTCGACCGTTGACCGAGTTTTCAGGGAATTGACCCTCTTCGTCAGCCTCGCCCACCGGCTCGCCCACCAACAGACTCAGCGCCTCATCGACCTGACGCACGGCGTAGACATGGAACTGTCCGGCACGCACGGCCTGCAAGACCTTTTCATCGAGCATCAGCGTGGCGACGTTAGCCTGCGGAATGATCGCGCCCTGATCGCCGGTCAGACCCCGAGCCTCACACAGCCGGAAGAAGCCTTCGATCTTCTCGTTGACCCCGCCGACTGCCTGAACTTCACCGAACTGGTTGATCGAACCCGTGATCGCGAAGCACTGTTTGAGCGGTGTCTTCGACAACGCGGAAATCAAGGTGCAGACCTCACCCAACGACGCACTGTCGCCGTCCACATAACCGTAAGACTGCTCCAGCGCGATGCTCGCGGAAATCGCCAGCGGGAATTCCTGTGCATACCGACTGCCCAGGTAACCGGTGAGGATCATCACGCCCTTGGAGTGGATCGGCTGACCGAGGTTGACCTCACGCTCGATGTCGACGATACCGCTGCCGCCCGGGTACACCGTGGCAGAAATCCGCGCGGGCACCCCAAACGCCGAGTCGCCGACTTCCAGCACCGTCAGGCCGTTGCACTTACCCACCGCCGCGCCTGCGGTGTCGATCAGGATGATCCCGGCGAGCATGTCATCCAGAATGCGGGCCGACACGCGACCGGTGCGCGTGGCCTTGGCTTTCAGCGCCCGTTCGATATGACCGGCGTCGGTCCGCTCGTCGTTGGCCAGGCTGCGAATGAAATCCGCCTCGCTCACCAGTTGGAACAGATCGCCAATACGGGCCGAGAGACGCCCCTGGTGTTCGGCCAGACGCGCGCTGTAGGTCGCCAGACGCGCTACCGCATCGGCGGTCAGCGGCGCCATGCCTTCTTCCGAGGTCCGGGTTTTGAGCAATTGGGCGAACTGCTCCAGGCTCTCGTCGACCATCGGGATGTCTTCATCGAAATCCACCAGTACCCGGAACATCTCCTGGAAGTCCGGATCGAGGTCCTGCAACGTGTAGTACAGCGAGCGGGCGCCGATGATGATGACCTTGACCTGCAACGGGATGGTCTGCGGCGTCAGCGTCACCGTGGCAATGCGGCCCAGTTCGCCCAGCGGCGATTCCATCTTCAGTTTGCGCGATTGCAGCGAACGCTTGAGCGCGTCCCATACGAACGGCTCGCTGAGCATTTTTTCAGCTTCCAGAATCAGGAAGCCGCCGTTTGCCCGGTGGAACGCACCCGGACGCAACTGGCGATACGTGGTGTACAGCGCGCCTTGATCGGTGCTGTATTCGATACGGCCGAACAGATTGTCGTAGGTCGGGTGTGGCTCGAAGACCACGGGCGCTCCGCCGCTGGCCGAGTGACCGACGACCAGGCTCGGGCAGTACTGTTCTTCCAGGAGCTTGCGCGCCTGAGCATCGGTCTTGCTGTCATCGACCAGTTGCTCGACCACTGTTTTCAACAAATTGACCTGCATCGCCTGCAAGTACGCGCAGACGGCGGCGTTTTCCGCGTACTGCTCGGACAACGGCGCCAACAATGGCTGCAAGGCCAGAATGATGGTCTCTTCATTCAGCTGACGCATCTGGTTGCTGGACTCGCGCTTCCACTGCGGCAGGCTGGCGAGTTCTTCGTTCAGGCGCTCTTCCAGTGCTGAGATATCGGTGTGGAAGCGCTCACGGTCAGCCTCTGGCAACTGCGAGAACTCGGCCTCGTCCAGCGCCTTGCCGTCCAGCATCGGCGTGAAGGCGATGTTGCTGCTGTCGCGGTACAACGCGATGTCTTTTTCCAGGGCAAGGCGCTCGATCACGTCCAGCGCCCGGTCATAACGTTGGTTGAAGGCGCGGTCGATGGCGCTCTTCTTCTGCTGGTAAGACGGATGCTCGAAAACGGCCGGAAACGTCGACAGAAGGTTGTCGATCAGCCCGTTGATGTCGGCGATGAACGAACTGGCACTCCCCGGCGGCAGTTCCAGTGCACGCGGCTCGCGTGATTCATCGAAATTGTTGACGTAGACCCAGTCGGACGGGGTCTGCATGCGCTTGGCCTCGGCCTTGAGGTAGCGCTTGACGAAGGAGAAGCGACCGGTGCCGGGCTCTCCCATGACGAACACGTTGTAGCCAGGGCGCGGCATGGCGACCCCGAACTGTAGAGCCTCGACTGCTCGTTCCTGGCCGAGCACGCCGCGAAAGGGTTCCAGATCGTTGGTTGTCGTGAAGCTGAACTGTTCAGCGGAAAAGGGACGGGTCAGCGCTTCAGGCGCAAGTCGCAAGCTGGCAGCAACAGGATCGGGCATCGGACATCCTTACATCAGGCGGGGCAGATGGGGGCATTCTGGCGCTCGCCGCACCAGACTGGCAAGGCAAGAACCACCGGAAAATTTTCTGCCTGCGAAGCGGCCGCGCGCCGAGAGGGCGGCGGACTATATACAACTAACCGTAATAAACCACGGAACGTTCAGATCGTGCCTAAACTCCAAGCTGCGCGGCCGGTAACAAATTAAATAGCCGGCCCTCCCTGGCGCCAGTACTGGCCAGGATCCGACCCTTGGTTGAAACAACAGAGACTAAAGCTATGAAACGGATTCTTCTTGGTACTCTCTTCGCCGCTGTGTCCATCAACGCCATGGCTCAAGCCCCTGGCGGCCCAGACTGCGGCTGGGGCAACATGCTGTTCGAAGGTCAACGCGGTACCCCCGCCCACTTCCTCGCTTCCACCACCAACGGCACCTCCGGTAACGCCACGTTCGGCATGACCTCAGGCACCAACGGCTGCTCCACTAACAGCGCCCTGACCTACGGCGGTAAATCCTGGATTGCCATGAATGGCATGATGGACGAGCTCTCCAAAGACATGGCGATGGGCCAGGGCGAAGCACTGACGACCTATGCGGTCGTACTGGGCGTTGCACCGCAAGACCGTGCGCATTTCGCCGCAGTCACCCATGACCACTACCAGCAGATCTTCAACAAGGCAGACGCCACCGCTGAAGACGTTCACACCAACACCCTCGACGTACTGAAGAACGATCCGACGTTGGCCAAATACGCAACTCAGGCTTAAATACGATCACCCTGCCTTCTTCGGAAGGCAGGTTTCCAACGCTTTCGTTTAGCTTCCCTCTACCTGATTAGTTGCCAATCTATGCTCAAACGCCTTGCCTGGCTGGCGCTCTGTGTCTGCGCCCCGCTGTATGCCGCGCCTCACGTCGAAGATGATCGTTTGCAGCAATTGGCCGATTCCAGATTCTGGGTCGCCATAGGCCATTATGAAGCCGGGAAACTCGGTGGCTGGCGCAGCTATGTCGACGACCCGAAATTCTTCCTCGCCGTTAACGGCGCCCATGACCCCAAGGCCGAACTGGCCGCCACGCTTGAGGCGATCTATCGCCCTGTCGTTCAGGGCAAGGAAGACTCTCATCCACAGTGCGTCTATCCCTCCCGCACCCGTTTTCTGCGCGACGAGCTGAAGCTGACTGACCTGCCCGCCGTCGACTGCAAAGAATTCAACAAATGGTTCTCTGACGTCGCCCCCGACAGCACGGTGATGATTTTCCCCGCCGCGTACCTCAACAGCCCGTCATCCATGTTCGGCCACACCTTGCTGCGCATCGATCAGGCAGGCGTAGAGGCGAACAAGACCGCCCTGCTCAGCTATGCGATCAACTTCGGCGCCTACATCGAAGGCTCCGACAACAGCATCCTGTACGCCTGGAAAGGCCTGATGGGTGGCTATCCGGGGCTGTTCGCGCTGGTGCCGTATCAGGAAAAACTCTCTGAGTACCGCAGCCTGGAAAACCGCGATCTGTGGGAATACCGGTTGAACCTGACGCCGGAAGAAACCCGTCGCATGGTCGAGCACGTGTGGGAACTCAAACAGATCCGCTTCGGCTATTTCTTCTTCGACGAAAACTGCTCCTATCGCCTGCTCGAACTGTTGCAGGTCGCGCGCCCCAGCCTGAACCTGACGCCGCAGTTCCGCCTGACCGCGATCCCTACCGATACCGTGCGCGCCGTCAAGGAAGCCGGGCTTGTGGAGAAGATCGACTATCGGCCTTCGAGGGAGCGCGAGCTGCTTAGCCGCGCCGAGCCGCTGAACCATGATGAAAAACAATGGGTGCTGAAAGTCAGCGCTGATCAGCAACAGATGCAGAGCCCTGAATACCTCGCGGTGCCCAAAGACCGACGCGCGTTGATTCAGGACGCTGCCTATCGGCTGGAGCGCTACCGCGCCAACGGTCTGGAGCGCGACCCGGTGCGTTCGCAGCGCAGCTATGACTTGCTGCGTGCAATCAGCACCAATCCGCCACCGGCACTGGAAATCGAGCGTCCCGGCTTGCCGGAAGAAGGCCATGAGTCACGTACCTGGCAACTGGGCGCCGGCACGCGGGATGACAAGGCGTTCGCCGAATACGGCTTGCGCATGGCGTATCACGACCTCAACGACAATGCGTATGGCTTCCCGCTGGGCGCGCAGATCGAGATTCTTCAGCTCAAGCTGCGTCAGTACGAAGACAGTCGCTGGCAAGTTCAGCAACTGGACCTGGCGACCATTCGCTCGCTGACCCCTCGCAACGAGCTGCTGCAGCCATGGTCGTGGCAAGTGGCGGGCGGGCTGGAGCGGGTGCTGGGCAAGCATGGCGACGAGAATCTGGTCAGCCACGTCAACGGAGGCGCAGGCGGAACGTGGAAACTGGGCGACGACCTGTTGGGCTTTGCGCTGGGCACGGTCCGGATCGAGCACAACAATGACTTCGACGCGCTCGTGTCACCTGCCGCCGGTTTCAATACCGGGGTTCTGTGGCGCAATCCGCTGGGCAATTTCAGCCTGGAAACCAAAGGCGACTACTTCACCAACGGCGAAGTCCGCCGCAATATCAGCTTGAATCAGCAGTGGGAGTTGTCGCGTAATCTGGGGCTGCGGCTCAGCGCGCAAAGGGAATTCAGCCAGCTGACGTCGCCGGTGAACGAAGTGATGCTTGAGTTGAAGTGGTATCACTATTGATCAGGAACGTTAATCTGTAGGAGCGCGCTTGGTCTGGGCGGCATTCCGACGAATGCGTCAGGTCATTCACCGATGATGTATCTGGCAAATTGCAATCGCGAGCAAGCTCACTCCTACAGTCAATGCAGCGTGTTCCGTTATCCGCACTCAAACTACCTTCGCGCTGTACCCCTCCTCCTCGATCAGCCCAATCACCTGCTCGCTCGCCAACTGGCTCTGCACCCTGACCTCGCCTTTGGCCAGGTCGATCTGCACGTCGGCAGCCGGGTCTTCACCCTTGATCGCGTTGGTAATGGCGCGGACGCAATGCCCGCAGGTCATGCCTTGAACGTTGAATACTTGCATGTGATGACTCCTCGGTTGAGTGGCTGCTCACGGGGTGAAACAGCGGGACGTCGCCATGTTCGACCTTCCCACCGTGGCAAGGTCAAGTTTCTCGTGCATCTGCCGGGCTGGTATTCCGCGATTTCCTGAGCCAAAGTGTTTCATCAACGAATATCAGGAGAATCGGCAATGCGCTGGTCAGCCTTTCGCATCGCAGGTTTTATCGGCCTGTTGGCTTCCGCATCCTGGGCTCAGGCCGATCAGGACTACGGCGTACTCATCATTTCCCGCGAGCGGCTGGAAGTGGCCACGTCCTGCGAGATTGGTATCTACATGCAGGATCAGCTGGTAGGTCGTCTGTTCCAGGAAGAGTCGCGCTCCTTCAACTTGCCCGCAGGCGATCTGTCACTGCGCCTGCGCGTGTTGCCCGGCCAGATGCCCGGTTGCTCGCCCGGCATCGAAGCGCAGAACAATACCCGCCTGCACATCAACGCCGGCGATGTCCTTAAATACCGGATTGCCTCCGGCCCGAACGGCATGTACCTCAAAAAAGCTGACCTGAATTATTGATGCAAATCAGGACTTGACCTTGCCAACGTGGCAAGGTTGATCCTTGCTGGCAATCGCCTTCAAGGAGTACCCAGCCATGCCCAGCCCCAATACGTTCGACCTGCCGATTACCGGCATGACATGCGCCAGTTGCGTGGGTCGCGTCGAACGCGCCTTGCGTAAAGTCCCCGGCGTTACAAACGCCACCGTTAACCTCGCCAATGAACGCGCTCACGTGGAAGTCGCCGAGCCGATCGATCCAGCCAGTTTGATCGCCGCGGTCGACAAAGCCGGTTATGGCGCGAGTCTGGAACAGGACCCTTCCGTTCAGGAGGCCGACCAGCAAAAACGCCATGACAGCGAACGCTGGCACTTGGTGCTGGCGATCGTCCTGGCGGTGCCACTGGTGCTGCCCATGCTGCTGCAGCCATTGGGCGTGCACTGGATGCAGCCCGCGTGGGTGCAGTTTCTGCTGGCGACACCGGTGCAGTTTTTCCTGGGTGCGCGCTTCTACGTGGCCGCGTGGAAGGCCGTACGAGCCGGCGCGGGCAACATGGACCTGCTCGTCGCCCTGGGCACCAGCGCGGGCTATGGCCTGAGCGCGTATCAGTGGCTGATGGCAGCGCCGGGCAGCATGCCGCACTTGTACTTTGAAGCGTCGGCCGTGGTCATCGCGCTCGTACTCCTTGGGAAATACCTGGAAAGCAGTGCCAAACGCCAGACCGCCAGCGCCATCCGGGCGCTTGAGGCGTTGCGCCCTGAACGCGCGATTCAGGTCATCGATGGGCAGGAACACGATGTCGCCATCAGCGCGCTGAAAGTCGGCGACCTGGTGCTGGTCAAACCCGGTGAACGTTTTCCGGTGGACGGAGAAGTGATCGAAGGCCAGAGCCACGCCGACGAAGCCCTGATCAGCGGCGAGAGCCTGCCGATCCCCAAACGACCGGGCGACAAGGTCACCGGCGGCGCGATCAATGGCGAGGGACGCTTGTTGGTCAGCACTCAGGCCTTGGGCGCCGAAACCGTGCTGGCGCGCATCATCCGCCTCGTTGAGGACGCACAGTCCGCCAAGGCCCCCATCCAGAAGCTGGTGGATAAAGTCAGCCAGGTGTTCGTCCCGGTTGTGTTGCTCCTGGCCGTGGTGACCGTGGTCGGCTGGCTGTTGGCAGGCGCCTCTCTGGAAGCCGCCTTGATCAACGCCGTGGCGGTCCTGGTGATCGCCTGCCCTTGCGCACTGGGTCTGGCGACGCCCACCGCGATCATGGCCGGTACAGGCGTCGCGGCTCGCCATGGCATCCTGATCAAAGACGTTGAAGCGCTGGAGCGCGCGCATGAAGTCACCGCCGTCGTGTTCGACAAGACCGGCACCTTGACTTCCGGCGCACCTCGCATCGCGCACATGGCGGCCTTGAACGGCGACGAAGACGCCCTGCTGCAGATGGCGGGCGCGTTGCAGCGCGGCAGCGAACATCCACTGGCTAAAGCCGTGCTGGACGTGTGCAACGAGCGCGGCTTGATACCGGATGACGTCAGCAATAGCCGGTCGCTCGCCGGGCGTGGGATTGCCGGCACCTGGAAGGGTCGCGATCTGGCGCTGGGCAACCGGCGCCTGCTGGACGAAAGCGACCTGAGCCTGGGTGCGCTCGCCGATCACGCAAAGGCGTGGGAGGCCGAAGGCCGCACGTTGTCGTGGCTGATCGAGGTTAGCCCGCAGCGACAGGTGCTCGGACTGTTCGCGTTCGGCGACACACTCAAGCCTGGCGCCGCACAAGCGGTCGAACAACTCACCCGACGCAACATCAGCAGTCACCTGCTGACCGGCGACAACTGGGGCAGCGCCAAAGCCGTGGCCAACGCGCTGGGCATTACCGATGTCCACGCCGAAGTCTTGCCGGCCGATAAAGCCGCGACCGTGATGAGGCTCAAGAAAACGGGCGTGGTGGCGATGGTCGGCGACGGCATCAACGACGCGCCTGCGCTGGCGGCAGCCGACATCGGCATCGCGATGGGTGGCGGCACCGATGTGGCGATGCACGCCTCGGGCATCACGCTGATGCGCGGCGATCCACGCCTGATTCCCGCAGCACTCGATATCAGCCGCCGGACCTACGCGAAGATTCGGCAGAACCTGTTCTGGGCCTTCGTCTACAACCTGATCGGCATTCCGCTGGCCGCATTCGGCCTGTTGAACCCGGTGCTGGCAGGCGCTGCCATGGCGCTGTCCAGCGTGAGCGTGGTCAGCAACGCCCTGCTGTTGAAAACCTGGAAAATGACCGATCCACAGCAGGATGAAGGAGAGGCGCGATGAACATCGGCCAAGCCGCGAAAAGCAGCGGTCTGAGCGCGAAAATGATTCGGTACTACGAGTCCATCGGCTTGCTGCAGGCCGCGACCCGCACCGACAGCGGCTACCGCGTCTACGGTAGCAACGACCTGCACACCCTGGCGTTCATCAAACGCTCACGGGATCTGGGTTTTTCGCTGGAAGAGGTCGGCAAACTGCTGACCTTGTGGCAAGACCGAGGTCGGGCCAGTGCCGATGTGAAAGCGCTGGCGCACAAACACATCATCGACCTGAATCAGAAGATCGAAGAACTCGCGGGATTGAGGGACACATTGCAGGATCTGGTCGAGCACTGTCAGGGAAATGATCGACCGGACTGCCCGATCCTCAAGGATCTGGAGTCGGGAGGGTGTTGCCATTAAGCCCTGCGCAAACAACAAAAAACCCGGCCGAAGCCGGGTTTTCGTTTAACCGATCACTGCATCCAGGGCGGAGGCGGTTCTTCGGTTTTGTTGGGCGGAGCATCGTCTGCCGTGCGTGCGGCCTGACGTCGTGCTTCATCCCGTTGCGCCGCTTCGATCTCACGCAGCACACTGTTCACATCGGCAACGTCGTCCGGATCGGCGAATACACCGGTCAAGACCGTGGCAGGCGACAACGTGCCGGCCTCGTAGTACGACCACATCTCCCTCGCGTACCGGGTCTGCTTCAATTCCGGCGCAAAGCGCCCGAAATACGAAGCCATGTTGCCGACGTCACGCTCCAGCATGCTGAACGCGTGGTTGTTACCGGCGGCGTCGACCGCTTGCGGCAAGTCGATGATGACCGGGCCGTCTGGCGACAACAGCACGTTGAACTCGGAAAGGTCACCGTGCACCAGACCGGTACACAACATGAGCACGATTTGTTGAATCAGGAACGCGTGATACTCGCGCGCCTGATCAGGCTCCATCGTGACGTCATTCAGACGCGGCGCCGCATCGCCGTACTCATCCGAGACCATCTCCATCAACAGCACGCCTTCAAGGAAGTCGTACGGTTTAGGCACCCTGACACCCGCGTTGGCCAGCCGGAACAAGGCCGCGACTTCGGCGTTCTGCCAGGCGTCCTCGGTTTCCTTGCGACCAAACTTCGAGCCTTTCGCCATGGCGCGGGCCTGGCGACTGTTACGGACCTTACGTCCTTCCTGGTACTCCGCAGCCTGACGGAAACTACGTTTGTTGGCCTCCTTGTAAACCTTCGCGCACCGCAGCTCTTTGCCACAGCGCACCACATAAACAGCTGCCTCTTTGCCGCTCATCAGCGGACGCAGCACCTCGTCTACCAGACCGTCTTCGATCAGGGGTTCAATGCGTTTTGGAGTCTTCATCAGCTTTTATTGTGGGTCCTTCGTTGCCAAACACGCGATTGTTGCTCGTTATACGGCAATCCTCTGCCAGCGAGTAGAGGGAGATGGAATGCAGTCATGGATTCAATTGCAAACCATACGTTCCCTGAATTCATCCAAGCACCTTTCATGCCGGGCTGCAGCATGGCCCCACCGCCCTAAACCGAGGCCTGCGCGCACCGGGCGGACAGATCGACGAACGGCCAATCGGATAAAGGACAGCGCCTTCAGTTTCTGAACAGTTCGCCCGGCGTGAAGCCAAACAGCCCCTTGAATGCAGCAATGAACGCCGACGTGGAGTCATAGCCGCAATTGAGCGCGGCGCTGGTCACGCTTTCGCCCTCTTCCAAGGCATTGAGCGAAGCCAACAGCCTGGCTCGCTGACGCCAACCCCGAAAGCTCAGCCCCGTCTCGCGCTGGAACAAACGCATCAGCGTTTTTTCCGACATGTTCAGGCGTGACGCCCATTCGGTGAGCGTGACGGCCTGCCCAGGGTCGTCCACCAGCTCGTTGCACAGCGCCAGCAATCGGGCATGACGAGGCAAGGGAAGGGAGAAGCCCACTTCCGGCAAACTCGCCAACTGATCGAGCAAGACGTTAACAAGGCGTGATTCGTGGCTGTCGTGCTGAGGGTAATCGGCGGGAAGCAGGCAGAACGCCTTGATCAGCTCACGGGCCAGCGGCGTGACTTCCAGGACCCGGCATCGGTTCGGCGCCCATTGAGAATCCTGCGTGCGCACGTACAGGCTGCGCATTTCCGCACGCGTTGAGGTGACCACCTCATGATCCAGCCCGGCCGGAATCCACACGCCCCATTGCGGCGGTGCGAAGAAGCTGCCCTGCTCGGTGTGTACGCCCAGCACGCCGCTGATCGCGTAGGAAAACTGCACCCAGTCGTGACGGTGAGTCGGGGTCCACGATCCGGCACTCAGGCTTTCGGCGCGGGCATAGAGCGGCGTGGGCAGATCAGCCAGCGCCGGGATAAGGCGCTGGGTGTCGGCGTTACGAGAGGGGCGGTGTCCGTTGGTCGGCATGAGCAGGCCTTGTGTCGTGAAGCGGCAGTTTACGTTGCAGCGTGGGCGCCCTCCAGTCGGAGCTGCTTCAATCCCGCCGGGAACAATTCATTGGCGACGGGATGTTTCAAACAATCAATATCTATCGACTGAACCCGCCTCTCGCGACTGAATTCGCTCCGACAGGATCGCGGGCAACACTTCACACCATCACCGCTCGATAATGGCCGTGACGCCCTGCCCGCCCGCTGCACAAATCGAAATCAGGCCGCGTCCCTGCCCTGCCACGCTCAACAGCTTCGCCAGGTTGGCGACAATGCGTCCGCCGGTGGCGGCGAATGGATGCCCTGCCGCAAGCGAACTGCCTTTGACATTGAGCTTGCTGCGATCAATCGATCCCAATGGCGCATCGAGCCCCAGCCGGGTCTTGCAGTAATCCGCGTCCTCCCAGGCCTTTAAGGTGCACAGCACCTGTGCCGCGAACGCCTCATGGATTTCGTAGTAATCGAAGTCCTGCAAGGTCAGTCCGTTGCGGCCCAGAAGACGCGGCACCGCATACACCGGCGCCATCAACAAACCCTCTTCACCGCGCACGAAATCCACTGCCGCTGCCTCGCCGTCGCGCCAGTAGGCCAGGACCGGGAGGCCACGTTCACGCGCCCAGTCTTCACTCGCCAGCAGGACCAGCGAGGCGCCATCGGTCAGCGGCGTGGAGTTGCCAGCCGTCAATGTGCCCTTGGCACTGCGTTCGTAGGCTGGCTTGAGCGATGCGAGCTTCTCCAGGCTGGCATCGACCCGCAGGTTGTTGTCGCGGGTCAGTCCCAGAAACGGGGTGATCAGATCGCTGTGCCAGCCTTGCGCATAGGCGGCGGCCATCTTTTGATGACTCTCCAACGCCAGTTGATCCTGCGCCTCCCGGGGAATCTGCCAGGTCTGCGCCATCAGCTCGCAATGCTGCCCCATCGACAACCCCGTGCGCGGCTCGCCGTTGCGCGGCAATTCCGGCTTGAGGTTGTGCGGGCGCAACTGCGTCAACGCCTTGAGCTTGTCGGCCGTGGTTTTGCTGCGATTGACCTGCAGCAGGATCTGCCGCAAGTCTTCGTTGACGCCAATCGGCGCATCGGAGGTCGTGTCGACGCCGCCGGCGATGCCGCATTCGATCTGCCCCAGCGCAATTTTGTTGGCGACCAGCAATGCCGCCTCAAGTCCGGTCCCGCACGCTTGCTGGATGTCATACGCCGGTGTTTGTGGGGACAGCCGCGAGCCCAGCACGCATTCGCGCGTGAGGTTGAAGTCCCGGGAATGCTTGAGTACCGCGCCGGCCGCCACTTCCCCCATGCGCAGGCCATGCAGGTTGTAGCGCTCGATCAGGCCTTCCAGTGCGGCGGTCAGCATGTCCTGATTGCTGGCGGTGGCGTAAGGCCCGTTGGAACGGGCGAACGGAATCCGATTCCCTCCGATGATGGCCACGCGGCGTGTCTGACTCATTGAAATCTCCCTTTCTCGTGTGGATTGCTTAACTGAAGAGCGTAGGACTTTCTAAAGGCGAGTGTGGTCCACTGCTTTGAACCCCGACTCAAGGAGAGTGTTCCATGGCATCTGATCGCTACATTGACTTCGTCAACTCGGACATCGGCCGCCGATTGGTCGGGGCGGTAGGTCTGCCTGCGCCCGCTCGTCTGGAGCGCTGGCAAGCGGGTCGCCTGCGCCCGGTTGAAGGCGCGCTGTTGTTGAGCGGAGGTCCCCTGGCCGAGCGCGTCAGCGGGTTTGCGCCGCGCATGACAGACCTGTTGTTCAGTTTCGGCAGCGACGTCAGTGGCGCACACCCATGGACCGGCGAACAAGGCTCGAAGATCAAAGCCGTGGTGTTCGACGCCACCGCGCTGTTGCAAACGGACCAACTGGGCCAACTGCGTGAATTCTTTCAGCCTGTGCTGCGTCATCTGGCGCCCAGCGCGCACATCGTGATTCTGGCGCGCGTCCCGGACTCCCTGAGCGATCCGCTGGCCTCCAGCACGCAGCAGGCCATCGAAGGGTTCAGCCGCTCGCTGGCAAAGGAAATGCGCAACGGAGGTACGGTTCAGCTGTTGCAGGTCGAGGACGGTGCCGAGGATCAACTGGAAGGCGCGCTGCGGTTCTTCCTGTCGCCCAAAAGCGCGTTCATTTCAGGGCAAGTGATTCGCCTCAGCGCATGTGAGGCCAAAGTTCAGGACTGGAGTCGTCCGCTGGCCGGACGCAAGGCGCTGGTCACCGGCGCTGCCCGCGGGATTGGTGCCGCCATCGCCGAAACCCTCGCACGGGACGGCGCCGACATCGTGCTGCTGGACGTCCCACAGGCCAAGGCCGACCTCGAGGCGCTGGCCGCTCGGTTGGGCGGTCAGGCAGTGGTGCTGGATATCTGCGCGCCCGATGCCGCGACACAGTTGATCGAACGGATTCCGGGCGGGCTCGACATCGTGGTCCACAACGCGGGCATCACGCGCGATAAAACCCTGGCCAACATGACCGTAGATTTCTGGGATTCGGTGCTGAACGTCAACCTCAATGCCCCTCAAGTCCTGACTCAGGCCTTGATCGAGGCGGGCGCACTGCACGACAACGGCAGCGTGATCCTGATGGCGTCGATCAGCGGCCTGGCAGGCAATCGCGGGCAAACCAACTACACCACCAGCAAGGCCGGTCTGATCGGACTGGCGCGAGCATTGGCGCCGTTGCTGAAAGAACGCGGCATCAGCATCAACGCCGTCGCGCCGGGGTTCATCGAAACCAGCATGACTGCGCATATGCCGTTTGCCCTGCGTGAAGCGGGTCGCCGCATGAGCTCGCTGGGTCAGGGCGGCCTGCCTCAGGATGTCGCCGAGGCGGTGGCGTGGCTGAGCCAGCCGGGCTCAGGCTCGGTAAGCGGTCAGGTATTGCGGGTCTGTGGACAAAGCGTCATCGGTGCCTGAGCCTTCTAAGCTTGGCGGGGTTCAAGAGAATGAACACGGGAGAATTTCGATGAGTGCACATTGGCGTTATCTGGATGCTCCACCGGCGCTGCCCGGTTTGTTCATGCAGGCCGCCTTGCGGCGCAAGGTCAATGGCACGCACTTGCCTGACCAAGGCCTGCGTTGCTGGGTGTCGGTCGATCCCGAGAAGGTCAATGCATTCTCTAAAGTCTGCGGGTTCGTTCCCAGCAGCCTGTTACCGCCGACTTACCCCCATGTGCTCGCGTTTCCGCTGCAAATGAAGTTGCTGACCGACAAGGATTTCCCCTTCCCGTTGCTGGGACTGGTGCATCTGCAAAACCGCATCAGCATTCGTCGCCCGCTGGGCAGCGTGATCAAGGCCCAGGTGAGCGTGCGGGTCGCCGATCTGAAGCCTCATGCCAAAGGCGCGACGTTCAGCTTGATTACACAGATCGAGGATGCGCTGGGGCTGCTGTGGGAAGAGCACAGCACCATGCTTTGTCGAGGCGTGCAGATTGAAGGCGAAGTGGAAGGCGCGTATGAGCCGGCGCCGTTGCCGATGACCGAACTGGCGACCTGGTATGCGCCATCCGATATCGGTCGGCAGTACGCCAAGGTCAGCGGCGATTACAACCCCATTCACTTGAGCGATGCCAGCGCCAAGCTGTTTGGTTTCCCCACGGCCATCGCCCACGGTCTGTGGATCAAAAGCCGAACGTTGGCGGCACTGGAAGACCATCTGCCCGCGTCGAATGTGGACATCTGCGTGGAATTCCAGAAGCCGGTGCGCTTGCCGAGCGAATTGACGCTATCCGCCTGCGCCGCCGGCTCCCACGGGCAATTGAAGGTCGAGGGCAAAGAAGGGATCGTGCATATGGTAGGAAGCTGGCAGCCAGCGTCGGAGTGAAAGGGTTATCTATGGAGGAGCGTGGCTTGTCCCGCGATCGGCGGGGAACCCGTCGCAAGTCCATACGCCTTGGCAGCGCCAGACAAGCCGCGTTTGCAGATTTCGCGACGGATTCCCCGTCGATCGCGGGACAAGCCACGCTCCTACAGTTTCACACCAGCTCCACTTGATTCCGCCAACCATCCCCCTGAAGCTACGCACCTTCAGGAGACCCGCACATGAACCTCGACGAACTCACTCAACGCCTGCATCGCATCCGCGACACCAACGACTGGCGGCAATTTCACAGCCCGAAGAACCTGGCGATGGCGGCCAGCGTGGAAATGGCTGAACTGGTGGAAATCTTCCAGTGGAAAACCGAAGACCAGTCGCGTCAGTTGCCGGCTGACGAGCTGGCGCATGCAGGCCAGGAAGTGGGTGACATCGTCTTGTATTTGCTGCTGATGTGCAGCGAACTGGGCCTGGACATGAATGAAGTGGTTCGCGCCAAGCTGGCGGACAGCGAACGGCGGTTCAGCAAATGAGCGATCGGCATTTCGACCAGTTGGCGACGCGCTTCGCCGAGAAAATCTACGGCGGCGCAAAAGGCGCGATCCGTCTGGCGGTGTTGCAGGCGGACCTGAAGGAAAGCCTGCCGGATCGCCCTTTGCGCGTGCTGGACATCGGCGCGGGTCTGGGTCACATGTCGTTGTGGCTGGCCGAGCGTGGCCATGACGTCACGCTGGCTGAACCTGCTGAGCCGATGCTTGAGGGTGCGCGCCAGCGCTTTGACGAAGCGGGTCAATCGGGCACGTTCATTCAAGCGCCATGGCAGGACCTGCCCGGCAAGTTGACCGAGCCCTACGATCTGGTGCTCTGCCATGCGGTGCTGGAGTGGCTGGCCGAGCCTCATACGATCCTGCCTGCGCTGCATCAACTGACCAAAGCCGACGGCTGGTTGTCGCTGGCGTTCTACAACCGCGACGCGCTGATCTACCGCAATCTGCTCAAAGGCCATTTCAAGAAAATGCGCCGAAACACCCTGGCCGGTGAAAAACAGAGCCTGACCCCGCAACAACCTCTTGATCCCCGCGAATTAGCAGCGCAACTTGAAGGTCAGTGGCAGGTCGAAACCCAGAGTGGCGTTCGTGTTTTCCACGATTACATGCCGGTGGAGTTTCAGGCGAAAGCCGAGCTCGCAGATTTACTGGAAATGGAGCTCGCGCATCGACGTCACCCAAGTTTTGCCGGACTGGGACGTTATCTGCACTGGATGTGCCGACCTGTTTGAGGCTATCTGCGGAGACCATCATGAAACGCCGCCTTGCTTTGCTTGCCCTCTGCCTGGGACTCGCCGCGTGCCAGAGTCCCAACCCCTACAACGCCGTGTCCGCCGCGATCCCGCCTGCGCCGCCACACGCGGCCAATGCGATCGACATGAGTGCCTACCCGGCCGCGCCACGTGACTTCGGTCGCTATCGCAACTGGACGTGGCTCAACGGCCAACTGCCGCCTGGCACTCAATGGGCTGACTCCGCACAAGTGGCCGAAGCGGTAAGCAATGGACTGGATCAGCGCGGTCTTCGTCCTTCGCAGAACCCCCAGGCCGCCGACTTGCGCGTAACCGCTGACACCCGGACAGAGACCCGTATCCGGCAAGTCAGGGACGATTATTACGACCCGTATTACGGCGGCGCGGGTGTGGGGTACTACAACGGCTATCGCAACGGTTACGGCGGCTACGCCAGTGTGCCGATTGTCCGCACCTACCAAGAGCAAGTGGTGGTCGTGCGCATCAGTATGTTCGATGCCCGCAGCGGCCAGCCGGTGTGGAGCGCCAGCGCCGAAACCGGCAGTGGCTGTGATCAGTCGGATCGCGCCAAGGCGCTGCGTCAGGCCGTTCAGCGCGCGTTGACAGCGTATCCTCCTACGTAGTGCGCTTGAGTCGTCCTGCTACGCAACCGTTATGTGCATGCTCTGGAGAACCAACATGTTTCGCTGTATCGCTGTTGTGTGTGTTGCCCTGCTGCTCGCCGCCTGCCAGACCGATCGGGTCAATCGTGACTTCGACGCTCAGCGCGACTTCGGCGGGTACCGAACCTGGGCCTGGAAAGAACCCGGCCTGCAATATCAACCCAACGACCCACGCATCAAGAGTGACCTGACCGAACAACGCATTCGACAGTCAGTGAGCGAGCAACTCGATCAACGGGGCCTGCGCATGGCCGCGCCGGGCGCCAAAGCTGACTTGCAGGTGCAAGCCTGGTTGATTGTCGAGAATCGCCAACAGATGGTCACCACCAACTATGGCGGTGGCGGCTATTGGGGCAACCCGTGGGGCGGTTACTGGGGCGGACCGATCGGCACTGAGACGCGCAACGTCGATTACAAGGTCTCGACCCTGCAGATCGACATGCTCGACGGTAAGGACGGCAAACTGGTGTGGCGCGGCAGCACTGAGCAGGTCGTGAGCGACAGCAACGCCAACCCGGCGGCGCGCGAACTGGCGCTGCGTCAGACCGTGCAGAAAATTCTTCAGCAGTATCCACCTCATTGATCGATGGGTGACCGCCACCTTGGCGTGCTGGTCCACCCTGTCCCCTGTGGGAGCGAATTTATTCGCGAATGATCTTCCAGGCGATACAGAGGTGTCGAATGTACCGACGTCTCGCGAATGAATTCGCTCCCACGGGAGTCCGCACGCGGTTCAGCCTTTGCGCCGTCACCGCTGACCAAACGCCACCATTAACACAGCACATTCCCGAAGCGCCAACTACACTCCCTTGCATCTCGGGTGAGTAGCGACGGCGTTGCCGAAGGAGTGCTGATGTCTCCCCTGATGTCCTCCTGCGCACGCCGGGATCGGCAGCGAGGTGCCATAGGATTGTTGGCAGCGCTGACGATGGCCCTGGCCTTGCTTTGCACCCTGGTGGTGGTCGACAGCGGTCGGCTCTACATGGAAAAACGTTCCTTGCAGCGGGTCGCCGACATGGCCGCGCTGGAAGCCGCGAGCCTGAACGGTAGTTGCGCGGGAGCCAGCACCGCCAACAGCTATGCGACGCAGAGCGCCACGCGCAACGGCTTCACCGTCACGGACAGCACCCGCACCCTGACCACACGCTGCGGCCTCCTCTCCACCGGCGCCGACAGCCGCCGCAGTTTTGTGGTGGACGCCACAAAATCCGACGCCATTCAGGTCATCGTCAGCCACTCCGTCGCCCGCAGCATTGCAGCGGGCATTGGCGCGATGTTCGACACCAACCCGACGCCGACGGACATTCAGCTGACCGCGGTCGCTGTTGCGACCCCGCCGTTGCAGCCGTTGGCGCAGTTGACGATTAACAGCACCCTCGCCACTGTCGACAGCAGTCAGGCCGGATTACTGAATACGTTATGGGGCGGACTGCTGGGCGGAACGCTGAATCTCTCTGCGGTCGGCTACAACGGCCTGGCGAACACCAACATCAATCTGCTGAGCTACCTAGACCAGTTGGCAATCGACGTAAACGCAAAGGCGGGCGACTACACAGCGTTGCTTGCGACCAACGTTTCAATTAAACAACTGCTGAAGACCGCCGCAACCGTATTGCCTCAGAATAATTCGGCTGTGCAGGCTGCGATCAGTGGCTTGCTCAGTGTGAGCACCATCGCCAGCGGTTCCACCATCAGGCTTCAGGACCTTTTGAGCGTGCAGACCGGGCTTCCCTCGGCCGGGCTCAATACCAACCTTAATGTGTTCAGCCTGGTCCAAGGGTTCGTACAGGTCGCCAACAGCAAAAGCGCCGTCTATGCCACGGTTCCTGCCAATGTTCTGGGACTGGTCGGGCTGAGCACCAAGGTGAAAATCGTCGAGCCGTCGCAACTCTCTGCCGCAGGCGATCCACGTCTTGCGACTACCAACAGCACCGACCCCAATCAGATCTATGTCAGGACGGCGCAGGTACGTACCTTGACGACCGTAGACCTCAGCTCTTTGGGTTCGGAGCTTGGCCTGGCCAGCAGCGCCATAAGTCTGGCTTTGGGCCTGTTGAATGCCGATGTTCAGATTGCTCCGGCGCCTTTAAGACTGGATATCAGTCTGGAAGCGGCAAGCGCCAGCAGCCACGTCACCGGGTTTACCTGCGCCTCCGACGACACCAAGAGCCTGGCTGCCGATACCAATACAGCCTTGGTGAAACTGAAGGTCGGCAAGATCGATAGCAGCGCCTGGAATTCCTCGGCCAGCGATTTACCCGCGCCTCAAGAACTGGTGCTGCTGGACGTGCGCACCGGTACACCGAAGACCAGCTTCGGCGGCGGCGGTGTGGGTTTGATGGTGAACCTTCCCATCGCCCCTAACCGCGCCACGCTGAATTTTGCCAAGCCTGCGGAGATCAATGCAACGCCGTCGCCGGTGCTTTCACTGAGCGGTCCTCCCAACATCGTGACGCAACTGGGAAACAGCCTGGGCAACCCGGTCGTTTTGCATACGGCGAGCAGTGGCGGCCTGCTGGGGCTGGTTCTGAACACGGTAATGGGGATCGTGAACGGTTTGGTGAGCACGATTGCCGGACTGCTCGGCACGTTGCTGGGACCGCTTCTGGATCCGTTGCTGAACCTGGTGCTGAAAAATCTCGGGGTAAACATCGCCAACGTCAACGTCGGCGCCAACCTCAGCTGTCATCCCGCTCAGGCGGTTTTGGTGATCTGAGACCGAATCGGGCAGTTCGATTGCTCACGATGACAGTGGGGCAGCGGGATCAGCGTTGGATAACACTCCGCATTCGCGGCCGTCGTAACCTCCGACTGCTCCTACACAGTCTGCGTCAGGCCGCCAATGACGTACACGCCGTAGAGCGTCAGCAAGCACAAGGCTGATTGCTCACGATGACAATGGGGCAGCGAGATCAGCGGTGGATGACATTGCGCATTCGCGGCCGTCGTAACCTCCGACTGCTCCTACACAGTCTGCGTCAGGCCGCCAATGACGTACACGCCGCAGAGCGTCAGCAAGCACAAGGCTGATTGCTCACGATGACAATGGGGCAGCGGGATCAGCGGTGGATAACACTCCGCATTCGCGGCCGTCGTAACCTCCGACTGCTCCTACACAGTCTGCGTCAGGCCGCCAATGACGTACACGCCGTAGAGCGTCAGTGAGCACAAGGCTGATCGTTCCCACGCTCCGCGTGGGAATGCCGCTACGGACGCTCCGCGTCCAGGGTGACGCGGAGCGTCATTCGCCGTGTTATCACGCGGAGCGTGGGAACAATCAGACACCACGCCCGTGGGCCAGAGCCACACGCGAGTGTTGTGCACTATTCCCGCACGATCGGCAACGCAACCCGGAAGCACGCACCTTCGCTTGAGTTGCTGACACTCAATCGCCCGCCCATCTGCTCGACGATGCCGTAGCTCACCGACAAGCCGAGCCCGGTGCCGACGCCCACCGGTTTGGTGGTGAAGAACGGTTCGAAGATACGCTCCAGCAGACGCGGATCGATGCCGCCGCCGTTGTCCTCGACGACCAGCCAGATCGTCTGCTCGTCCTGCTCCACATGCAGGGCGATCCAGGGTTCGAAGTCGTGGTTCTTTTCACGCTTGGAGAGCAACGCATCTCGCGCGTTGACCATCAGGTTGATCAGCACCTGCTCAAGCTGATCCACATGACCGCGCACCTGAACGCGCGGCCCGGGCTCGTCAATTTGCAGTTCGACGCCCTTGCCCTTCATGCCTTCGCTCAGCATGTTCAGGGTGCCGTCCACGGCGTCGATCGGGTCGAAGAGTTGCTGTTCGATTTCCGAACGCCTGCCGAACACGCGCATGTGGTTGACCACCCTCGCGGCGCGCTGCACCTGGGTATCGATACGGTTGAGCTTGTCAGTCAGATAATCGACTTCCACATCACCGTTGCTCAGGCGCTTGAGCACGTTCACCACCGCCATGCGCATGACGTTGAGGGGCTGGTTGATCTCGTGCGCCAAACCCGTCGCCATCTCACCGAGGGTCGCCATTTTCGCGCTCTGGTTGAGCTGCATGCGCGTGCGGCGAATTTCCGTGTTGTCACGGCCGACGGCCTGAATCTCGATCAATTTGCCGCTGTCATCGAACACCCCGCGATCCGCCCAGACCCACCAGGCATGTTCGCGTCCCGGCAGTTCCAGGCAGATCTCCGCCGTGGTCGTCGGCGACTCCGGTGTCAGTTCGTCGATGCGCCGCAGGAAGGCTTCTTTCTGCTCCGCCGAAAACCATTCGCCCAGATTGATGCCGGGCAGTTCGGCAGGCGTGCACTCCAGATAATCCGCCAACGGCCGGTTGCCGAAATTCAACCTCAGGTCCGGTGTGTAGCGGCAAATCATCGCGGGTGAGTCTTCGACCAGAATCCGGTAACGCTCCTCGCTTTCGCGCACGCGCTCGGTGGCCTGGGTTGCCTCGGTGACATCCAGCCAGAGCCCGACTGCTTCCACCGGCATGCCGAGGTCGTCGCGCAGAAGCCGGGCTTCGTCCAGCAACCAGTGGTATTCGCCCTTTTTGTCCCGCAGCCGATAACGGCAACTGACCACCCCTTCGCGCAACAACTGACGGGTGCGCTGAAACCAGATGTCGCGGTCCTCGGGATGAATGTATTGGGTGAGCTGGCCGTCGCTGCATTCGGCGAGGGTCCAGCCCAGAAGTGGCGTCAGGCTGGCGCTGAAGAACGTCGGTTCCAGGCTGCCTCTGTCGTACTCCAGCACGTAGATCACGGCCGGCGAACTGGCGATCAGGTTGTCGAGCCGCGCATGCGCCGCGGCCGCCTGCGTTTCCTGATTCTTGATATCGCTGACGTCGAGCATGAAGCCCAATACGCGACGTGCCTGCCCGCTGACCAGCACTTGACCTTGAATGCGCAACCAGACCGGAGCCTCGCCAGAGTCGTCCTGCCGCAGCCTGACGCACGACAGCATCGGTGTGCCCTGGTCGCGCAACAGGCCCATCCGGCTTTCCAGTTCGTGGCGGTCGGCGGGGTGAATCAGTTGCAGCCACTCGGCAAGCGGCAGCACATCGCTCGTCTCCGGCAAGCCGAGGGTGCGCGCCAGCTGCGGCGCCAGTTGCACCTCCTCGCTGTCGGGCAACAATTCCCACCAACCGGTGCCTAGCAGGTCCTGCAGCACCGCCAGCCGTTCCAGTTGATGCCGGTGGGCCTGGTCGGCGTGCCGATAAAGAATCGGCCCCGCAAGCGCCGAACACAGGTTCATCCACTCCCGCTCACCGAGATCGGGAACCTGCTGCGCCGCGTCATAGAACCCGAACAACAGCCATGCCTTGACCGAGCCTTCCTTGTGGTGCGGCAACAGAAATCCATTGGCGTTGCCGAATGCACTTTGCAGGTGGACCAGAGGGGTTGGCACGCTAAAGTCGATCTGGTGGGTGACCGTGCCGTTCAGCGAATCCAGGTCCGTGCCCAGCCGCTGACTGTCCTGCCACAGCTGCGGCGCGGTGTGCGCGTTGTAATGCGCATAAATGCGCCACCCGACTCCGCCCGGCTCGGCAAGGGCCAACGCCAGGCAGGGCACCCGATAACTCTGGGCGAGCTCTTCCAGTTGATCGGCCGTCACGGATTGCAACCGCTCCACATGGCAACCCCGGACCTTTTCCGCGATCTGCCCGGCAAGCCGCAGGCACTGCTGGCGGCTCTGCGCGACGTTGGCCTCTTCCATGAGGTCGCCGATGTCGAGTAACTGCAACAGCCAAACACCGCCTTGCGCCTGCACCCAGCCACGGGTGTGCAACACGTTGCCGTTGGGCCGCTTGAAATCCAGGTCAAGCATGTGCCCCAGCCATTCTTTGGGCACACCCTCCACCACCAGTGCGCTGCTGGGCATCAAGTAACCGAGTAACCGTTGTGCTGGCGCTATCGCTGCCGCCAGGCCCAACGCCCCGCGCAACGACTTGCTGATGCTCGTGACGCGCCCGTCTTCATCCAGCTGCATGTGCCAGTCGGCACTGGCCTGGGTGGGCTCGATCACGACGGTTTCGCGCTCTGGAGGCGCATCGGCGCGCCCGAGCCAGCGATTGAGGATTTCGTTTTTAAGGGGCAAGTTGCAGGCTCGCTTCAGCAGATAGATAGGTCGGCAGATTCGGCACGTCGCCAACCCCGGGCAGCGTCAGGACCGGCAAGATCTGGGTCAGCTTGGTTTTCGGATAACTGATCAGAACCCGTAGTAACTTGCCGTCGAAAGACACGGTGGCGTCCGAGGCAACGTTGAACGACGGTATCCAATTCAGGTGAGTGGCCAGCGCGGCTTTGGCCTGGTTGGGCACCAGTGTCTGGTAGTTGGCGGCGCTTGGGCTGATGGCTACGCTCTGACGGACCGCTTCGGCGGCGGCGTTGTTGAAGGATTGCATCATCAGAAGCGGCAGGCTGTAGGTCACCACACCATAGAAAACGGCGAAAAAAACGACGAACACCAAGGCGAACTCGATGGCCGCAGCGCCTTTTTGTTTAAGGGGGGAAAAATTGCGGGGAATCCTTCGCATGCCGACGTCTGCCCTGACAGTGCTACCTTGCATGGAGCATAGATTCTTTCCGAAAAACAGGACGTTTTTTACCCCATGAATTTACTTGGTCTGCTGCTGTGGTTTGCCGTCTGTGCCGATCAGGACGCCCGAGGCAGAAAGGTTTCCAACGCATTGACGTTCGGGGGCACGCTGTTTTTTCTGATGTACCTGCTGATAAACGGCAACAGCTGGCTCGGCGCCCCGGCGCCGGATGCGTGGTGGGCGTTACTGTTGGCCCTGGTCATGACCCTGCCGGGTTATGCCTTGAACAGGCTCGGCGCAGGCGATGTGAAACTCTTGGTCGCCTTGGCGCTGGGCAGCGATTACGTACACCTTTTGGGGACGTTTATCGGGGCCGGGGTGGCCACTGTGATCTGGCTGATCCTGCGTCAAAAACGCTGGTGCCATGTGAGTCAACGGGTTAGAAACCGATACCCCAACCTTGCGCCGCACGCGTCAAACAAACAGCCCTTCGTGCCGTTTTTGTTTGTAGGCTTCGCGGCGACGGCGCTCTCGATCCACTAGTCGAATTGCCATCTCACTCTATGTACATAGTCAGAAAGTGCGACTAGGTTTATCCCTACGTCCGGACAGAGATCGTCCTACAGTGGCATGCCGTGAAGGACCTCCATGGCGCCGGACCCGTTCAAAAGCAGTCGCAGGGAGTCGCGAGTGAACAAGTATTCAGCCGTGAAGGTGTTGGTGGTCGACGATCAGCCCCTTATCGTCGATGAGATCACCGAATTTCTGGAAGGCAGCGGCTACCGCTGCGTGCCCTGTTATTCGAGCCGGGAGGCGCTGGAACGATTCCGCGACGACAGCGCCATTGCCATCGTGCTGTGTGACCTGGACATGCCCGGCATGAACGGCATCGAACTGGTGGAAGCCATGAAGGTGCTGGCCGGGAAGAAACGCATCTTCGAATCCATCATGCTCACCGGTCGCGCCGAGAAACAGGACGTGATCAAGGCCCTGCGGGCCGGGATAGCCGATTATTATCAGAAACCCGTGGACCTGAACGAGATGCTCGAAGGCGTGCAACGCCAGCAAGCATCACTGGAGGAGCGGGTGAAAAACGTCCAGCACCTGGGCCATCTCAACGACAAGTTGCAGTTTCTGGCGGCGTCCATCGACGACCTTTGCCAGGACCTGGACAAATCACGACAGCTCGCTCAGCCGGTCATCGGGGACAGCGATGTCGACTTTGAAATGCCCGCCATCTTCGAACAACTCTCCCCGCGCCAGCTGGAGGTCGCCAAGCTGGTGAGCAAAGGCCAGACCAACTACCAGATCGCCTGCGAGCTGGGCATCACGGAAAACACCGTGAAGCTGTATGTGTCTCAAGTCCTGCGGCTGACCCACATGCACAACCGCACCCAACTGGCGCTGGCGTTGTCACCGAACAATGCCGCGGCACGGGGGCGTGTGACGGCGCATTGAGGCCTGGATCCCCAACCCCTCATCGGCGTCAGGTTTTAGCCGAAGGGGTGGGGGTTTAGCTTGCTGACGAATGCGTGGGTCAGCAGCTTCAACGGTGAATGACACACCGCGTTCGCGACCGTCGTAACCTCCGATGTTCTGGTCAAGTAATCCCGGACACCGGTTACGGTAATCAAGCTGCCTGCTGCTCCATGGCTATTGGCGACAGGTAGTTGTTGTAGCTGTGGAGCCTGGTTCGGTTGTATCGCATAAAGAAGCTGGTCATGTCCCGTCTGGCTTCTTCGATCTCTGTATAGCCCTTGGCGGGTACCCATTCTGATTTGAGCGTGCCAAAGAATCGCTCCGTCGGCGCATTGTCCCAGCACTGGCCTCTGCGGCTCATGCTTTGGGTGATGCCATGCTCAAGCAGTCCAGCCTGGAAGCGTTGGCTGGTGTACTGGCAGCCTTGATCCGAATGAAACATCAGACCTGCATGCCTGCCTCGTACTTCTACCGCCATCCTGAGCGCTTTGGTGACCAGGTTGGCGTCATTGATCAGAGAAAATGCCCACCCAACGACTCGTCGGGCGAACAGGTCGATGACCACGGCCAAGTGGTACCAACGTTTCCCGACCATCAGACTGGTAACGTCGCCGCACCAGACCTGATTGATGGCTGCTGGCTGAAAATTACGTTCAAGCAGATTCTTGGCCACAAATGCCTCAACCCCTCTGGAGCGATACGGGTGGCGACGGCGCTGCCTGCTGGTCAGGTTTGCCTCTGCCATGAGTTTTCCAGCCAGATACCTTCCAACCCTGAGCTGCTGGGCCTTCAAACACTGAGAAATCATTCTCGCCCCCGCACTTTCTCTGCTTTCAGCATGCAATTGCACGACCTTTGCCCGGAGCACGTCACGCTTGGCATCCGGCGCTGAACGACGATGAAGCCAGTCATAGAACGCGCTGCGAGAAACGCCCAGCGCGTCACAAAGCTGGCAGGTCGGATACGAGCCTGACTCTCTCAGCTCCTCGATCAGGAAAAACGATCGGGATCCGACATTAAGAGAGCGGTAGCCTTTTTTAGGATTTCGGCCTCGGTCTCAAGGCGTTTGATCTTGGCGCGTAACTGCTGGAGTTCTCGCTGCTCATCGCTGATCGCCTTGGTGCCTGCAACGGGCTGTCCTTTTTGGCGTTCTTTACGAACCTGATCAACCCAGCGGCGCAGAGCCGTAGGACCGACGTCCATTGATGCGCAGACATCGGGAACCGAACAGTTATCGTCAAGAACCATGCTTGCAGCACGTTGCTTGAACTCGCGGGTATAGGTCTTTCGTTCTTGCATGGAACCTCCTGAATAGGCGAATCATATCGCCCTTAAGAGGTGTCCGAGATCATTAGGCCAGTTCACGATTGCTCCTACAGGTCCGCGTTGCTCCGAAGACTTGAGCACGACGCCGATACTGTGGGAGCGAGCTTGCTCGCGAATGCGGTGGGTCAGCCGCATCAACGGTGAATGACATACCGCGTTCGCGACCGTCGTAACCTCCGATTGCTCCTACAGGTCCGCGTTGCTCCGAAGACTTGAGCACGACGCTGATACTGTGGGAGCGAGCTTGCTCGCGAATGCGGGGGGTCAGCCACATTGATGCTGAATGACACACTGCGTTCGCGACCGTCGTAACCTCCGATTGCTCCTACAGGGTCCGCGTTGCTCCGAAGACTTGAGAACGACGCTGATACTGTGGGAGCGAGCTTGCTCGCGAATGCGGTGGGTCAGCAGCTTCAACGGTGAATGACATACCGCGTTCGCGACCGTCGTAACTTCCGATTGCTCCTACAGGGTCCGCGACGTTCCAAAGAATTGAGAACGACGCTGATACTGTGGGAGCGAGCTTGCTCGCGAATGCGGTGGGTCAGCAGCATTAGTGATGAATGACACACCGCATTCGTCCGATTGCGCTTCAGTTACTCCCTGAGCCGCCCCCCGACACACTGCCGCCCTTTTTCTGCTCGTAAAAGTCCGGGATGGGATGCTGATAGCTGTTCAACCAGCGCTGCATGCTCAGGTCGCGTTCGATGGGGCTTGAGGGTTGCGGCACCGACGATGCGGCCTTGCCGCTGGCTTGCAGTTGCAGCCAGGCGTCGGTCTGCTTCTGGTCTGGCGAGGAAGGTCCTGGCTCAATCGCTGCGGCAGTTCCAGCGACGAATGCCAGACTGATGCCGATCAACACACGGATGTTCATGGCTGTCTCCCTGCAATCACGGCGGGATCGGTGACGGTGGCGACCTTGTCGGTTTTGATGGGCGAACCGCCCGAGGCGCCCTTGAGTTTTTCGGCGCGGGCTTGCGCATCGTTGACCTGATCCGGTGTCAGCCCCGTCCGCGACACCAGCTCCGCCGCCTGGGTCCAGTCGTCCTGATAGATCAACAACGTCACCATGTTCAGCGCGGCCAGCGTGTCGGACTGCTTGAGTTCGATCGCCGTCAGAAACTGGAACCGCGCCTGGTCGAGCTTCAGTTGATTGAGATACACCACTCCGAGGTCATTACGGATTTTCTCGTCAGTGGGCGACAGCTTCACGGCGGCCTGCAAATGCATCAACGCCTGACCATTGTCCCCGCGCGCTGCTGCCAGCTGACCCAGACCGTGCTCGCCTTCGGCTGCCCGACAGGTGCCCAGCAAACTCTTGTACAGCGGCTCGGCCTCATTGCTGCCCAACAGGCGCAACACCCGCGCCTTGCGCAGCCGAACCTCCGGCAGCGTGGACGGCAGGCTTTCGAGGTTGGCCAGGCTGGCGTGCAGACGACCTTCGTCGGCCATGTCCTGCGCCATGTTCAACGCCAGCTCCTGATCCGAGGTTGGCTTGGCGCAACTGCGGCTGGTGGCCTGAGCTAGCCAGGGCGCGCTGCCATCCGTGGCACACCCGCTGAGCAGGACCAGTCCCAATGCGGCGATGACTGCTTTCATGCGATCTCCCTAATGCGAACCCAAAGCCTTGCCGATGGCGATAAAACCCGGCCCGGCCAATACGATCAGTAATGCCGGAAACAGAAACACCATCATCACCACCGACATCTTTGCCGAGAGCTTGGAGATGTATTCCTGCAGGCGTGTCAGGCGACGATCATCGATCAGTTGCTTGAGCGTGAGCAGTGACTTCATCGCCCCGCCGCCCTGATGAATCAACTGATTGAGAATGACGCAGGTGTCACTGAACTCATCGACGGCCAGCACTGACGCGACCTTGTTCAGTTCATCACCCAGTTCGAGCCCGGAATCGACCCGCACCAGCATCACCCGCAGCTCCGAAGACAGAACCGGCAAAAGTTTGCTGCCCTCGGAACTCAGCACGCGCAGTGCCTGCTCAACGGCCATGCCTGACTCGAACAGGATCCGTAGCAGCGGGATGAAAGTACCGATCTCGACGACCGTCCGCTTTTGCCGACGGGCAGCCGCGGCCGCGAGTACTCGTTTGGGTGCTAGGTAACCAAGACCGACCGCAAACAGGGGCGCCATGACCGGGTATTGCACGTCGCTGAAAAACAGCGCCTGAATCAGCATGACCACGCACACCGCGACGATGGGGACACCCACCTGACAGGCGGCGAACAGTGAGCGCTGTCGCGCCCGGCGCCAGCCGATACGGTTGAGCAGGATCTGCGTTTCGCTGTCCAGGCTGACGGAGCGCTGACCGAATCGGCTGTCACCCAATAGGCGAAGAAGGCTGCCGACCCGACTGTCACGCGCGATCTCACCATGCAGCCGAGACATGATCTGGCGCGCGTTACGACGCTGACGCGCCACGGACAGCATCAGAAAGAATCCAGCCGCTGCGAACAGGAGAGCACTGAGCATCAAAACCATCTCAAATACTCCTCAGCATGCGCCACAACACCAGACAGCCCAATGTCTGCAACGCGAACGCGACCATCAGCATTGTTTGCCCGGAGTCGTCAGCCCACATGTGCATCAGGTAGGCCGGGTTCACAATCAAAAAATAAGCAACCATGCCTAACGGCAGCAAGGCCAGAACGACTGCAGTCAGGCGCGTTTCGCCGGTCAGCGCGCGTAGTTGACGAGCGCCCTGCTCCCGCTCCCGGATCACGCGGATCAGGTTCTCCAGCAGTTCGCTCGCGTTGCCGCCATAGCGGTGGTTGACCCTAAGCCCCAACGCAAACAACCGAAACTCGTCGCGCTCATACAGCTCGGCAAAATCCTGTACTGCATCCGGCAGCGTCACCCCCAGCTGGACATTGCGTTTGATCCGGGACATGGCTTCGTTCAATGGAGAGACCGCTGCATCAATGCTGTTCAGTACGGCGTCGCCGAGGGTCCGCCCGGACTTCAAGCTGCGCACCGTGTGGTCAAGCAGTTGCGGCAATTGCTCGATCATGCGACTCACGCGCCGCTGGTAGCGAAAGCTCACGTAGAACCGCAGCACGATCACCGGGAGCAGGATCCCAAGCACCAGCCCGAACCCGTCGTACGCCAGGTATCCCACGAGCATCGACAGTCCCCAGACCGTGATCGCCAACGGTAACCGCTCGGTTGGTTTTCCAAGACCTGCCCGCAAGAACGCCCGCTCAATGCGGTCCGCTCCCGGCTTGGTGGTCGCAGCCACAGGTTGGTCAACCGCAAGCCTCGCCATGATCCGTTCATTGGCGCCCTTGTTCAGCCCGCGATAGAACAGGTACAGCGAGGCTGCCATCATCAGCATGAAAATCAGTCCGAGGACGATGGCTCCCTTCACCTTGAATCTCCCTGTTTCATAGGCTGACCCACTCCGTGGCTTAGTAATCGAGCTGGCGCAGCTTGTCGCCGGCCGGGTTGATCGCCTCGCGCAGAAAACCGAAACCGGTGCGCCGATCCAGGCGGAACAGCGTGTTGGTGACGTACACGTCATCGCGCGTGCCTACCACTTCCACCACCTCGCTGACACAACGCCGACCGTCAGGCATGCGCGTCAGCTGAATGATCACGTCCAGCGCGGCGCAGATCATTTGCCGCAACGTTTTCTCGGCAATTTGCCGACCGGTCAGGCCCACCAGCGTTTCAAGACGCAGCAACGCGTCTTGCGCGTTGTTGGCGTGGACGGTGCTCATGGAGCCGTCGTGCCCGGTATTCATGGCGGTCATGACGTCGAGCACTTCAACACCCCGGATCTCACCCAGAATGATCCTGTCTGGCCGCATCCGCAGCGCATTACGAATCAGGTCGCTGGCACGGACTTCGCCGTGGCCTTCGGCATTGGGCGGACGGGTCTCCAGCCGCACCACGTGCGGGTGACCGAGCTGCAGTTCAGCCACGTCCTCGATGGTCACCAAGCGTTGCTGCGTCTGAATCATCTGGCTCAGAACGTTGAGCATGGTGGTCTTGCCGGTGCCGGTGCCGCCGCTGATCAGGATGTTGCAGCGCTTGCTCACCGCGTTTTCCAGAAAGTCGTAGATCGACTGATCGATGGTCTGCATCGCAACCAGGTCCGAACTCTTGAGCATGTCCTTGCGAAACTTCCGGATCGACAGGCAAGGGCCGTCCAGGGCAATCGGCGGGATGATCGCATTGACCCGGCTGCCATCGGGCAACCGCGCATCCACCATCGGTGAAGACTCGTCCAGACGCCGCCCCAGAGGCGCAAGAATCCGCTGAATCACGCGCTCCACATGATGGGCATCGATGAAGCGCAGGTCCGAGTGATGCAACACACCTTCGCGCTCGATGAAGACCTTGTTCGGACCGTTCACCAGGATTTCCGTGACCGAATTGTCGCGCAGCAGCACCTCGAGCGGCCCGAACCCGGTCAGTTCGTCGACCAGCTCTTCGGCCAGACGCTCCATCTCGTAGCGGGAAATCGCCAGGCGCAACCGGGCCACATACTCGGCGACCTTGTCGGTGACAAACTGCGCCAGCGCAGGGCGTGTGCCTTCCAGCAGGTTGCGTCCACTCTCCTCGATGGCGTCGATGATGTAGCGATGCAAGACCAGCTTCAGGCCTTGGCCGTCCCCGCCGCTGTCGGCAGGACGGGCTGACACGCCAAAGAGCTTTTCGCCTTTCATTTATGCGTCCTCAACAGGCGACCCAGCCAACCGTCGCGGGGCTTGCCTGGTGCGTCGGATTGGCTCGCCAAGCGTTCTCCCAGACCGCGTAAACCACTGGTCAGGGACTCCCGTGGCGACAGTTCGAACAACGACAGGCCTTGATTTTTGGCGTTCAACCGCAACTCCGGACTCAACGGCAGCACGCCCAGCGCGGGCAGGCCGAAGGTCTTTTCCAGCGTCTCGGAATTGGGCGTGACCTGGCGCAGGTATTTGTCCACCAACAAGCCGGCTTGCTGAAGCTTCAGGCCCTTCTCGCGCCATAGATTGAGGATCGCCAGATTGCGCCGACACTCGATGACGTTCTGGTCGACGTACCACAGCAACTGATCACAATGCGCCACAAAGGTACGCAACGACTCACTGTCCGGCTGCCCCACCAGATTCACCACCACACGCTGAAAATGCTGACGCAAAGCGCTGAGCAACATGTACAACTCGGCTGCGCTGGTGTGCTCGAGCGACATATCGTCGTGGGCGTAGGCGAGGATGCGCAATTGACTGGCGTGAACGGTGAAGGCGCTGTCGATCAGCGTCGAGTCGAGCCTGCGGAGGTGCCGCAGGGCATCGCCGAAATTGAACGACGATTCGAGGCTCAGCATCGCCAGGCTGTCGCCGCGCGGCATGCCGAGGTCCAGCAGCAAGGTGCGCTGCCCTTTTTGCTGCGCCACGAGCGCCAGATGCGCCGACACCAACGCGCCGTCACCGTCGCACTGGGCGCCGTAAATCACGGTCAGGCCGCCCATGTTAGGGTTCGGCGCCACGGCTGGCAGGCGTTTGCTGAGACGCCGCACCAGCCCGGCCACTTCACTGGAGCGTGAGCCATAGGCGACGAAATCCCGCGCACCGGCGCGCATCGCGTTGAGCACCAACTGGTTGTCCATGCCGTCGCCCAAGGCAACGATGGCCAGCATCGGTTTGGCCTCCAGCGCACCTTCGATCAACGCGCTCTGGTTCATCAAATGCTCACGATCAAGCCCCACGAACACCACGCTGGCGAAGGTCACGTCCACCAAGGCGAGCAGTTCGTCGAGGCTGCCGGTTCCCGCGCTCACCACCTGCCCCAACGGCGCCAGCGCGCCCTGCAGCCATTCGAGGTCGGTGGTGTTGCGCGTAATGGCCAGAAAGGTCTGGCTCAAGCTGGGTCCCTGGCTCATTGCGATAACCCGCTGCGGCGGTCGAAACTGCCGTTTTCGAGGAAATACATTTTCAGGAAGTTCGGATCGTAGTTACGCAACCCTTCACCGGGCAGCGAAGGCAACGGCGCATTGGCCGCCAGCGGCTGGACCAGGTGCGGGGTGACGATCATCAAAAGCTCGCGCTCGTCCCGATTGATCTGGGAACTGCGAAACAGCGCACCGAGAATCGGGATGTCGCCCAGACCGGGAAACTTGTCCACCGAGGCAATGTTGCTGGTGTTGATCAGACCGCTGATCACGAAACTTTCGCCATCGGCCAGCGAGACGCTGGTATCGGTGCGACGTACGTTCAGCGCGGGCACCGTGGTGCCGGCAATGGTCACGCCGGCCGTGAAGTCCAGCTCACTGACCTCGGGGGCGACCTTCAAGGCGATACGATTGCGACCCACCACGGTCGGCGTCAGGGTCAGGCGGACACCGTATTCCTTGTATTCGATGGAAATGCCGTTGCCTTCACCGTTGGGCACCGGCACCGGAAACTCACCCCCGGCCAGAAAACTCGCACTCTGCCCGCTCAGCGCCACCAGGCTTGGACGCGCCAGGGTATACGCGAAGCCGCTGCTTTCCATGGCGTTGAGCAAGCCCAGCACTTTGCTGCTGCCGCCGCCCCAGACAATATTGAAATTGTTGTTGTTCAGCGGAATCGCCGGCCGCGTGCCGCCCAGGGTGCCCGGCGTGACCGTGACGCCCGGAACCGTGCCGGGAGAGCCGAACAGGAAATTGCTGGAGCCTCTGCCGAAGATCGATGTGCTGGCTTCTTTGAGCTTGGTGCGGCTGACTTCGACGAATCGAATGTCGGTCTGCACCTGACTGGGCAACAGCGGGTCTTCAGACGGCGGAATCAGCGTGTCGGTCATCGCTGTTTTTGCCGTGCCCCGCACGAACACCATGCTTTGCCGAGGCGACGAAGAGCAGGCGGTCCAGACCATCAGGCTGGTGGTGCCAGGCCCGACGCCGGTCAACAGATACCCGCTGCTGTCGCCGTCATTGACATGCACGTCGGCGATTTTCGGGTCCCCGACTGCAAGCCGCGTGATCGCGACCGGCGAGCGAATGTCCTGCTGCACGCCCTGGCCAATCTCCATGGCCGCAGGCATCGCTGGCAACCCGGCGCAACCTGCCGGCGCTGCGACCACGCCCCCCTGATACAGACACCCTGCTGAAAAAGCCAATACGGCACGGTTCAACATCGGCCTAAAACACTTGCTCATGAATGTGCAGTCCTTGCTCGATCAGGGGGTTTGCTGCGCCGTTTGATTGCCACGAATGACTTCGATTGACCGCGGCTTGCGAGGCTCGCCGCTGCCAACCTGGACGCTGCGCGCAGCGCCCATGCTCAGTTGATTGAAGTGAGTGATGTTGCGACTTGCGGCGTCTTGCTGAAGGGCGATGTCGCTGTCGCCGGCCCAGTAACGTTCCAGGTTCTTTTCTTCGGCGCTGCGCACGGCGAGCCTGAGCGGTCCGGCCTGAGACGCCAGCATCAGGCGGTTGAGCAGTTTTTCCGGGACCGCCACGACCACGCTGCGCGCGTTTGCCTTGAGTTTCTGTTGCTGCGCACGCTCGTCTCGGCTGATGCCCTGTTCTTCCTGTCCTTGATTGACCGGCCCCATGAGCGCCCCGACACTGAGCACCCGTAACGCAGGCACAACGGTTTGTGCAGTGCGATCGGTATTGGTTTGATCGGACGGCAAATAAAGGAGTACATCGACGTAGTCACCGGGGCTCAACTGCCCGCCTGCGCCGATGATCTCGTCAATGGACAAGGCCAGTGCCCGCTCGCCAGGGCGGATCATGCGCGCCAGGGTGCCACCTGCTTCGAAGCTGCTGTCTGTCAGCCAGGTGCCAGCCGCCAATGGACGCCAGGACATGCGACCGATGGCCTCTTCAGGCTTGCTGAAGCTTCCGGCAGGCGCGACTTTCAGACGCTCGACGATCAGGTCGTCAGCCTTGATAGGTGCATAGGCGGGAATGTCTTTGGCGAGCACCAGCACCGGCTGGCGGGTGGGATCTTCCATCGGTTTTTCAGCGACGGGAGGCGCTGCAACGACGGTGTCAGTTTGCACAACGGGCGCTTGAGGCACCGGCGCTGGCTGGCGACTCAGCACCAATCCCCAATACCCGGCAAACAGCGCCCCCAGCAAAAACAGCACAGCGAGCCCCGTTGTGACGCGACTGCTCATGACGGCCCTCCCTTGCCCGATCACACCTTCGAAACGTTACGAGACAACCTGTGATTCAGTTGGCTGCGAACATTCATCCTTTCGCCCTTTGAAGGTAGTCGAGGTCATCCAAAACGCCATCAGTTGTGGGAAATTTCACCTCATGGCATCCGTTCGGGGGACAAGCGCACAAGGGGGTAATACTTTCTGATTAATGCTTTCTTGTGATTGTAGAGTCGGGCATTGGGGTCAATGCTGTAGTTACGAAGGATTGTTAAACGCTGCAAGCGTGTAATGGCGCCAAGAAGCGCAGAGGAGAAGTCAGATGTTCCTTAACTTTGTATCAGCATTGATTCGACGTTTTGTGAAAGACGAAGAGGCGGCTTCCGCGATCGAATACGCCATCGTTGCGTCGATGATCTCACTGGTGGCGATTCTGTTCCTGACCAACATCGGTGCTCAGATCAAGATCATCTTCAACAACATACTTAAAGGACTAGGCGGCACGGCTGTCTGACGAGATCAGGACCAGACGCTTGTTTCTCGGATGAACCCAGCAAGGTAGCCAACATGCCCTCTCACCCCACACGCCAACAACTTCTGCTCGTTGACGACGAAGAGGACGCCAACGAAGAACTCGCCGAATTGCTCGAAGGTGAGGGTTTCTGCTGCTTCACAGCGCCGTCCGTGAGGGCAGCCCTGAAGCTGCTGACCGAGCACCCTGACATCGCATTGGTGATCACTGATCTGCGCATGCCCGAAGAAAGCGGCATCTCGCTGATCAAGCGTCTTCGCGAACACACGTCACGCCAGCACCTGCCGGTGATCGTCACCTCGGGCCACGCCGACATGGAGGATGTCAGCGATTTGCTTCGCCTGCAGGTGCTGGACCTTTTCCGCAAACCCATCTATCACGTCCGCCTCCTGGAAACCCTCAACAATCTGTTTCCAGAGCCCAAGGTGTATCAGGTCGGGAACTGACCCTGAATCACTCAAATCCCTGCAAGACCCCGATTGTTGGCAAACGCGCAGTGTCAGTCGCCTATCTACTGCCTGACACTGTGCGTTCGCTGCCGGCGTAACCTCCGACGTCTCCTACAGAGTATTTCGTTTTTCGGAGGATTTGCGCAGAGCATGGCGAATGATAAGAGCCAGTTTGCTGGCGAAGGGGCTGGATCAGCGACATCAATGTTGAATGATCCACCGCGTTCGCTGCCGTCGTAACCTCCGACGTCTCCCACAAAGAAAACGCCGCATGACGAAGGGGTGTGCCTAGGCTCGATGCACCTCCCTCCTCCATCCGCCCCTCTCAAAGCTGGTAACTGAAACTCAAGGTAAATCTCGGGTTGCGGTTAAAGCTATCCAGGCCAACATCGGACATGGGCTTGGCGGCCTCCAGTGCGATGTTGTAGTAACGGGCATCACCAAAGCGCAAACCTGTCGCCGCCGAAGACAACCTCGACGTCTTGATCGGCAGCTCGTTGAACCAGGTCCTCGCAGTGTCGAGCACCACATACGGTTGCAGCACTTTGACCCAGTTGCCGTCGCGCCTGAAGCTGTAGTTGACCTCATACGCCACACCCCAACCCTTGTCCCCCGACGCTTGGTCGGTCGGGTAACCACGACCGAAATTCTGGCCGCCAAACTGTGCCCGTTCACTGTCCGGCAAGGTGTCGTCACTCCAGTAAAGCGCCGCCGAAAACACGCCCTGCCAGTGCTCGAAAAACGTGTCGCTCTGCACGCCCGACAACCGCGCGCGGAAGAAGTCGAGGTCGTAGGTGTTGTCGTCCGTTTTGGCACCCATGCCATCGATCCCCTGATACACACCGGCGCTAAGGATGCGCAGCTGGCGATCCGTAGACTTGCGCCAGTCCCCTTCGATCGCCAGCGCCCGAATGTCGGTTTTGCTCTCCACGCTCAGCGGAAAGCCAATCACGTCGTAGCGGGTCTTGTCGTTCACGGCATACAGGCGCGAACCGACACTGAGCCACTCACTTTGCGCCGCGATCAACGGATGGGTGAAGCCGATGGAAAAGCGGTCGTTGTCGCGTCGTTGCTTGAGCTCCAGGCCGTTGTCCAGCGCGACGTTGGTGCCGGGCTCACTGCGATAATGCGAGGCCGACAGGTTCAGCTGCGTCCCTTCGGTATTGAGGTACTGGCTGTAATCGAGCCGGTAGTAGTGTTCGTTGTCGTCACCCGGCGGAAACAGCCCGCTGACCGTGAGTTGTTCGGCCATGGAGGTCTGCGCATTGCTGTTCAGGCCGAGCAGCGCCTGCAGGCCGTCGCGGTTGTCATCGGTGGTGCTCAGCGTGCTGGTAAAAGGCTTGCGCGACGCTTGGGCGATCAGCGTCGTCGCGCCGTTGGTGGTGCCGGGTGGCGGCACCTGAGCCTGCAACGTCACGCCAGGGACGCGGCTCATCAATGAGGTGTAGCGCTCGAACGTCTTGCGGGTCAGCGGGCGCTCCTGCTTGATCTTGTCGACCAGTTTTTGCAAATAGGCCGACACGTTGCCGATGTCGCCCTCCAACCGGTAATCGCGCACGTACCCTTCAACCAGCACGACTCGCACCAGCCCCTGATCAAAGCTTTGCGGCGGCAAAAAGGCGTAGGACAACAAGTAGCCGTCATCCTGATAACGCTTGGTCACGCGTCGGGTGGCGTCGATCAATTCGGCCAGCGTGGCATCACGCCCGATCAGCGACTCATAGGCCGCGCCCAGCTCTTCGAGCGGGTAAACCGTCCCGCCCTCGATGCGGATTTTGCGCACATCGACCTTGGTACTCATCATCAATGGCGTGGCATCGGCCGGAGGCGCGGGGACTTGCAAGGCGGGCGTAGTGGGGCGATAGGCGTCGGCGGGGAGGTTGGGCACCGGCAGGGTGCGTTCGCGGTCGTTGCTGTTCAAAAAACTGGGAAGCGGTTCAGCGTTTGCGAAAAAAGGAGACACAGAAACACCCAGCACCAGGACAGGGACACAAGCACGCATAAGGACACTCCATTGGCCAACAGCAGCGGCGTTGCACAGGCATAAAAAAGACAGGGGATCATCCGACTCCCCTGTCTGAAACAAGCGTAGGCGTTGTATGGAAAGTCGCTACCAAAGTTAGCCGGAGAAAGAACACATCATTACGGAAAACAAACTCGCAATAGTTCTCACACTGCCCAGCACTGTTTACTTACGGTTAGCCAACGCTCCACCCAAACCACCGCCTAAAGCGCCTGTTACCCCGTTGAGCAGCCCGCCGATACCACCGGCCGACGCGCCGCCGCCATTGACCACACCGCCGGTGTGCACCACCGTATTGCCCACACTTGAAACCGTCGCACCTGCTGTCGCCGCGACCGGATTGGCGCTCGCGTTTGCGATCTGGTTACCCACACCGCTCACCGCATTACCGACCTGCCCGAGCAGACCGCTGACAGGCCCACCGAGCCCCGTCGATGCACCGATGTTCTGGGTCACGCTGGTGACGTTGTTGATCACCGGGCCCACCGCAGCCGACACGTTCGTGGTCAGCGCTGCGATCGGTGCACCAAGTGCGGTATTGGGCACCCCATTGCCGCCAAGGATCGGACCAAGAGAGGCTATCGTCGCCCCGCCATTACTGGCATTCAGACCCAGTAGACCGACCACGGTGTTGCCGGAACCTCCAGTCAGACCTGTGCCAGCAGCGACCACGACACCACCGACGTTTTCCAGCAATCCGCCGCCAAGCCCTGGTACACCCGGCAGCCCCGGTACACCCGGCAACCCTGGCAACCCTGGCAACCCGACGCTGCCACCGGTGCCCGCACCGGCCTGCAGATAGCCCGCGGCCGTGCCTGCCACATCGCCCAACCCGCCCAGCGATCCGCCAAGCCCAGCGGTGACCGGGTTATTCGCAGCGCCGTTTTGCAGCGTACTGCCGAGATTGTTGAGCGTGCCTTTGGCGTTTTGCAGCAAGCCATTGACAGGCGCGCCTAACCCTGTGGCATCGCCCACTTTGTCAGTGGTCGATTCCAGCATCGACACGACTGGCACCAGCTTGTCGCCTATCGCTTTCGTCGCAGATCCGAGTGGACCGCTGGTGGTCGCGGCGCTCAGGGTGTCGCCCAACATGGTGACTTTTTGCCCGACGCCATCAACCAGGCCACCAGCCCCTGCGACCACCGTACCCACCAGCGGCACCTGTTCAATCGTTGAGGATCTGGCAAATTTCGTCACGCCGGTACCGAGGGAAGAAACGCCGCCGCCCAGGTCGCCTGTCGCGGTGCCGACGCTGGAGAGTGTCACGCCCAGGGAGTTGCTGTCGGTGCCCAGGGTCCCCAAACCTTTCACCAGTCCGTCGCCAACGCTGTTGACAGCCGTGCCAGCCGAGGACAACAGACCACCTGCGCCAGACGTCAGATCCGTGTTGCCTGCGAGTGGCACCGAAGACACGGCATCTCCGACGCCGACCACCGCATCGCCGACCTGGCCGAGCACATTCCCCAGATTGATGCTGGTCTGGGCGGTGGTCGAACGCACCACCGGGGTCCCTACCCCGCCGCCGCCAGTTCCTCCGGTACCACCGCCTGTGCCCCCTGTGCCGCCCGTGCCACCGGTTCCACCCGTACCGCCATCGGCAACACCGCCTGTCCCGCCTGTACTGCCAGTGCCACCCGTGCCGCTGCCATCGGTACTTCCGTCACTGGCGGAGCCTCCCGATGTACCCGCTGATGACGAACCATCGACATGACTTTTCGAACCACCACCGCCACTGCTGCAACCGCCCAGGCTGACTGCCAGAACAAGTGCCAATGCGGATGTCGCGAAAAACATTTGGGTTTTCATGGGGAGAATCCTTCCAAAACGCGATTGTTTTTTTGGCTTTGCGGCATGACCCGAAAAGCGCTTGTCCATGGCGTCATAACAAGCGTTGGGAAGGATTCGAGCAATTCACAACTTGGTATTAACAACTTATATACACACAGGCACGCCTGCACCCGCCCGAATAAATAGCCCTGTAAATCAATGATATGGTCAGGTTAAAAGCAGGACAGACCGGTCTGCGGACGAAAGTTATATAGTCGTAATTGAATAGGTTTGATGGCTAAAAAAATCGCACTCGGTGCCGAGGTGCGCCGGCACTCAGTGCAGCCATGGAAGTACAACCGGTGAACGGTCGTCGACCGGAATACCGATTCGCGAATGAATTCGCTCCCACAGGGGTCTGCGCGCCGCCCTCAATCCACCACACTGAACTCCACCCGCGCGGTCTGGCCGCTTTCGTCCAGCACGCTCAGTTGATAGCGACCCAGCCGGGTGAACGTGTGGTTGTAGCTGCCCTGATTCGCGGTGTCGCCCACCGGCGCTCCGTCGATGAACCACCACCGTCGACCACTGCCTCCCAGCGCCGACAGGTTCAGACGCAGCTGCTGCTGACTGCCTGCCGGCAAACGCAGTTGATCGCCCTCGCGAACCCCCACAATCGTCAGCGGCGCCGCCAGGCCAAGCGCTTCCGGCGGACAGGCCGGATCGACCGCCGGCAAGCGTGCCTCTCTGCGCTCGCTTTTCGCTAGCCAGGGCTCCAACGGCGCGGGCCACAGCGCAATATCCCGAGCCTGAGCCTGTGGACAACTCGCACTGACACGCAACCCCTTGTCGTTGACCCAGACTTTCTCCAGCAGCCCCAGCCCCAGCGGTTGATCGGTGGCTTGCAGGGTCGGCGGCGTGGTGCCGTCCAGCGTCCAGGCAAAGCGCTGACGCCGACAGTTGGGGTCGCTCTTGCTCATCGGTTGCCCCAACGGCCAGCAGATGGCAGCCACACCCACGTTGAGCGGCACCGGCAGTATCGGCGGCACGATGTTGCGCTGAGCATCGCGGTTCACCAGCAGATCGTGAACCTGCAGCATCAGAGGCGCCGCCGACGCCAGTCCGAACTGCCCGGGCACCGGCGTGCCGTCTGGCCGGCCAATCCACACGCCAATCAAAAACCTCGGCCCGACCCCGATGGACCAGGCATCCCGGAAGCCATAACTGGTGCCGGTTTTCCAGGCCAGTTGCGGACGCTGAACCAGCTCGGCATGCGGGTCCAGATCGGGCCGCGACTGGCCGCTGAGGATGCGCCGGATAATCCACGCGGCCCCGGCGACATCATCGGCCGGTCACGCAGACGGTCGTCCGGTTGCAAGCGGATGTCGGCACTGCGACCGCCCCGCGCGAACGCGCTGTAGCCGCCCACCAGATCCTCCAGCCGACTGCCCGCGCCGCCGAGAATCAACGCCAGGTTCGGTTCGGCCAGCGGCGGCAAGGTCAGCGGCACACCGCCGTTGCGCAACTCGGCAGCAAAGCGTTTGGGACCATAGGCTTCGAGCAGTTGCACGGCAGGCAGATTGAGCGACATCGAGAGGGCAGAACTTGCCGCCACCGCGCCGTTGAAACCTGACGAGAAGTTACCCGGCCGGTAATCGCCGTAACGTCGCGGCACGTCCTGCAACAGTGACTCGGAATGAATCAGCCCGGCGTCCATCGCTTTGCCGTACAGAAAAGGTTTGAGCGTCGAGCCTGGTGATCGCAGCGCGCTGACCATGTCGACATGACCGAAGCGTTTGGCATCGCCGATGTCCACAGAGCCGACGTAAGCGCGCACCGCCATGCTCTCGGCTTCCACCACCAGAATCGCTGCCGAGGTGCGTTCCGGGAGCCGCGCACGCCAACCCAGTAGCAGGTCTTCGAGACGACGCTGCAATCCTGCATCCAGTGCCGTACGGATCAAGGGCGGACTGTCCGGACGATTGAGTCGTCGAGCGAGCAGCGGTGCGAGACTCGGTTCCTGTCGCGGCGCGAGCAACAGTGGTTCCTCCAGCGCCTCATTGACGGATGATTGCGGCCACACGCCGAACTCGGCCAGACGCCTCAGCACTTTGTCGCGCGCGGCCTGCGCGCGCTGAGGGTGCCGATCCGGGCGCAAGCGACTGGGCGCCTGCGGCAGGACGGCGAGCAGCGCGGCGTCGGCGCGTGTCAGCTGTTGTGGCGACTTGCCGAGGTACGCCCAACTGGCCGCCGCGACGCCTTGCAAGGTGCCACCGAACGGCGCGCGATTGAGGTAGAGGCCGAGGATCTCCTGCTTGGACAAATGCCATTCGAGCTGTGCCGTGCGCCATAACTGGCGGAACTTGCCCGGCAGCGTGCGCGAATGGGGATCGAGCAAGCGCGCGACCTGCATCGACAACGTGCTGCCGCCTGACACCACATGGCCGCCACTGAGGTTCTGCCAGGTCGCTCGCACCAGCGACATCGGGTTCACGCCGGGGTGCTGATAGAACCAGCGGTCTTCGTAGGTGAGCAGCGCTTCGAGGTAATAGGGCGATACCTGATCGACCGTCACCGGGTAACGCCACACGCCGTTGGCATCGGCGAAGCGCCACAACGGCGTGCCGTCTTCAGCGAGCACCACCCGCGCCATATCATCCTTGGGCAGCGGCAATGGCCAGATCCGGTCCGCGAGCCAGAGCAGCAGGCATACCAGCAGCAGGCTGCCCATGACCCAGCGCCCTGCTCGTCTCGCCCGTTGCCATCCACTGTGCGGCAGACCGCGATCCTGTGGGAGCGAGCTTGCTCGCGAAGGCGGCATATCAGTCGACCCGGCATTGAGTGAGAGGCCCATTCGCGAGCAAGCTCGCTCCCACAGGGGCCTGCATCTGCTCACAAGAAATCTGCCCGTCATGCCAAACAGCCTTTATGCTTCAGGGAACTCGTCTCGCCCATCGACAGCCAAAGCGAACAGTCTTTATTGTGTTCCACCCCTTTCATCAGGAAGCAGACATGCGGGTAGAAAGCGTTTTCGAATGGCTTGGCCAGGTAATCGGGGCCGTGATTCGCTTCGTGGTCGACGGGTTAAGCTGGTTATTCAACATGTTCACTCATGCCGGTGGCAATTTCGTCGACGGCTTGTCACGCACGTTGGGCATGGACACCTCGCTGATCAGCATCGTCGCCCTGATCATCGGCCTGATGCTGCTGTACTCGGCCATCCGCGCCTTCATGCGCGCCTCGATCATCATGGGGATCATCTGGCTGTTTCTGGGGTTGTGGTTGTTGAGCTGGATTATTCATTAAGTACACGAAGCACCGATCTTGTAGGAGCGTGGCTTGTGCCTGGGCCGCATCCAGACGATCTGCCGGAAACCGGCAGCGAATCCGGCGTATGCGGTCTGTCTATGACACCGGATTCGCTGGATTTACGACGACTTCGTCGCCGATCGCGGGACAAGCCACGCTCCTACAAGGGATCGCACGGCATCTGCTATTTCTTCCCTTTCACCACCAACTGCGCAGGCGCTTCGCCCAGTGCCTGCCAGTTCGGCCGGTACATCGACTCCACTTGTGGCGGCGGCACGCGGTAGATACCCGGTGTCACGGCGCGGGCCAGGTACAGCAGGTGCACGGTGTTGAACCCCTGAAGATCCATGGCTGCAACATAGCGGTCGCCGCGGAACTCCTGGTGTTTCACCCCGGCGTTTTCCATCGACTCGCGCCACTGCTTCACCGACTCGCTGGCGTCTTCCAGGCTGGCCGCACTTTGCGCCAGGTTCTGGTTTTCGATCTCAAGACCGGCGGGCAGCAAGTCCACCACCAGCGCATCCGGCACCCGCTCCTTGGCTTTGACCTCCAGGTGCACCAGCACCAGTTCGCCGCTCTTCAGGGCGTTGAGGTTCAGCGCCTCGCCATCCATCCCGAGGTACTCACGGCGAATGGCCAGGTTCTCACCACCGGCCGCAGGCGGTTGCGATGGATAACCGGAGATCGTCATCTGTTGATACAGCGTGTCGCCGCCCGTGTTCTGCACGGTCAACGGCCACGCCAACACAGAACTGTCCAGCTTCACGCCCGGCTGGTCATTGCTCAGTTCACGGTTGCTGCTGCCGCTGTTCAGAGTCGCCGCCCATTTGGCTTCCGGCTTGCCGAGCAGATCACGCCCGGCCAGGAACAGTGAGTTACGCTCCTGCGTTGACAGATACCGACTGGCGGCCACCTGATCGGACAGCGCAAACAAGCGCTCTTCGACCTTGTCCGCCGCCAGCTTGTTCTCTTCCAGCAGGGACAGAATCAACGCCTGATCGCGCAACGGACTGCCGTAATCGGCAAGCCAGTCGTTGGCTTTGCGGCCCGCCGCCAACCCGGCCAGCAAGGCCTGATCGGCGCGAGGCTTGTCGCCCATTTTCTCCAGCGCGATGGACAGTTGCACCAACGGCAATCCGGAGCGGGCGTCCGTGCGACGGTCGAACAGGCTACGCAACGCGCCCAACGGCGCCTGCTGGCTGCGCGACAACACAAGCCCCGCATACGCCTGCACCGCAAAGCGCGTGTGGTCGGCGTTCTCGCTGTAGTTGACCTCGATCTGATTGCGTTCCTGCAAGTAGCGCAGCAGACGCTCGTTGGCTTTTTTCAACGCATCCGGTGGCACGGCATAGCCCTGATCACGGGCGCGCAGCAGGAAGTCGGTGACGTACGCCGTCAACCAGTATTCCTCTTCACCGTCGGCGCCCCACAGGCCGAAACTGCCGTTGTAGCGCTGCATCCCGATCAACCGCTCGATGCCCAGCTCGATTTTGCGTTTGCGCACCGCGTCCGGTTCGCCTTCCAGACCCAGACGCTTGAGGGTTGCAGCATCGGCATACAACGACGGATACAGGCCGCTGGTGGTTTGCTCCAGGCAGCCGTAGGGGTAAGCCTTCAGCGCGCGAATCTGCTCGCCGAGGTTCAGCGGCGGACGGCTCGACACCGACAGTAATGCCTCTCTTCCTGCCGGCTCGAACGCCTCAAGCGCACCCTCTGGCAGACTCCATACCTGATCTTTCAGCACGGCCCGGTATTGCCGCAGCATGGCGGGATACGCCGGGCGCACGCCGATCGTCCACTCACGACTGAAGGCCGGCAGGTTCTCGCCCGGCAGGTCCAGGCCATTGACCGTGACCTTGATCACGCCCTGGCCGAATCCGCCCTGCGCTTTGACCGGAATCTGCAAGGTCGTGCGCTGGCCCTGGGTAAGACTCACGGATTTGCTTGCGTCACCTTCACCCAGGCTCAGCTGCCCTTCGGCAGTGACCTGCACGTTGAGTTTCTGCGCTTTGCCGGACAGGTTCGAAAGGTCCAGCACCACTTTGGTCTGGTCGCCACCGGCCAGGAAGCGCGGTGCCGACAGCTCGGCAATCAACGGCGCGGCGACAACGGTTTTCGCTTCGGCCATGCCATAGCGCTCGTCGGTCCAGGCCTGCGCCATGATGCGCAGCTCACCATTGAAATCAGGGATGTCGACGCTGACTTCGGCATCGCCCTGCTCATTCAATGTCACCGGCGCGCTCTGCAGGGCAACGATGGTCACGCTGGTTTCAGGCCGTTTTCCGCCCTTGGCCAGCGCGGCGTCGCCACCGAACGCCAGACTGGCAAGGCGGTTGCGTCCGGCCTCGATCAACTGCCCATAGATATCGAGTTGGTCAGCGCCATATTCTTTGCGCCCGAACAGGCTGGCGAATGGATCCGGCGTGGCGTACTCGGTGATGTTGAGAATGCCGACATCGACCGCCGCGACCAGCACGTGTACGTCCTTGGGGATCGATCCGTCGGCGTTTTTCGCGTTGACCTTGAGCGTGAGCGGTTGCTTGGGTCGCATCTTTTCCGGCGCCGTCACGGTCAACGCCAACTTGCGTTGAGAACGATCCAGCGGCAAGTGCAGCACGCCCACCGCGCGTTTAGGCGTGACGTTGGCCTTGCGCTCGCCCGGACGGATCACCAGCGCACTGACGTACAAATCGTGACGCGCCCATTGCTTGTCCATCGGGATATCGAAGGTTTTGCCTTCGGCCGGGACGTCGATCTCCTGCCACCACAGTGGACCGTCGCTGGACTCTACCAGCAGATAGCCTTTACCGGCGCTCGGTGGCGTCACCGTGACTTTGGCCGTGTCGCCATCGGCGTAGGCGGGTTTGTCCAGCGCCAGCTTGACCTGATCAGGCCGCACGGCGCCGCCTTCGGCGTTGTCCTGCCAGCGATAACCGGCCCAGAAACGCACGCTGCTGATCAACCCGGTGGCAGGGTCTTCGACCTCGACGCGGTACGGGCCCCACTCGACCGGGAAGCTGATCTTCGCCGTGGCGTCTTTTTTCACGCTGACTGTTTCTTCGGACAGGTTGAGGAATTTCTCGTTGTAGTGATAGCTCCAGCCATCGCTGTCGGAGTAGTTCCAGTAGTAGTCACGACGCTCGCGGATCAGCCGCACTTTAAGGTTGTCGGCCGCCAGCTTGTGGCCTTCGGCGTCCGCCATCAGCACTTCGAATTCAACCGGGCCGTCGCCATCGGTGGCCTCGCCGTCGAACAGGCCGCGCAAGCCCGGCAGTGTGTCGGCGGGCCAGACAGGCTGCGTCAGGCGACGTGTGATGGGCCGACCGCCTGACTCCTGCAAGCTGGCCTGCAGCACAAGCTCCAGCGGCGAGCGCGCCTTGGCCCATTGACTGTCGATGCTCAGGTCCAGATCGCCATTGGCATCCAGTGTGCTGTCTTCAACCTCAAGGTCCTGCTTGAGGTCTTCCTCGGTCACCGAGCCGAACTGATAACCCGGCAGCGCGGGAACCGCCTCTCGCAGCGGCCTTACGTACAACTGCCCGGTCAGGCGGTTGCCCGACGCCGGCGCGCCATAGAGATAACGGCCGTTGATGGCGATATCGAAGGGCGCATCGGGTGCCAGCGGTGTGTCACTGCCTTTGAGTTCGAGGGCCATCCGCTCAGGAAGGAAATCCTCGACCTGAAACTCGTACAACTGCGGCTTGCCGTCGCCGAGGTCGAACACCAGTTGCCAACGCCCTGTGGGCGCCTCATCCGACAATTGCAGCTGATATTGGTACAGGCCCGTGGCGTCAGCGTCCCACACGAATTTGCGGCTGACCTGCTCGTCCGGTCGGCGCACTTCCACGGTGATTGGCTGTGGTTTCACCCGCTTGCCGTCGTTGTCGCGCAACAAGCCGTTGAGCAATACCGTTTCACCCGGGCGGTACAGATCGCGCGGGCCAAAAATAAAGAACTGCAACGGGTGCGCTTGCGGCCCGGTGATGTCGAACTCGGCCAAGTCCAGCGCGGCGCTGTTCAGGCGCAGAAGGCTGGTCTGTTCGCCCTGATGCGCGAGCAGCACCTCTGCCTTGGCGGGCAAGGGCAGTTCGGCGTGGCCCGCATTGTCGGTTTTGCCCTGGCCGATCACTCGGCCCTTGTCGTCATACAGTTCGAGGTCCACGCCGTTCAGCGCTTTACCGCCTTCCAGCGCCTGGGTGAACACATCCAGCCGGTTGCTGTAACGGTGCGCGGACAGCCCGATGTCACTGAGGGTGAAAAGCGTCGCGGGCTGCGAATAGTTGTAGGTGCCAGAGGCGCGCATCACCGCCAGGTAAACGCCCGGTTGTTGCAGTGGCTTGAGCCCTGCAATCGGCAGCAACACGGTTTCACGGGTGTTGCGCACAGGGTTCAGGTCGAAACGTCCGCCATAGACCAGATCGGCCATGGGCAGCAGTTCCTTGGATTCGTAACTCTGCAGACTGGACGAACCTTCCCACGAACTGAGAAACGCGGGCAAAGAATCAGGCTTGATGCGGAAGAATTCGACATCGACCTTGTCGACGTTCAGCGCAATGACCGGCAGGCCTTCGGCCAGGCGAGTCGGCAACAGACTGCCGCGACTGGCGAAGCCGACCGTAGCCTGCAGATCGGACGTTTCCAGGCGCGCGGAATATTCAGCCGCCAGGGTGTTGTTGTTCACGGCCGCCAGGCCAGGGTCAATCGTCAGGACCAGTTTGCGCTTGGGCTCCAGATGGCGCAGTCGTAGCTCCATCAGGCTGTCTGAAAGCTCCCAGGCACCGTCGACCTTGCCGTCCTTGCTGTCGACCAGATGCACCTTTTCCGCGAATTTCTGATCCGGGCTCAGCGGCACCGAAAAACTCAGCGACAGCGTACTCGCGCCGTCGAGCTGGATTTCCGAGACATCGACCACCGTCAGCTCACGGCCGGCGTAGCGTTTGCTCAGCGCAGGAATGTCGACAGCGGGCTTGGGCTTGGCAGCCTCTGCGGCGGCAGGCTGCGTCGCGGGCGCCGCCGGGGTTGCCGGGGCAGGCGCAGGTTTATCGGACGTGGAGGAATCGCAGGCACTGAGCAGTACCAGCGCGCAGGCCAGAAACAATCCTTTGTTAAGCATGAGGCACTCATTGGCGGCAGTTGTGATGAGGAGCAGCAGTTATAGCACCGCAATCCAGATCATGGCGCGCGGCGCGGGAATAGACCGTGGGTTTGTGTGTTTGTTCGCACTGCCAGCCGACCCGATCAATCCCCCCGACATACCCGAATCGGCAGGAGCCGGCTTGCTGGCGAACGCAGTCTGTCAGCCGATGTTTTCGTCACCGATCTACCGCATTCGCCAGCAAGCCGGCTCCTACAGTCGACCTGCGCTGAAGCCGGTATCCCGCTACAATGCCGGCCTTCCATGCCCTCCATTCCCCAGAGTGTTCATGTCCAATTTCCTCACTGACTGGCGTCAGCGTGCCACTCACCGGCAGGTGTGGGCGCTGGCGGCGCCGATGATTCTGTCGAACATTTCCGTGCCGCTGGTTTCGCTGGTGGACAGTACGGTCATCGGTCACCTCCCACACGCTCATCAGTTGGGCGCGGTCGCGGTGGGCGGCACGCTCTATAGCTTTCTGGCATGGGCCATGAGTTTTCTGCGCATGGGCACGACGGGCTTTGCCGCTCAAGCAGCAGGACGTAACGACGGTGCGGCGTTGCGCCAGGTACTGTTACAGGGACTATTGCTCGCCATGGGTTTTGCCGTGCTGCTGGGGTTGATCGGCCTGCCGTTCCAGCACCTGGCGCTGCAAATGATGCAGCCTTCGCCCGACCTCAACGACCTGACCCGCGATTTCTTCCACACCCGGCTGTTCGGTCTTCCGGCGGCGCTGGCCAGCTATGCGCTGGTCGGCTGGTTCCTGGGGCTGCAAAACGCGCGCGCACCGCTGGCCATTTTGCTGACGACCAACCTGGTGAACATCGCGCTGAATCTGTGGTTTGTGATCGGACTGGACTGGGGCGTTGTCGGCAGTGCGCGGGCTTCCGTCCTGGCCGAATGGATCGGTGCGCTGTTGGGTCTCGCGCTGACCCACAAGGGCCTGCGCGATTATCCGGGCCATCTGGCCTTGGGGCTGCTTAAACGCTGGCAGAGCTGGCGACCCTTGCTGGCCGTCAATCGAGACATTTTCATACGCAGCCTAGTGCTGCAATCGGTGTTCTTCCTGATCACCGTGCAAGGCGCGCGACTGGGCGATGCCACAGTGGCGGCCAACGCCTTGCTGCTGAACGGCCTGTTGCTCACGGCCAACGCGCTCGATGGGCTGGCGCATGCCGTGGAAGCGCTGTGCGGACATGCGATCGGCGCCCGCGACCGAGATGCCTTGCGTCGTTCGCTTAACGTCGCCGGTGGCTGGTCATTGATCTGCAGCGCGGCGTTTGCCGTGCTATTCCTGTTCGCAGGGCATCTGTTCGTCGAGATGCAGACCAACATCCAACCGGTCCGCGACATTGCCTTTATCTATCTGCCGTATCTGGCGGTGCTGCCGCTGGTCGCGGTCTGGAGTTACCTGCTCGACGGCCTGTTCATCGGCGCCACCCGCGCCCGCGAAATGCGTAATGCCATGGTGATGACTGCCCTTCTCACGGCGCCCTTCGCATGGCTGGCCAGCAGCTTCGGTAACCATGGGCTCTGGGTGGTTTTCCTCTTGTTCATGGCACTGCGTGCCGTGACGCTGGGCCACATCGCCCGACGGTTGAATCGTACGGGTGGGTGGTTCGACTGCGCGAACGAACATTGAACCCTGGGGGAGCGAATTCATTCGCGATAGGATTTTCCGGCCAATACGCCCCTATTGCCCGTAACATTTTTCGCGAATGAATTCGCTCCCACAGGCCATGGCCGCCAGCCAGATCAAAGTCACGGCCTGCGGTCATCACCAGCAATCTGACTCACTTCGCCGATGTAGCCACCCGCGCCTGATCCTGCGCATGAATGAAACTCACCACTTCATCCAGCACCGGTGCCAGGCTGCGCATCGGCCGGGACAGCGAGGCGACCAGCGTGGCGTGACCGGGTTTCGAAAAGTACAGTTCACGCACCGACACACCTTGCTCACGCAGGCGTCGGGCCATGCCGCCCGTGTTGCGCTGCGGGTTGACCAGGGTGTCATCTGTGGCCGCGATCAACAGCGCGGGTGGCGAGGCGGCACTGACGTGGTTGATCGGTTGCGAATCAGGCGGTGAGTTCGGAAAGAAAAACACCGGCTTCACCTCCGGGTTTTCGATGGGCAGAAAATCGTACGGACCGGCCAGGCCGATCCAGCCACGCAGCATCGAGGGTTTCATGCCCACACTGGCCAGCCACTTGGGATCGAGCGCCAGCATCGCGGCGTTGTACCCGCCCGCGCTGTGCCCCATCACGTAAAGCCGCGAAACGTCGCCACCGTATTGGCCGATGTGATCACGGGTCCAACCCACCGCTCGCGCACTGTCCTCCAGAAACCCCTGGTAATGCACCTGCGGATAAAGCCGGTAATCGGCCAGCACCGCAACGATCCCACGGGAAGCCAGCGCTTCGCCGACGAAGCGGTAATCGCCACGCGAACCGCTGTTCCAGCTGCCGCCATAGAAGAAGACCACCACGGGCGCATCCTTTGCCGGGTGCGTCGGGGTGTAGACGTCCAGCTTGTTGCGCGGATCGCTGCCGTAACTGATGTCTGCCGTCCTGCTGAAGGTGCTCTCCGGCGTCAAGGCATTGAGCACTTTCAACGGCGAACACCCCATCAACAGGCCCAGCAGGCCACCGACAAAAACCCATTTCAGTGCCGCTCTGATCATCGCGCGTCCTCTTGGCAACGGTCAGGACAGTCATGGCCGCATAGCGTTACGACTCCCCGGCAGCAGAATAGTTGAGTGCGCGTTCAAGCGCCCTTCCCTGCTCCGTCACTCTCAGGGTCGGAGAGGGACGACAAGGCAACCCGCGAGCCACTCAGCGTGAGGGTGTCGTTATCGAGGGTGACGTGGCTCGACCCCACCCTGAACTGCAATTCGTTGTTCTCGGCCATCTGCACCGTCAACTCATCGTCGATCGAGAACTGCTGTGAGTCGCCCAGAAACGCACATCGGTCGACGCGTGCCGTAATTCCTCTGGAAGGCGCGCTGGCGGGCGCTCCGTGCACGAGAGGATTGATGTCGGGGTCCCACAGTCTGTGAGTGATAAACGGATCCTCCGGGTTGTCGTCCCGAAAACTCACCATGACTTCCATGCCGCCCCACCATGGGTGATCGACGCTCTTGAGGGCAGGGTCTACCGGAATCCAGCACTCGTTGAAGCGTGCTCCTTCGCCCTGATTACCCCATTCGAACCGGACCTTGAGTCGTCCCCTCGCATCCAGGCTGGCGGGCTCGAACAACCTGCCGACGACACACGCCCGCTGCACGCTCGAACGCTGAGGCATCGTCCTTGGCAGGTCACCCTGAGTGTCGTCGGCAGCCCCGTCGGCAGGGGGCAGCGAGACGCCGGAGGTGGCGATGTCAGGCGTGTCGGTAAACACCACCACATGCCGGTTGCGTGTGTGCTCGAAGTGATAGTGCACCTTCTCCTCGTCGCACAACCGTTGCACCAGTTGCAAATCGCTCTCGCTGTACTGAGCGCAGTAATCGCGAACCTGACACGGTTGTTTGCGCTGCCACAGGTAAGCGGTGTCATCGATGCCGTGCTCGCTCAACACTTGCGTGATGATCTGCTGGGCGGTCATGTCCTGAAAGATGCGTCGGTTATGCCGATACGCCATGAGCCCCAAGCGTGGGCCCAGGGTGATCAGGTAATGCCTGGGCCGCACCCGCGACAAGTCGCCGAAGACAAACTCCGTCGTACTGCGCACGATGCTCTGGATATGCCCATGAATGCCCGACGGGGCGTTTTTCAAGTGCAGAAAAGCCGGACTGAACAACAACTCATGGGCGTCCAGCGTGGCACCGAGAGGGACGACGACCTCCAGCTGGAAGCTGTACGGCCGGTTATAGGTTTCGCCCCCCTTGCAGGTCAGTACATCAAGCATCCGCTTGGGACGATTGAGCTCCAGAAGCAGATGGGGGGCATTGACGAACGGGTGCATGCGGCGGACGACCTCGACAGACAGATTCAGACGGGGCGGCGATTCTGGAGGAGAAGACGCGTCAAGTAGAGGGGGTAAATGCAGAACAGGAAATGACCTACAGAAGCGGACAGCAGGCCGCGGTCAATCTGTAGGAGAAATAAAAAACGGGCCCGTCAGGGGCCCGTTCTTTACGCGTTGGCGTTGATCAGGACGACAGGTAGGAAGACCGCGTCAGACCCAGGCGCAGGGCGTCCAGGTATTGCGTACGCTCACGCGGGCTGATCTTGGCGCTGGCAACCTTGTCCCGGTAGTGGGTCATCAGTTCTTCCGGCGACAAGTGCACGTAACGCAGCATGTCTTCGATGGTGTCGTGGGTTTCGATCCCTGCCGAATAGGCGCTGCCGTCGGCGTTTTGGTAGATGTTCACCGAGTCGGTGTCACCGAACAGGTTGTGCATGTCGCCCAGGATTTCCTGATACGCGCCGACCAGGAAGACGCCCAGCAGATAATCTTCGCCTTCGTTCAGGGCGTGGACCGGCAGGCTGGTTTCGATGCTCTGCTCGTCGACGTACTGGTTGATCTTGCCGTCGGAGTCGCAGGTCAGGTCTTGCAGCACGGCACGACGCAGCGGCTCTTCGTCCAGACGGTGCAACGGGATGATCGGCAGTACCTGATCGATCGCCCAGGTGTCCGGCAGGCTCTGGAACACCGAGAAGTTGCAGATGTACTTGTCGGCCAGCTTGTCGTTGAGTTCGTCCAGCACCTGACGGTGCGAGCGCTGACGCGCCTTCAACGAGTTGTGCAGGCGGCGGCAGACCGCGAAATAGCACTGCTCGCCCAAGGCTTTCTGCGCCAGCGTGATCTTGCCATCCGAGTACTGCGACGCGATGTCACTCATGTAGTGCGTGGCACGCCAGTAGGTTTCGGTGACCATCTCGATGTCAGTCGGACCCAGCAGATCGATCAGCCACTGCAGGGTTTCCGGCAGGTTTTCCTTGTCGGTGATCTCTGGCACTTCATCGTTGTGACGCTCGACGTCGGTGACCTGAATCACCAGCATTGCGTGGTGCGCGGTCAGCGACCGGCCGCTTTCCGAGAAGATGTGCGGATGCGGCAGGCTCTGCGCATCGCAGAACTCCTTGAGCATGCCGACCACGACACCGGCGTAATCGTCCATGTCGTAGTTGATGGAGCTGGCGTTACGCGAGTGCGTGCCGTCGTAGTCGACCCCCAGGCCACCACCGACGTCGATGTGATCGACCGGCAGGCCCAGATTGCGCAGCTCGCCGTAGTAACGAATGGCTTCCTTGAAACCGTGCTGATAGTCCGCCAGGTTGGCGATCTGCGAGCCCATGTGGAAGTGCAGCAAACGAATGCCCTGATCCAGGCCCGCCTTGGTGAAACGCTCGACCACCGACAACAGCTGCGCGGCGGACAGACCGAACTTGGACTTTTCGCCACCGGTATCAGCCCACTTGCTCGACGCCAGCGACGACAGGCGCACGCGCAGGCCGACCTGTGGCGCGACCTTGAGCTCGGCGGCTTCTTCGATCACCAGTTCGACTTCGGACTCTTTCTCGATGACGATGAAGACGTTGTGGCCCAGCTTCTGGCCCATCAGTGCCAGACGAATGAATTCGCGGTCCTTGTAACCATTGCAGACGATGGTGCCGCCCTTCGGCGCCAGGGCCAGCACCGCCATCAGCTCAGGCTTGGAACCGGCTTCCAGACCGATGGAAACGTCCTGCGTGGCAATGATGTTTTCAACCACCGCTTCCTGCTGGTTGACCTTGATCGGGTACAGCGCGGTGTACTTGCTCTGGTATTCCAGGCGCTCGATGTTTTCGTCGAACGCACCGGTCAGCTGACGTACGCGGTCTTGCAGGATGTCCGGGAAGCGCACCAGCAGTGGCAAGGACAAACCGCTCTTGCGCAGCTCGTCTACCTGCTCGTAAAGGTCGATGGGCGAGCTGCCCGGACCATTGGGACGAACTTCAACGCGACCGGCTTCGTTGATTGCAAAATAACCAGCCCCCCAATGACGAATCCCATAGACACTGCGGCTGTCTGCCACGGTCCATTGGCTGCCATCGTCTTTGCGTGTGCGTCGTACGGACATCGAAGTCCCCTATATAGAAGTCATAAAGCCCCGGCCTGACCGGCTGGGCGCAGTGTATAGAGTGGAAATGACGGTTTGGCGCCAGCTCGCTGTGCGGCAGTAGACCCGCAACGCACAGCAGAGTTTGCTTTTACAGACCAGTGCCAGACCGACAACGAAACCCAAGGCGGGTTGAACAGGACGATTCAACCGCCCGACTTTTTCGCCTTGAAGCCCTGCTTGACCAGTTCCGCCAGCAGCGTCTCGACATGATCACCTTGAATCTCGATCACGCCGTCCTTGAGTGCACCACCGGTTCCGCAACGACGTTTGAGCGTAGTCGCCAGGTCCTTGAGTGCATCTTCGGCCAGCGGCACGCCCGTGATGGTGGTCACCGTCTTGCCGCCGCGACCTTTGCTTTCGCGACGAACTCGGGCAATGCCATCACCTTCGGGGATAACGGATTTCTTGCAGATACAGGCATCGACGGGCTGACGGCATTCGGGACAGTGCCGTCCAGCGTCGGTTGAAAATACCAGGCCACCGAGGGCGGCGAAGGATGCGGCTTTTTTGGCCACCGGCAATCCTCTTCTTGAGGACCAAAGTCTGGTCGGGCAGAGCGTCAGAAACTACTCTGCGGAGCCGACCGCGAAGCCCCACTCAGGCAGGGGCAGCGCTACTGGACGGCAAGGCCGTCCAGCGTGAAAAAGGTCGCGCAGTGTAACGGCAAAAAGCGTCGATGCTAAGTGCAAATATGCGCCAATTTACGGGACATTTGCGACGTTGCCCAAATAGCGCTTCAACGCGGCCAGAGAGTCCGGGCAATAAGGCTTTTCGGCGGTTTCGCGCAGCACCTGATCGACCGCGATGAAGCGCGCTTCAATCACTTCTTCAGGCTGGAGCTTCAAGGGTCCGTCCCAGACCGCGGAAAACACTGCGCACCACAACCGGTTGTCCGGCTGATCGAAAAAAAACTGCTCGTGGGCGGTCAGCTCGACTCCCGCCACGCCCAGTTCCTCTTCCAGTTCCCGCGCAGCCGATTCGACGTAACTCTCATCGGCCTGGACCATACCGCCCGCGGCGACATCCCAGTAACCGGGATAGATCGCCTTGCTGAGCGTGCGCCGGTGCACGCACAACTCGCCTGCTGAATTGAACAAAAGAATGTACGTGCCACGGCCAATCAGCCCGCGCTCGCGCAGCTGGGCGCGAGGCAGCGAGCCGAGCAGTTGATCCTGACGATCAACCCAGGCAATCAGTTCGGCATCGGAAGCCGCGCGGTGCGCGACTTCATTCTCAGAGACGGACATCGATCAACCCTGGGACAACAGTTGACGCAAGTCGATCACCGCCGCGTTGGCGCGCGACAGGTAGTTGGCCATGACCAGCGAATGGTTGGCGAACACACCGAACGGGCTGCCGTTGAGAATCACCGGGCTCCACATAGGCTCTTGCGACGCTTCCAGCTCACGAATGATCTGGCGCACACTCACGGTGGCGTTCTTTTTCGCCAGCACGTCGGCGAAGTCGACCTCAATGGCACGCAGCAAATGCGACAACGCCCACGCCTGACCACGTGCCTCGTAGAACACGTTGTCGATCTGCATCCATGGGGTTTCAACGATTTCTTCATCGACCTGCGGCACTTCGCCCGGCTTCACGGTCACCGTGGACTGCGCTTCGGTTTTCAGCGTGCTGTTGAGCTTGACGCGACCTACGCTGGCAGACAGCCGCTGGGACAGCGAACCCAGACGGGTGCCGACATCGCCCAGCCAGTTGTTCAGGTTGTCGGCGCGGGTGTAAAACAACGCGCCTTTCTGGTTCGGATCGGACAAGCGCGCCTGATAACGGCTCAGCGCAGCGATGCCATCGCGGTATTGGGATTCGCTTGAAGGCAGCACCCAGCTCTTGTTGTCGAAGTTGAACAACGGCTCGGCGCGCGCCAGATCGCCGTCTTCAGCCGACTGCGATTGCGAACGGGCAAAGTCCTTGCGCAGGGCGCGGCTCAGATCACGGACCTGGACCAGCACGCCATATTCCCAGCTCGGCATGTTGTCCATCCATAAGCCAGGCGGGAAACGGTCGTTGGAAATGTAACCGCCGGGCTTGTCGAGCAGGGTCGATGCGACGGTCTTGAGCGTCTCGACGGTGGTGTAGCCGATCACCATCTGCTTGCCTTCACGCTCGGCGGCGGCCTGAGCCTGTTGCTGGACCGCAAACATAGGCGGCTCGCTGCTCCACCAGATGCCCAGCACCACGGTGACGACCAGATAGAGGCCGACCACGGCCCCCACGGCACGGCTGAAAAACAAACCGCCCCAATAACCCCGAGGCGCCTTGCCTACGGGCTTCTCTTCAACACGCTCACCCCCGCCCGCAGTGCCCGAGCGCTTCTTCCAATCCAGCATGGCCTTGTCCTTTCAATCGCGGAATTCAGTGCTTAGGACCGCAACCTTACAGCAAGGTGCGTTTGGCAGGAACGCGGGGGAAGGTTCATTTGCGTAATCGACAGGCCTGTGGGCGTCATGCAGCGGGGTGTTGCACAAACATACCCCGAGGTCATGCCCGAGGCTGCCTTGGGCATCAGGCATTACCTGACTGATCGGTCACGCGCACTCTCATCGGTTTTCTGTCGAGTATTGCTGCCTATCGCGTTGAAAAGATGGAAATTTGACGCGTAAATCCTGGAAAAAATGACAACAAAATGACTTGCGATGCACTTGTTCAGTAAAACTAGTGCTAGCATAGAGCCAGCATTTGTATCAGGGTTTCCCCTATAAGTAGTCAGGACATGACCGAAGCAGAAGATCCGAGCCGCGACCGCCTCAAGCACCATTTCGCCCAGCGCGTCATTCACCAGGCACGTCAGATCCTGGAGGTATGGCAGCGCCTGCAGCAGAGCGAATGGTCGGTGGCCGACATGGAGGAACTCAGTGAGGCAAACCAGCGGTTGCTGCGTTTCGCCGAGCGCTTCGAACAGGCCGAGCACGCTCAACTGGCGCGCGGCATCAGTCAGTCCCTGCAGGAGGTGGAAGCCAACCGGGGTCGCTTGAGCAGCGCGTTGATCACTGATCTCAACCGCCTGATGCAGCGCCTGTCACGCACCGGCCTGCGTCATGGCGACCGCTTGGAACACACGGCGCTTCCACCACTGCGCAAGCCCATTTACGTGATGCTTCAGGATCATGAACGTGGCGAGCGACTGGCCAAACAGCTGGAATTCTTCGGGTTGAGTGCGCAGTCGCTCGACAGCATCCAGGCGTTTCACGCGACGCTGGCCGAGCGTTTGCCGGCCGCTGTGGTGATGGACGTGGATTTTGGCGGCGTCGGCGAAGGCCTGAAACTGGCGGCCAAGATGCAGGAAGGCCTTGAGCAGAAACTGCCGTTGCTGTTCTTCAGCCATCACGAAACCGATACGCCCACGCGACTGGCCGCCGTGCGCGCTGGCGGCGAAGAGTTTCTGACCGGCACGCTGGAAGCCTCCAGCCTGCTGGAGAAGATCGAGATTCTGACGCGGGTCGCGCAGTACGAACCTTATAAAGTGCTGATCATCGATGACTCGCGCGCGCAGGCCACGCACACCGAGCGTTTGCTCAACAGCGCAGGCATCGTCACGCGCACGCTGTTCGATCCGATCAAGACCATGGCCGAGCTGGCGGAATTTCAGCCGGACCTGATCATCCTCGACATGTACATGCCCGGCTGCACTGGCACTGAACTTGCGAAGGTGATTCGCCACAACGACCGTTATGTCAGCGTGCCGATCATCTACCTCTCGGCCGAAGACGATCTGGATAAACAGCTGGACGCGATGAGCGAAGGTGGTGACGACTTCCTCACCAAGCCGATCAAGCCACGGCACTTGATCACCACCGTGCGCAACCGCGCGGCGCGGGCGCGCAACCTCAAGGCGCGCATGGTACGCGACAGCCTCACCGGGCTTTATAACCACACGCACATTCTGCAATTGCTCGAGGATTGCAGTTTCCGCGCACGCCGCGAGAACAAACCGCTGAGCTTTGCGATGCTGGACATCGACCACTTCAAGAAGGTCAATGACGGCCACGGCCACCCCATGGGTGACCGGGTGATCAAAAGCCTGGCGTTGTTCCTGAAACAGCGCCTGCGCAAGACCGACTACATCGGTCGTTACGGCGGCGAAGAGTTCGCAGTGGTCATGCCCGACACCGACCTGAAGGCCGCCTACGGCGTGCTCGACGAAATCCGCCGGCGCTTCGCCGAGATCCATTACCCGGCACAACCGACCGATCTGTTCTGCACATTCAGCGCCGGTGTGGTCGAGCTGGGCGAACACGACGATGCGTTGATGATGGCGTCACAGGCAGACGACGCGCTATACCGCGCGAAGAAGGCCGGGCGCAATCAGGTGCATGGGTTGCGAGACGAGTTAACGCCCCAGAAGAAGCATCCGACGATGGACATCACCTAGTCCACGTCTGCGCTCAACCTCACGCTGCGACGGTGACTGATCGATCGCTTTCGCGGGCAAGCGCGCTCCTACAATGGACTGCGTGTGCTGCTGGATAGAACCACCGCACCACCCTGCACCTGCGCAAACACTCCGCTATCATGCGCGGACCTTTGTAATGCGAGACCGCCATGCGCCGCCTGCTTTGTCTGTTACTGCTGACCTTCGCCCTGCCCGCCTTCAGCGCGAGCCTGCTGGACAGTCGGCCCGCTTCCACGCTGGGCGGCGCAGCCATTGACAACAGCAAGGACTTCCTGCCGGTCCGCCAGGCCTTTCAACTGAACCTGATAGACACCTCGCCTGAGTCCATCAAGTTGCAGTTCGTCGCCACCGAAGGCTATTACCTGTACCGCCATCGCTTCCAGTTTCGGACCGAGCCAGCGGATATCGGCCTGGGCGCTGCGCAACTGCCCGATGGCGAAAAGAAACACGATGAGTACTTCGGCGACGTAGAGGTCTATCACGGCATTCTCGACATCAGCCTTCCCCGCAAAGCCGGTGATACCCGCCCCTTCACCTTGGTCGTGACCTATCAGGGCTGCGCTGACAAGGGCCTGTGCTATCCACCGGAAACCGAACGATTGAGCATAGCCGGTGCCGCACTTTCGACGGCGGATGCAGGCCCCACAACAGACCAAGGCAAAACACCGCTCAGTTGGAAACAACTGGCGCTGTTCTTCCTCGCAGGCGTCGGACTCACGTTCACGCCCTGCGTATTGCCCATGCTGCCGATCCTTTCCGGTGTGGTGCTGCGAGGGCAGATTGGCGGGTTGCGCGGCTTCTCGTTATCGCTCGCGTATGTGCTGCCGATGGCGATCTGTTTCGCGCTTCTCGGTGCGCTGATGGGCCTGTTCGGCGCCAGCCTCAACCTGCAGGCGCGCCTCCAGTCGGCGTGGGTGCTGGTTCCGTTTTCACTGTTCTTCGTGGTGTTCGCCATCGCCATGTTCGGCGCCTTCGAACTGCGCCTGCCCCGCGCACTGAACGACCGACTCGACCGCATCGCGGGCAATACCCAAGGCGGCTCGCTGTGGGGTGCCGCGGTGCTGGGCGTGGTTTCGAGCCTGCTGGTTTCACCTTGCGTTTCTGCGCCACTGGCCGGTGCGCTGCTTTATATCAGCGCCAGCGGTGACGCACTGGGCGGCGCGCTGAAATTGTTTGCCCTGGGCCTGGGCATGGGCGCGCCACTGGTCGTCGTGGCCACGGGCGGTGCCGCCTGGCTGCCGAAGAGCGGCCCTTGGTTGGTAACGGTCAAGAACGCCATTGGCGTCTTGCTACTGGCGCTGGCGATCGGGCTACTCAGCCGGGTCATTCCGGGCCAAGCCACATTGGTGCTGATCGGCCTGCTGTGGGCCGGCGTCGCGCTGTTTCTTGGCGCGCTGGAATTCAACGAGAAGACCCCTCGTGGTCGCCTGTCCCAACTGCTCGGCTTGCTTCTCTTGGTCTACGCTCTCTCCTGCTGGTATGGCGCACTAAGCGGGCAGACCGACCCGTTACGACCGTTGGGCCGCCCACAGGTCGCGCAGATCGCCGGTGAAAACACTGGAAAAACGGCAGAGCAATGGCAGACCGTGACACAGGTTAACGATCTGAACCGGATCCTCGATGAGTCGAAAAACGCCGAAAAACCGGTGTTGGTCGACTGGTACGCGGACTGGTGCATCAGCTGCAAGGTCATCGAGCATGAAGTGTTGCCCGATCCGAAAATTGTCAGCCAGCTCAAGGGGTTTCGTTTGATCCGCTTCGACATGACTGACAGCAGTCCCGAGCAGCGTGCGTTGCTGGATCGTTATAAATTGTTTGGCCCCCCAGCTTTGCTGTTTTTCGGAAAAGACGGGAACGAGCTGACAAATGCGCGTGTCGTCGGCGAAATCGACGTTGAGGGCTTCTCCGAGCACCTTACTAGAGCAAATGACCAAATTTAGGCTCTTAGTCACAAACTTTGCGCGAACATCGGACATCGTGCTGAGTATTGTCGGTAACTGGACAGTCCAATACGGTTTCCGGCATAGTCGCTGCGCTTCAACGGTTTGCACCTGCAATCTGCCTCGCACTCGCGGCGAGCGTCGACAACGCATACAACAAGGAACACACGATGGCGACTTTTCTGGTTCTTCACGGACCTAACCTGAACCTGCTGGGCACCCGTGAACCGGGGATCTATGGCTCGATCACGTTGGCCGATATCAACCAGGATCTGGAGAAGCGTGCGCGCGAAGCCGGCCACCATCTGATGTACCTGCAAAGCAACGCCGAGTACGAATTGATTGATCGCATCCACGCTGCGCGCGATGAAGGTGTGGATTTCATTCTGATCAATCCGGCTGCTTTTACTCACACAAGTGTCGCAATACGTGACGCATTGCTGGGAGTGAGCATCCCATTCATCGAAGTGCACCTCTCGAATGTGCACAAGCGCGAACCTTTCCGCCATCACTCCTACTTTTCAGATGTCGCTGTAGGCGTGATCTGCGGCCTTGGCGCCAGCGGTTACCGACTGGCCCTGGAGGCTGCCCTGGAACAACTGGCCACCCGTTCGAAGGCGTGAGCGGCGCAGTTTCGCACTGAGCCACACAGCCTGAACCGGCTACCGAATACCCCTGACCGTCCCTTGGGAGTTGATGATTAATGGATATCCGTAAAGTCAAGAAACTGATCGAACTGCTGGAAGAATCTGGCATCGACGAACTGGAAATCCGTGAAGGCGAAGAGTCCGTACGAATCAGCCGTCACAGCAAGACTCCAGCGCAGCAGTACTACGCGCCAGCCCCGGTTGCCGCACCTGCAGCACCCGCTCCAGCCGCCGCGCCCGTCGCTGCCGCCGCAGCCGAAGCGCCAGCCGCCGCAAAACTGAACGGCACCGTTGCCCGTTCGCCAATGGTCGGCACCTTCTACCGCAAAGCGTCGCCAACCTCGCCAGCCTTCGCTGAAGTCGGCCAGACCGTGAAGAAAGGCGACACCCTCTGCATCGTCGAAGCGATGAAAATGATGAACCACATCGAAGCCGAAACCAGCGGCGTGATCGAGTCCATCCTCGTCGAAGACGGCCAGCCGGTTGAGTATGACCAGCCGCTGTTCACCATCGTTTGAACCGCGGAGAGCCAACGATGTTGAAACCTGCGAAGTTGGAAAAAGTTCTGATCGCCAACCGCGGTGAAATTGCCCTGCGGATCCTGCGTGCCTGCAAAGAGCTGGGCATCAAGACCGTCGCCGTTTACTCCAAGGCTGACAAGGACCTGATGCACCTGGGTCTGGCAGACGAATCCGTCTGCATTGGTCCGGCATCGGCTGCTCAGTCCTACCTGCACATCCCGGCGATCATCGCGGCCGCCGAAGTCACCGGCGCCACGGCGATCCACCCTGGCTACGGCTTTCTGGCGGAAAACGCCGATTTCGCCGAGCAGGTCGAGAAGTCCGGTTTTGCCTTTATCGGCCCCAAAGCTGACACCATTCGCCTGATGGGCGACAAGGTGTCGGCCAAGGACGCCATGATCAAGGCGAACGTTCCGACCGTTCCAGGCTCCGACGGCCCGCTGCCGGAAGACGAAGCAGAAGCGCTGCGTATCGGCCGTGAGGTCGGTTACCCGGTGATCATCAAAGCCGCTGGCGGCGGTGGTGGTCGTGGCATGCGCGTGGTTCACAAGGAAGAGGACCTGATCTCCTCGGCCAAACTGACCCGTAGCGAAGCTGGCGCAGCCTTCGGCAACCCGATGGTCTATCTGGAGAAGTTCCTGACCAACCCACGTCACGTGGAAGTGCAGGTACTGTCCGACGGCCAGGGTCACGCCATCCACCTGGGCGACCGTGACTGCTCGCTGCAACGCCGCCACCAGAAGGTGCTTGAAGAAGCGCCTGCACCGGGTATCGACGAAAAAGCCCGCGCTGAAGTGCTGGCTCGTTGCGTCAAGGCGTGCATCGACATCGGTTACCGCGGTGCCGGTACGTTCGAATTCCTGTACGAGAACGGCGCGTTCTATTTCATCGAGATGAACACCCGCGTTCAGGTAGAGCACCCGGTTTCGGAAATGGTCACCGGCATCGACATCGTCAAGGAAATGCTGAGCATCGCTGCTGGCAATGTGTTGTCGTACACCCAGGATGACGTGAAGATCCACGGTCACGCCCTTGAGTGCCGGATCAACGCCGAAGACCCGAAAACCTTCATGCCGAGCCCAGGCACGGTCAAGCATTTCCACGCACCAGGCGGCAACGGCGTTCGCGTCGATTCGCACCTGTACAGCGGTTATGCGGTTCCACCGAACTACGACTCACTGATCGGCAAGCTGATCACCTGGGGCAAGGACCGCGACGAAGCCATGGCTCGCATGCGCAATGCCCTGGACGAAATCGTGGTCGACGGGATCAAGACCAACATACCGCTGCACCGTGATCTGACCCGTGATGAAGGCTTCTGCAAAGGCGGCGTCAACATTCACTACCTGGAACACAAACTGGCCGGTGAGAAACACTGATCCGCCCATAGAGTGCTACAGACCCGCAAAGCCGCTTTCGAGCGGCTTTGTTGTTTCTCCCCGAACCCCGTAAACTTGCGGGTCTTTCGTGGCTCTACGCCGCCTGTCCTTTTTTCAATTCGAAGGTAATCCGCCATGCCTTGGCTGCAAGTCCGTCTCGCCATCAGCCCAGAACAAGCCGAAACCTACGAAGACGCGCTGCTTGAAGTCGGTGCCGTGTCCGTGACGTTCATGGATGCTGAAGACCAGCCGATCTTCGAACCTGAACTCAATACCACGCCGCTGTGGTCGCACACTCACCTGCTGGCCCTGTTCGAAGCCGACACCAACGCCGATCACGTGCTCGCGCACCTTAAGCTGCTGACCGGCGCCGATCTGCCGGAACACATGCACGAAGTGATCGAAGACCAGGACTGGGAACGCAGCTGGATGGACAACTTCCAGCCCATGCGCTTCGGCCAGCGCCTCTGGATCGTGCCAAGCTGGCACGCAGCCCCGGAGCCCGATGCAGTCAATCTGCTGCTCGATCCGGGCCTGGCCTTCGGCACCGGCACCCACCCGACCACCGCCCTGTGCCTGGAATGGCTGGACGGTCAGGACCTGAGCGACTGCAACGTACTCGACTTCGGCTGCGGCTCGGGCATCCTCGCCATCGCCGCACTGCTGCTGGGCGCCCGACACGCGGTCGGCACCGATATCGACGTGCAGGCACTGGAAGCTTCTCGCGACAATGCGGGGCGCAACAACGTACCGGCGGACAAATTTCCGCTCTATCTGCCCGAAGACCTGCCCAAAGAGCCGGCTGACGTATTGGTCGCTAATATTCTCGCAGGGCCTCTGGTTTCTCTGGCACCTCAGCTGGCCAGCCTGGTCAAACCCGGTGGGCGTCTTGCACTGTCCGGCATTCTTGCCGAACAAGGCGATGAAGTCGCCGCTGCCTACGCGGACACATTTGACCTGGACCCGATCGCCAACCGTGACGGCTGGGTGCGGATTACCGGTCGTCGTCGTTGATCCACTGACCCCACACCTTCAGGCGCTCGCTAACCCCCGGATACCCGCATGACCGACAGCTTCGTCACCCAGTGCCCGCACTGCCAGACCAGTTTCCGCGTCAGCCACGCCCAGTTGAGCGTTGCTCGAGGCATGGTGCGCTGCGGCTCTTGCCTGCAAGTGTTCAACGCCGCGAAACAACTGCTGGAGCAACGGATCGGGGCCGCGAACGCCAGCGCGGAACCGCCAGCGCCCGCCGTGTCCGCGCCGGTCCCGACACCCGGACCGGTGGAAACGCCTGCCGTCCTCGCGAGCCACTCCGTAACGGTGCCCGAGCCGGCCCCGCTGCCGGTCAAGCGCGAAACCCGTAACGTCGACGTGGACAGCCTGGATCTGGACGACCTCGATGTGGAGCTCGCCCGCCTTGAACAGCGCGAGATTCAGTTGCCCGAATCCTTCGGCCGCGCCAGCCACGCCCGTGACCACGACGAGGTCGAGTCATTCAGCGCTCGCCGCGACGAGCCTGAAGTCAGCACAGAACACTGGGACCACGGGCTGAGCCACGACGACGTCAACCACCTGCCGGAATTGCGCGCTGAAGTCATCGTCGAACGCGACGACCACGACCCTCTCGACGAACCGCAGGTGGGCGAGGATATCGACCGGGACGACGACCAACGCACCGAGCCCTCGCTCTCACTGAACACCGACGACATCGACGATGAGCCGACACATGCTCGTCTGCGCCATGTCGAGACCGAAATCGATGAGCCACACGCGTCCGAACGCTTTTCGGCACTGGATGGCGACGACGCGCGCGATCCCGCTCACCGTCACGAAGACGACGATGAGGACGAGCGGCCGCAGGCCCATGGCAAACGCGAGCGCAGTGAACCGGCCTTGCGCGACCGGGCATTGCTGGACCTGACAGACGACCCGCTGCAACTGGCCTGGCAAAAGCCCAAACCGCGCACGGGTCGCCGCGTGCTCTGGCTGCTGCTGGTGCTGATTGCGCTGGGCGCGCTGGCGGGCCAATACATCTGGTATCACTTCGACGAGCTCGCCCGTCAGGATCAATACCGCCCCTGGTTCCAGGAGATCTGCCCGCAGGTCGGCTGCAAGGTGCCTTCCAAGGTCGACATCAAGCTGCTCAAAAGCAGCAATCTGGTGGTCCGCAGTCATCCCGAGTTTCAGGGCGCGCTGGTGGTCGATGCGATCATTTACAACCGCGCCTCCTTCTCTCAGCCGTTTCCGCTGCTGGAGCTGCGCTTCGCCGATACCAGCGGTCAGTTGATTGCCAGTCGTCGGTTCAAGCCCGGCGAATATTTGAGCGGCGAGCTGGCTGGCAAGGACGAAATGCCGCCGCAGACGCCTATTCACATTGCTCTGGACATTCTCGACCCTGGTCCGAAAGCGGTGAATTACAGTTTGAGTTTTCGCTCGCCGGAGTAAACTCCGAGACCGGCCTTGACTGAATGGCGAGCGCAGCGACCGCGTGAAAATGCGGCGCAGAGCGGCTGAAAAACCGACGACAGTTTTATGACAGCGCGATCCCGAACCTAACCGTTCGCAATAAGAAAGCAACTGTTCAGATTTTATCCAATTCAGCCTTTATCCAGTCATCGAGAGCGGGTATCATGCCCACCCTTTTTCATACTCTGGGTCCTGTCTGAACCGTCGCGCCGACTTTGATTGGTGGCACTTTTCGGACCAGACCTCGTGATTCGGCCCCACAACAGGTCACCCTATGTCGGCGGTACGCATCGGCCCATATACATTGCAGAACGGCTTGATTCTCGCCCCCATGGCGGGCGTCACCGACCAGCCCTTCCGGCAGCTCTGTCGCCAACTCGGCGCAGGTCTGGTGGTGTCGGAAATGGTCACCAGTGACATGAGCCTGTGGAACAGCCGCAAATCGCGGTTACGCATGATTCACGAAGGTGATCCCGAACCCCGTTCGGTACAGATCGCCGGTGGAGATCCGCAGATGCTTGCGGATGCAGCACGCGCCAACGTCGAACTTGGCGCACAGATCATCGATATCAACATGGGCTGTCCGGCGAAAAAGGTCTGCAACAAGGCCGCTGGTTCCGCACTGTTGAAAGATGAGCAGTTGGTGACCGAAATCCTGCACGCGGTGGTCGCGGCAGTCGACGTGCCGGTCACCCTGAAGATTCGTACCGGCTGGGACCGGGCGAACAAAAATGGTCTGACGGTCGCCAGAATCGCCGAACAAGCCGGAATCCAGGCCTTGGCGGTGCATGGTCGAACCCGCGCGGATCTCTACACCGGTGAAGCCGAGTACGACACCATCGCTGCAATCAAGCAGGCGGTGTCGATTCCGGTGTTCGCCAACGGCGACATCGATTCACCGGAAAAAGCCCGGCACGTCTTGCACGCGACCGGTGCCGATGGACTGTTGATTGGCCGGGCCGCCCAAGGGCGCCCATGGATTTTTCGCGAGATAGAACACTACTTGCGCACCGGGGAAAAACTCCCTGCGCTGGCGTTGGGTGAAGTGGAACGCATTCTGCTAGAGCATCTGGCCGCGCTTCACACGTTCTATGGCGACGTTATGGGCGTGCGGATCGCCCGTAAACACGTCGGCTGGTATCTCGCAACCTTGCCGGGCGCCAGGGAGTTTCGCGCCCATTTCAATCGTTTGGAAGGTACGGAAGCACAGTGCGCCAACGTTCGGGAATTCTTTGCCGAACGCTATAAAAGCCCGGAAGCAGGGAACGAACAAGAGGTGGCCGCATGACGATGATGACAGAGACTTTAGTGAGTGGAACAACACCCGTGAGCGACAACGTCAATTTGAAACAGCACCTCAACACGCCAAGCGAAGAAGGTCAGACCCTTCGTGGAAGCGTCGAAAAGGCGCTGCACAATTATTTCGCTCACCTTGAAGGTGCTGCCGTCACTGATGTTTACAATCTCGTGCTCTCGGAAGTCGAAGCGCCTTTGCTCGAGTGCGTGATGAATTACGTCAAGGGCAACCAGACGAAGGCGTCCGAACTGCTCGGTCTGAACCGTGGCACCTTGCGCAAGAAACTCAAGCAGTACGACCTGCTGTAAGCATCCAGAACACAAAAAGCGACCTCACTTCAATGCGGTCGCTTTTTTTGTAGAACTCATTTGCTTTTGATGGAAGTTGAGATGACCGACCAGACTACCCGCCTGCCGATCCGCCGCGCCTTGATCAGCGTTTCCGACAAGACCGGGATCCTTGAATTCGCCCGTGAACTCGAAGCCCTCGGCGTCGAGATCCTCTCCACTGGCGGCACCTTCAAGCTGCTCAAGGACAACGGCGTCGCAGCGGTAGAAGTCGCGGATTACACCGGCTTTGCAGAAATGATGGACGGTCGCGTCAAGACCCTTCACCCGAAAATCCACGGGGGCATTCTGGGACGTCGCGGCACCGACGACGCCATCATGGCCGAACACGGCATCAAGCCGATCGACCTGGTGGCCGTGAACCTGTATCCGTTCGAAGCCACGGTTTCCAAGCCAGGCTGCGACCTGCCGACCGCTATCGAAAACATCGACATCGGCGGCCCTACCATGGTCCGTTCGGCCGCGAAAAACCATAAAGACGTCGCCATCGTGGTCAACGCGAGCGATTACAGCCAGGTGCTGGAAAGCCTCAAGGCCGGTGGTCTGACCTACGCACAGCGTTTCGACCTGATGCTCAAGGCGTTCGAACACACCGCCGCCTACGACGGCATGATCGCCAACTACCTGGGCAGCGTCGACCAGAGCGCCGAAACCCTGTCGACCGAAGGCCGCAGCGAATTCCCGCGCACCTTCAATACACAGTTCATCAAGGCTCAGGAAATGCGCTACGGCGAGAACCCGCATCAGAGCGCGGCGTTCTACGTTGAAGCCAAACCCGCCGAAGTCGGCATTGCCACCGCAACCCAGTTGCAGGGCAAAGAACTCTCCTACAACAACGTCGCCGATACCGACGCTGCACTGGAATGCGTGAAGAGCTTCGTCAAGCCGGCCTGCGTCATCGTCAAGCACGCCAACCCGTGCGGCGTAGCGGTCAGCCCGGACGCCGAAGGCGGCATTCGTCAGGCGTACGAGCTGGCTTATGCCACCGACAGCGAGTCGGCCTTCGGCGGCATCATCGCCTTTAACCGTCAACTGGACGCCGAGACCGCCAAGGCCATCGTCGAGCGCCAGTTCGTCGAAGTGATCATCGCCCCAAGCGTCAGCGCCGAAGCCCAGGCCATCGTTGCCAGCAAAGCCAACGTTCGTCTGTTGACCAGCGGCCAGTGGGACAGCGAACGCGCTCCGGCGTGGGACTACAAACGCGTCAATGGCGGCCTGCTGGTGCAGAGCCGTGACATCGGCATGATCACCGCCGACGATCTGAAAGTCGTGACCAAGCGCGCGCCGAGCGAGCAGGAAATCCACGACCTGATCTTCGCCTGGAAAGTCGCCAAGTATGTCAAATCCAACGCCATCGTCTACGCCAAGAACCGTCAGACCATCGGTGTCGGCGCCGGCCAGATGAGCCGTGTGAACTCCGCACGCATCGCGGCCATCAAGGCCGAGCACGCAGGCCTGCAGGTTCAGGGCGCGGTCATGGCGTCGGACGCTTTCTTCCCGTTCCGTGACGGCATCGACAACGCCGCCAAGGTCGGCATCACTGCGGTGATCCAGCCGGGCGGCTCGATGCGCGACAACGAAGTGATTGCAGCGGCCGACGAAGCCGGAATCGCCATGGTCTTCACGGGCATGCGCCATTTCCGTCACTGATACACCGATTAACTGTGGGAGCGAGCTTGCTCGCGAATGCAATCTGCCAGAGACATTAACGTCGACTGACACACCGCTTTCGCGAGCAAGCTCGCTCCCACAGGGTTGGTTTTCGGCGCACAGACCGCCGACCTGCCAGCGAAACCCACAGAATTAGCGTCATCGAGGTTTAAAAAATGAACGTACTCATCATCGGTAGCGGTGGCCGCGAACACGCTCTGGCCTGGAAGGTCGCGCAGGATCAGCGCGTCCAGAAGGTTTTCGTTGCGCCGGGCAACGCGGGTACGGCCATCGAAGCCAAGTGCGAGAACGTCGCCATCGACGTCCTGGCGCTTGAGCAACTGGCTGACTTCGCCGAGAAGAACGTTTCGCTCACCATCGTCGGCCCGGAAGTGCCGCTGGTCGCCGGCGTGGTTGATCTGTTCCGTTCCCGTGGCCTGGACTGCTTCGGTCCGACCAAGGGCGCTGCACAGCTGGAAGGTTCGAAAGCCTTCACCAAGGACTTCCTGGCGCGTCACAAGATCCCGACTGCCGATTACCAGAACTTCACCGAGATCGAACCCGCGCTGGCTTACCTGCGCGAAAAAGGCGCACCGATCGTGATCAAGGCCGATGGCCTGGCAGCCGGTAAAGGCGTGATCGTCGCCATGACCCTGGAAGAAGCCGAAGAAGCCGTGCGCGACATGCTCGCAGGCAACACCTTCGGCGACGCCGGTTCCCGTGTCGTCATCGAAGAGTTCCTCGACGGCGAAGAAGCCAGCTTCATCGTCATGGTCGACGGCAAGAACGTGCTGCCAATGGCCACCAGCCAGGACCACAAACGCGTGGGCGATGGCGACAGCGGCCCGAACACGGGCGGCATGGGTGCTTACTCCCCTGCCCCGGTGGTCACCGCCGACGTCCACCAGCGCGTGATGGATCAGGTGATCTGGCCGACCGTCAGAGGCATGGCAGACGAAGGTAACGTTTACACCGGCTTCCTCTATGCTGGTCTCATGATCGACAAGGCCGGAAACCCGAAGGTCATCGAGTTCAACTGCCGCTTCGGCGACCCGGAGACCCAGCCGGTCATGCTGCGTCTGCAATCGAGTCTGGTCTTGCTGGTCGAGGCCGCATTGGCGCAAGCTCTGGACAAAGTCGAGGCTCAATGGGACCCACGTCCGAGCCTGGGTATCGTGCTGGCGGCAGGCGGTTATCCTGCCGATTACGCCAAAGGCGACGCGATCAACGGCCTGGACGCCGCTGCCGCATTGCCGGGCAAGGTGTTCCACGCCGGTACGGCGCTCAAGGACGGCCAGGTGGTGACGTCCGGTGGTCGAGTTCTGTGTGCAACTGCGCTGGGTGACAGCGTAGGCGATGCCCAGAAGCAGGCGTACGAACTGGCTGCAAAGATTGACTGGAAAGGCTGTTTTTACCGCAAGGACATTGGCTACCGCGCCATTGCCCGGGAACGCGGCGAACATCTGGAGTAAGTCTGGAACCAGCCGGTTTTCCGTTCGGAGAACCGGCTGATCATCCAGTGTCGCTCCAGAGTCAACTGGCTTCATTCACGAAGGGATTTCGCCGTGCGCTGGCTCAGGATTGCCACTTGTTTGATCATCGCCATGATGGCCCAGCTCTGCGTCCCTACGGCATCCGCCGAGGTCAGCGCAGGATGGTCGACCCTTGTCGACGATCAGGCCAACCTGCAACTCAGCGACATTCGCTCCGCGCATTACGACTCCCAATTCAGCCCGGTCGAACTCGACCAGGTCCGCGCCACCAGCCGTGACTCTGCGCTGTGGTTGCACTATCTGCTGCCCCCTACCGACCACGAACAACTGGTGCGTATCTTCGCCCCGGACCTCGCGACCGTTGACATGTACGTGCTCGACGGCGAGACCCTGATCGATCACTCACGCTCCGGTAACAAGGTCCCCCGCTCCGCTCAACCGCTGCCGTCCATCGACTTTCTGTTGCCGGTTCCACGCAGCGACAAGCCGCTGGATCTCTACCTGCGCCTGAAGTCCGAACAGGAACTGCGGCCCAACATTTCGCTGGAATCCGCGGTCGCAAGCGCTGCGGATGAGCGCCGTCCACTGTTACTCGGGCTGTTCTTCGGCTCGCTGATCATGTTGATCGTGCAGAACATCACGCGCTTCGCCCAATCGCGCTCGGTTAGCAGTTTATGGCTGGCGGCCTGCGAAGGCTTTCTGGGCCTGAGCGCCCTGTTGCTGCTCAACCTGCAGGCGCCCTGGTTGCCGCACTGGCACCTGGCGCAAACCCCCAGCGCTCACCTCGCCCTGCTGCTCGCAGCCGCCACGGGCCTGATGTACGCCTACTGCTTCTTCGTCCAGCGCGGCGTCGAAGTGTTGAACCGGTTACTGATGAGCGTGTTGCTGATCGTCGGCTTCGGTGGTTTGCTGGTGTTGTTCGTTGACACGTTGCCGCTGAACCTTCTGACCTTCCTGCTGGTGGCCCTCACTACGCTCACAATCACGCTGGTGTCGATCTATCACCTGCAAAAAGGGTATGCGCCCGCACGCCCTTTCGTCATCGCGATGATTGTGTTCAACCTGGGCAACCTGGTGATCCTGCCGGCCATGCTCTGGTTGACGACCATCGCTGCTCAGACCCTGATCATTGCGGTGATGGGCATGTTCTGCCTCTGTGGTCTGCTGATGAGCATCGCGCTGAGCGAGCGCCATCGCAGCATCACCGAAGACAACTTCAGCATCAGCCGGGAACTCGCGGCCAGCACTGCCGAGATCAATGCCAAAGCCGAATTCCTGGCGAAGATCAGCCACGAGATCCGTACGCCCATGAACGGCGTACTCGGCATGACCGAGTTATTGCTGGGCACCCCGTTGTCGGTCAAGCAACGCGACTACGTGCAGACGATTCATAGCGCCGGCAACGAGCTGCTGACATTGATCAACGAAATCCTCGATATCACCAAGCTGGAGTCCGGGCAGATCGAGCTGGATGACGTTCAGTTCGACCTCAGCGCGATGATCGAAGACTGCCTCAGCATTTTCCGTGCGAAGGCCGAACAGCAGAGCGTCGAGTTGATCAGCTTCATTCAGCCGCAAGTCCCGCGGGTCATCAGTGGCGATCCGACCCGCTTGCGACAGACGCTGCTCAGCCTGCTGGAAAACGCGTTAAAAAAGACCGACGAGGGCGAGATCTTGCTGGTGGTCGCCCTCGACTCCCGCGGAGGAAAACCGCGTTTGCGCATCGCCGTCCAGGACAGCGGCACACCGCTCACGCCCAAAGAGCGTGACGCCTTGCTCCACGCAGAGCTGCACAGCAAGAACTTCCTGGCGGCGAGCAAGGTCGGCGGCCACCTGGGGCTGGTCATCGCACGCCAGTTGATCCTGTTGATGAACGGGGAATTTGGCATCCAGAGCGGCAGCAACCAGGGCAGTACCCTGTGGTTGAGCCTGCCGCTGGACGCAGAGCGGCTTGAACAACCCCCTGCCGACCTCGACAGCCCGCTCAAAGGCGCGCGCGTGCTCGTGGTGGACGACAACGACACCTGCCGCAAGGTGCTTGTCCAGCAATGCAGTGCCTGGGGTCTGAACGTCAGCGCGGTGCCGTCAGGCAAAGAAGCCTTGGCCCTGCTGCGCACCAAGGCGCACCTGCGAGATTACTTCGACATCGTGTTGCTCGACCAGAACATGCCCGGCATGACCGGCATGCAACTGGCCGCCAAGATCAAGGAAGACCCGAGCCTTAACCACGACATCCTGCTGATCATGCTCACCGGCATCAGCAATGCACCGAGCAAGGTCATCGCACGCAATGCCGGGGTCAAACGCATCCTCGCCAAACCGGTGGCCGGTTACACCCTGAAAACCACGCTGGCCGACGAACTCAATCAGCGCAATAAAGGCCAGGCGCCGTTTCCACCCTCGCCCGTCGTCAACCTCGAGGTCGACGTGCCCACCGACTTCCGCATCCTGGTCGCAGAAGACAACAGTATCTCCACCAAGGTGATCCGCGGCATGCTGGGCAAACTCAATCTTCAGCCCGACACCGCCAGCAATGGCGAAGAGGCGCTGAGGGCGATGAAAGCCCAGCGCTATGACCTGGTGCTGATGGATTGCGAAATGCCGATTCTCGACGGCTTCTCGGCCACCCAGCAATTGCGCGCCTGGGAAGTGGGTAATCAACGCAAACGCACCCCCGTGGTCGCGCTGACCGCCCACATTCTGGCCGAACACAAGGACCGCGCCCGCCAGTCAGGCATGGACGGGCATATGTCCAAACCCGTCGAGCTGTCTCAACTGCGCGAGCTGGTGGAGTACTGGGTGGAGCAACGGGCGCGTAATCAAGCGGGCGCAGAAGCCGGCGACCCGGAACGCTATCAGCAAAACTGAACCTCCGGCGTGCGCGGCGCCTGATAGACTTGCCCCGTCCAAATCTGCCGCCACGAGCTCAAGCCATGCTGCATGTGTTGTTCAGCGTTTACCTGAAGATGCTGGTGCTCTATAGCCCGTTCTTCGTCCTGTCCTGCTTTATCAGCCTGAGCCGAGGCTATTCGCGCAAAGAGCGCCGCTACCTGGCGTGGAAGGTTGCCTTCGCAACATTGGTATCGAGCGTGTTGCTGTACCTGTTCGGGCGCGTGATTTTCACCGTCTTCGGCATCACCGCCGACGCTTTTCGGATTGGCGCCGGGAGCGTGCTGTTCATCTCTGCGCTGGGCATGGCGCAGGGCAAATCCGGCGTTCAGACCGACAACGTGCAACAGGACGTCACCATCGTTCCACTGACCATCCCGATTACCGTCGGCCCCGGCACTATTGGCGCGCTGTTGGTGATGGGCGTCAGCCAGCCCCATTGGGACGACAAGCTGACCGCCATCGTCAGCATTGCGTTGGCGAGTTTCACCGTGGGTGTGGTGCTTTACCTGTCCAACAGCATCGAACGCGTGCTGGGCGATCAAGGCCTTCAAATTGTCAGCCGCCTGATGGGACTGTTCGTCTGTGCACTGGCCGCGCAGATCATCTTCACCGGCATCAAGGGTTATCTGGTTCCGTAGGTCAGATCAAGACGCGGGTAAGCAGATGATCCATCCGATTGTCGAGATAAAGGCAGACAGCCTCACGGCGCTTCGCGTAGGCCGTTCTGTCGAACACGTATCGTCCACCCTTGACGAACAGAATCACACGCTTGCCGCCATCGTGCAGAGCGTCGCCGTTGAAACTCACATTGATGCCACACAGCAAAATGACGATGTCCCCAGCGGGCGTTTTCTCGCAAGGGACTAACTGAAGGAAACGTCCCTTACCGGCCACGGTGGAGTGATCGAAAAAGGCCTTCACGCTTCGATTGACGCGGGCGGCGGTGAAACACTGCTTGACCATGTCAACCAGGTTACGTGATCCATGTGTGCCCACTATCTGGAAGAGCTGACTGGTCCACTCATCCGGGTGCCCCAACACTCTTGAATCAGGTGTGATAAAGCTGGTGCGCTTGAATCCGCTGATCACTAAACGCTGGGTGTAATCGAACATCCAGCTCGACCACAATTCGGTCTGGTCAAACTTTACGCTGGACGTAAGGTCCGCATACGTGACCAATTCCTGAACATCACTTTTCTCTTCCGCTGTCATCCCTGGAAAAAAAGTAAAAAGATTATTGCCTACAAATGCCGCCTCTATGTTTCTCGATCCCATGACACACCCGCTTTGGTAATTTCCAATCAATAACGCATGAGCCCGAAGAACGAGCCCATGCGCCAAGTGTTGATTAACGGCCCAGCGGTAGGTCGAGAATAGTGTCAAACATGTAGTCATCCAGCCGGTCTGCCAGTTTGTCTTTACCTCTTTGGAAGCGTCGCTCATTCAAGACCATTCGGTTCCCGGCCGATGCGACGTCAACGTCGGTGGACTGCCATTCCCAGAACAATACGTTCGTGACCGATTGAGAAGCGACGAAGTAAATGTTGGTGCTCACCAGTACGACGTCGCCGGCGGGCGACTCCATGCAGACGGCAATGTTGAATTTACCGTCTTGATGAGCCCGGTATTCTTTCTGGAACAGCCGAAGAGGTTCGCCACCCTTGCCGATGACCTTGACGGCTTCCGACGCCAGACTCATCAGCGCGGCTGCGGAGATGCCTGGCACCGCCGCGGCGGTAAGCGCCTTGCTCAGTATTTCGAGTCCGACCTGATCCATGGTGAATTTCCGCGAGCGCGCCGAGTGCTCACGTAACGTCTCAGTGAATCCTGCCCAGCCCAACCCTTTCATGATGAAGGTTTTTTCGTCGTACCATGCCTTGCGACGTTGCGCGACATTGGCAATCTGCTTGGTCTTGTAGACGGCGGCCAAATCCGAGTACAGCAGGGAATTGGTCACGTAATCCTTATGTTCGGCAGACATGTTCCCGCTGAATATAATCAGGTGCTCAGGCGCCACCACAGCGCTTTGCGCATCCGTGTTGGTTTCCGAATTAAAAGCGGCGGTCATCGGCACATTGTTTGAGGCACCGACTGGCACGGCGTTAATGGCGTCAGTGGCAAACGTGGTTTGATCTTTACCTGCAGCGACAGATGGCAGTTCCAGCAATGTATGAATCATATCAATAGTCCTTTATTTAATAGGCCCATCCTGGGCCCGATCCAAACTAGCAAAACCTGCTATTGCCTTCTACCCCGTCTCTAAACCAACACGTTCGCGATTAACGTCAGGCACCTCTAATAAAACCGGGAGCAAAACAAATATCTTGGGCAGCCAGAGGAAAAACCGGTCAAAAACTAACCGGATTCTCCCTGTTCCAGATGAGAACTCCCACACCTTTTGAAGATGTCGCGAAGCTTACTTGTCAGGCTTTTCGCCGTACCAGCGCGGTGTATACGTCCAGGCTTTACCGTCCGCACGAGGGAAGCTGCGGGTCAGCGACGAGCCGATCAACACCATCGTGCGCATGTCGACCTGCTCCGGCGTCAGTTCGCCCAACGTGATCACGCGAAGGGTTTGCCCCGGACGGCCGATGTCGCGGCCCAGCGTGACCGGTGTCTCAGGCGCGCGATGCACACGCACGATCTCCAGTGCACGCCCCAGTTGCCAGGGACGGGATCGCGAAATCGGGTTGTAGAACGCCAGCGCCAGATCGGCCTGGCATGCCAGGTCCAGCCGCTTTTCGATGATGTCCCAAGGCTTGAGGTTGTCGGACAGGGACATGACGCAGAAGTCATGCCCTAGCGGCGCGCCCGCTTGAGCGGCTGTCGCAAGGGAGGCTGAAACGCCGGGCAGGATTTCCAGGTCGACCGCGTGCCACTGAGCGTTGTCGGATTCATGCAGCGCTTCCAGCACCGCCGATGCCATGGCGAACACACCCGGGTCACCCGAGGACACCACCACCACCGAACGCCCTTGGGCGGCGAGCTCAAACGCGTGACGCGCGCGCTGCATTTCTTCACGGTTATCCGTGCAGTGCAGGACCTGATCGGCACGGAAAGGCCCCGCCATGCATACATAGGTCTCGTAACCCAATACGTCGTTGGCGCGGGCGAGTTCGGCTTTCACGGCTGGAATCATGAACTCGGCAGCGCCAGGTCCAAGCCCGATCACCGCCAACCGTCCACGGCCGCGACCGATACGTTGGACATCCAACGGTTCAGCCGCCACGGCGATAGCGATACCGTGCCGTGGACTGAGCGGTGGCAGCAGTTGCGGCAGTGCTTGTCGCGCCATGTCGCTTGCCGGTGCCTGCGCCGTGAAGCGCAACGGCACACCCAACGTGTCGGCAGCCGCGTGCAACGCAGGGTTGGCCATGCCGGTTTCGCTGGCCAGCAGGCACGCGAGCGCCTGGCTGGCAATGCGCGAGTCATGCAGTGCGCCGCGCACCGTTTCAGCGAGATCAGGGACCGTGGCCTCGACCGCCACCAGCACATTGCGCGGGTAGATCAGCAACTCGTTGGCGCAAGGCTCGCGCTCGGCGTACCCGACATGAATCGCCAGTTGCGCGTGATCATCTTCCGGCAGTTGCGCTTGCGCCAGCCACGGTGCGGCGCCTTCAATGCGCACGCTTTCGCCTGACAAGAGATCGGAAACGAAACGCTTGCCAAGCTCCAGGTCGCCCAGCGCATAACCGGACGGAGGATTGAGCAGGCAAGTGCCAAAGCGCAGTTCGCCGCTGGTAGTGATTGCCGCCGCCGTGTTCAAGCTCGCAGCAATCTTCCGGGCCATGACATTGACGCCACCCAGTCCGCCCAGCAGCGGCACGACCGCACTGCCATCCTCGGCGACCGCCAGCACAGGCGGCTCGGCGCCTTTTTCGAGCAACAGCGGCGCTAGCGTCCGAATCACGATACCCGCCGCGCAGAGGGCGATGATCGGCGTGTCCTGCTGATACAGATGGCGCAGTGTCGCGCCGAATTCGGAATACGTACGGTCCGCACCTTCCACACGTTCAGCCAGGCCATGAACGAGGGCGTCGGGATACAGCTGCTGGATGCGCCGGGCCGTGTTCAGCGCACCCTTGCCCAGAATGACGATGGCCGGTGCCTTGTTGTTCGACGCCCGCATCAGCCCTGCCACCTTTCACCCGGAACGATGATCAGCGAGAAGTACGGCGACGACATCGGATCGACCTCGGCCAGTGGCACGATTTTCTGGTTACTCATGGTCGCGCGCTCGACGTAGAGCGCACGCTCGGCGAGGCCCGTCTCGACCAGCACTTGACGTACCTTCGGCAAATTACGCCCCAGCTTCATGATGACCGCCGCATCGGCATCGACCAGTTTGCGCTTGAGCTCGTCGGCCGAGAGCACGCCCGACAACACCGACAGGCTCTGATTGCGATACACCAGCGGCGCGCCCAGCACCGAAGCGCCTCCGAGCATGGAGCAGACACCCGGTACGACTTCGGCCTCGTAGCGCTCAGCGAGGCGATCGTGCAGGTACATGTAGGAACCGTAGAAGAAAGGGTCGCCTTCGCAGATCACGGCGACATCGCGACCAGCATCCAGATGTGCAGCCACGTCAAGACTGGCGGTGTCGTAAAAGTCGCTGATGATCTGCTCGTAGGACATCGGCGCAGGCAGGGCCTCGGTGGTCACCGGGTACACCAGCGGCATCAGCGTTTGAGCGGCTTGGAGGTGCGCTTCGATGATGCCGAATGCGTTGCCCTTCTTGCCCTTGGCCACGAAGTAGGCCACCACCGGCGACTCGCGCAGCAGACGCAGGGCTTTGACGGTGATGAGTTCAGGATCCCCTGGGCCGACACCCAGGCCAATCAATCGACCGCGTGCCTGCATCATTCGATCTCCGTGGCGAGCGCGTTGACCGCAGCAGCCGCCATGGCGCTGCCACCGCGACGCCCTTGCATGATCACGTAGGGCACGCCGCGACTGTCAGCAGCGAGCATGTCCTTGGATTCGGCGGCACCGACGAAGCCCACGGGAAAGCCGAGTATCAGCGCGGGTTTCGGCGCACCGGCGTCGATCATCTCCAGCAGATAGAACAGCGCGGTCGGCGCGTTGCCGATCACGACGACAGCGCCTTCCAGGTGCGGGCGCCACAGTTCAAGCGCGGCGGCGGACCGGGTATTACCCAGCTCGCGAGCAAGCTCTGGAACACCGACCTGTTTGAGCGTGCAGATCACCTGATTATTCGCCGGCAAACGCGCACGGGTCACGCCTTCGGCCACCATGTGCGCATCGCACAGAATCGGCGCGCCAGCGGCCAGCGCCTGACGCCCTGCCGTGCCTGCGCCCGGAGAGAAGCGCAGCCCGTCGACCGCGTCGACCATGCCGCAGGCGTGAATCACACGCACTGCCAGCTTTTCCAGGTCGGCCGGGATCTTGTCGAGGTTGGCCTCGGCGCGAATGATCGCGAAGGAGTTGCGGTAAATCTCCTGGCCGTCGCGGATGTAATCAATCATCGGTGTTGCTCCGTGAGTCGGCGGTCAACAACGCACCGACTGCTTCAATAGTGAGGTCACGCCCACGCAACTCGCCGAAACCCGGCTGATCTGCATGACGAAAATACAAGTCGTAATGGCCGGCGGAAACCGCCAGCAAGGTGATCGGCGCAACGTGGGCCGCTGCGCAGGACCGATTGCAGCCCGACAAGTGAACGCCGTGACTGACGCCCTGCGCTTGCAGGTACTCTGCCAGTTGCCGCGCGTCTGCTTTGGTGTCGGCCAGCCCTTTGCCGCAGGCGGCAGCGCCGGTGCAGGCAATCATTTGAGACAGCGCCTTGTCGGCCTCGCACAACACGCCCGCAGCGCGCAACCTGTCGAGAGCAAGCGCGGCGTGATCATCGCGGACATTGCGCAGCATCAGGCCTTGCCAAGGGGTCATGGTCAGCGTTCCGTCACCGAGTTCGACGGCCAAGGTCGCCGCCTCGCGCAACATGGACGGCGTCAGACGCCCCAAAGGCACGACGCCGCCCACACACGTCAGACCGGGCTGCTTCTGTGGATAGAGACCGATATGGGCATTTACCTGAGCCGGCGCTCGTCGCCATGAGGTGATGGCTTGATCTGTTCTCAATGTCGTCGTCAAACGTTCGGACAGCTGCCCCAGAAAACCGGGCACCGGCAGGTCCTCAAGCAGATGACGCATGCGGGTCTGCTCGGGACGTGCGCGCTCCAGAAACAGTTCTAGCACCGAGACCACAAGCTCAAGGCCGGCGCCCAAGGGTACGGCGGCCACGGGAAAATCATTCGCCGGACATCCCGCCAGACCGAACCCCAGCAGGGTTTCACCGTCCACGCTCAGCGTCGACAGCCACAGATCATGGGGGTGTTCCAGCATGGCCAGCCCTTCACCGGCGTCCAGCGATATCGCAAATTTGGGCGAAAGCTCATGAAAGCGCGGATGGTTTTCCAGCGTGAGCAGAATCTTCTCGGCCAAGGGTTGAGCGTCGAACAACTGCTGTGGATCGACACCCGCCGCCGGGCTGAGCATCAGGTTACGGACGTCGTCGCTCGCGGGATTCTTCGGCCCCAATCCAGCGTTCAGCAGTGAGGCAATCAGCCCGTCGTGGTCCGCTCCAATCCCGCGAATCTGCAGGTTGCCGCGATTGGTCGCCTCGATCACACCGCCCGCAAAACGCTCTGCCGCATCGGCCACCGCAAGCGCTTGCGGCGCCGAGATCACGCCACCGGGCAGCTTGATCCGGCAGATTCCGCCGTCCAGCGCCGGGACGATACGCAACAACCCCGGACAGGCCGAGGGGCGCAAAGGCGCAGCGTGCGGGCGAGCGGACAGCGGCTCGGTCAAAGGTTCACCTGACGTGATCGGGCTGGAAGGAGCAGAGATGGGCGTCTGCAGGGGCCGTATTATGCCTGCTTTGGGTGCTGGCATGAAAAGACGGTCTGTCGGATGGGGGAAAGCGGACGGCTAGAAAGGCATTTCGAGTCTGGTTCAGTGCGTTACCAGAGTCTGCCCAGTAGGGCCAATCCTCCAAACCCTCCAATGAAGCCAATCAAAGCTAGATTCATGGGAATGCATATCCAGCGTCGATGGGTTCTGGAAATACGACTTACCTCATCAATATCTACCATGCCCTTCCTGTGCAGAAGCGAGGTAGAGGTGAGCGCAAGATTCACCATGACAAGCCTGTGACTCCTTCCCAAGAATCCAGAATTGCCCCATCGCGCTTTTGAGTCAGCTACGATTGCGCAGTTCTGAAGCCGCTTTTCTACTTCGGGAAGAATGGAGTACTTCACGTAAACGTTGATCCAAAAGCTCAGGACCACCAAAACTCCAGACCCAAAAACAACCCACTCAAGCGTGCGTTCATTCATGGCCGGTGATCTCGAAAATCATGGTGCCCATAGCATCGCCTAAAGAGGACCCGCCCTGACCGCCTGCCCAAGCTCCAGCCGCCCCGGCAGCAATTCCACACGCAAGTATACTTGCCCCACGAGTTGGTCCCGCCATTCGCAGGCAAAGGGATGTTGCAGCTCTCGCACTAAGCTCACCACCAGCAATCGCCGCTGGTATCCCCACCATCATCTTTCCCGCTTCAATGAACTTGGCCTTCGTACATTCCTGCTCGCGCCCCGTCGAGCACGCCTCCCGGATTTCAAACGCGCCCGCGCCGACATCCAGTGCAACGCCCACCATCGTTCCCGCGCTCAAGTTGCGCGCTATGGCGTTAATGCGTTTTACGTTCTTCACGTAGTCGGGAATTTCACCCGTGCGCATGTAGCGCTTGCTGGAAATCCCCAGCATTTTCTTGATCGACGAGTTGTTCTTGAGCCCCGTCCCCCATCGCCCGATACCCCGAAGCTGGCCGTCCAGGATGCCGAACAGTTTCTGCCGCTGGGCGACGAACTGATCCTTGGTGAACGTCCCGCTGCGCCACTTCTGATACGTCGTGTTGACACTGCTCAACGTGTCCTGCACACGGTTCAGATGCGTGCTCCACGCAGATGTCGCACTCCCCACACCGATGGAGCCGTACGTCATGACGTCCTGCAAAAGGTCGTAGTTCTCGGTTTGCAGATGGGCGCTGGCTTCGTTGCTGGCGAACATTGTCTGACTGACTTCCCGAGCGTAGGCCATCAGCATTTGCTCCTCCATCGTGCACATCATGGTGGAACTGTCGCCCACGATGATCAGTTCTCCCGGCATCACAGCCAGCCCGGAGCGCAGATGTGCATTCACCGTGTCGAACTTCGCGCGGGTATTTGCACCCACCAGGCTGTCTCGATACCAGGACAAGCTCTGCTTTCCGGCGTTGATAAACGCGTAAGGCGCTGACATGGATGAATCGTCCTGACCACCTGAACAAGGCCCGACGATAGGGTTGCGCTTCGGGGCATGTCATCAGATGCAGCGGCAAATCCGGCGTGATTACGGCATTTTCAGAAAAGCCCCACAGCGGCGCTCATCATCTCTTACAAAACTTTGCGTCGAGCGCCCTCCGCACGACGCCGCGCCATGGGCGCTGTATCATGCCGACCTTATCCACAGGCCGATCCGGTCAGCCTGTCGCATGCATCGGGTTTGAGGGCAATACATGTCACCCTGGCTAACCGTCGTGGGAATCGGTGAAGACGGCTACAAAGGTCTGGGCAAGAATGCCCGGCATGCGCTTCTGGGCGCTCACCAGGTATTTGGCAGCTCACGCCAGCTCGATCTGCTGCCGCCCTGCATCCAGGCAGAACGGCGTCAGTGGTCGAGTCCGTTCTCGCTGCAGCCGGTTCTGGAACAGCACGGAGAGCCGGTCTGCGTGATCGCCAGCGGCGACCCGATGCTGTTTGGCGTCGGCGTCAGTCTGTCGCGTCATGTGCCCATCGATCAGATGCGAGTGATTCCCGCGCCCTCCTCGTATTCGCTGGCCGCTGCACGCCTGGGCTGGGCGTTGCAGGACGTAGTGACCTTGTCGGTCGTCGCCCGTCCGCTGGCGGCACTGAATGCGCAACTGCACAACGGGTTGCGGCTGTTGGTGCTGAGCAACGACGGCAGCAGCCCCGCCGCCATCGCCGCGTTGTTGCGAGAGCGCGGATTCGGCCCCAGCCACATGACCGTCCTCGAACACCTGGGCGGTGCATCAGAGCGGCGTATCGACGGCGTGGCCAACGAATGGTCGAACCCCGAGATCGCCGCGTTGAATCTGGTTGCCATTGATTGTCGTGCGGAACCAAACACACTGCGCCTGTCACCCTTGGGCGGCTTGCCGGACGATGCGTTCCGACATGACGGCCAACTGACCAAACGCGATGTGCGCGCGATCACGCTGGCGCGCCTTGCCCCGGTTCCCGGCGAGCTGCTGTGGGACGTCGGCGCGGGGTGTGGCTCCATTGGCATCGAGTGGATGCGCGCGCACCCGACGTGCCGCGCCGTGGCGATCGAGTCCAACGAAGATCGCCAGCAACTGATCGAATTCAACCGCGACGCGCTCGGCGTGCCGGGTCTGCAATTGGTGCGTGGCCGAGCGCCAGACGCGCTCGAAGGACTGGAGCCGCCGGATGCGATTTTCATTGGCGGCGGCGTCACGCGCGCAGGCGTGCTGGACAGTTGCTGGCAACAGTTGCGCTCGGGTGGTCGGCTCATTGCCAATGCGGTCACCCTGCAAAGCGAGGCGATGCTGGTGAACTGGCGCGAGCAACATGGCGGGGACCTGACCCGTATTCACTTGGCGCACGCCAAGCCGCTCGGCGAGTTCGACACCTGGCGTCAGGCGCTGCCCATCACCTTGCTTGAAGCGATCAAGCCCTGATGCGCGATGAAACCGCCGAGCAACCTGCGCCCCTTCGCAGCGGCCTGACGACGGGCAGCTGCGCCACGGCAACGTCGCTGGCTGCGGCGCGTTTCCTGCTGGCGGGTGAAGTCAACGATGCAATCGACATCACGCTGCCCAAGGGCAAGCAGGTGCAGATGCGCCTGGAGTTCTGTCGCGCGACGGACACCGGCGCTGAAGCCGGCACGATCAAGGATGCGGGTGACGACCCAGACGTGACCCACGGCGCGCTGTTGTATTCGCAGGTGTGTCTGATCGCTGAACCCGGCGTACGCTTTTTAGCGGGCCCCGGTGTTGGCACAGTGACCCGACCGGGCCTGGTCCTTGGCGTCGGCGAGCCCGCCATCAACCCGGTTCCGCGCAAGATGATGGCCGAACATCTGACCCGCCTGGCCGATGAGTTTGGCTACACCGGTGGATTCGAAGTCACGATCTGCGTGGAAAACGGCGGGGAGCTTGCGCTCAAAACCATGAACCCGCGGCTGGGCATCCTGGGCGGGCTGTCGATCCTCGGCACCAGCGGCATCGTCCGACCTTTTTCCTGCGCGGCCTACATTGCCTCGATTCACCAAGGCATCGACGTCGCCAGAACCAACGGCTATCAGCACATCGCGGCCTGCACCGGCAACGCCAGTGAAGACACCATGCGCCGCGTCTACGAACTGCCCGACATCGCGCTGATCGAAATGGGCGACTTTGTGGGGGCCGTGCTCAAACACCTGCGCAAAGTGCCTGTGGATAAACTCAGCCTGTGTGGCGGTTTCGGCAAGATCAGCAAACTCGCCGCCGGACATATGGACCTTCACAGCCGCCACTCCAGCATCAACCTGGAGCAACTGGCGCAATGGGCCGCGGCGATCGGCGCCGATGCCGAGCTACAGCAGAACATCCGAGCCGCCAACACCAGTCAGCAAGCGCTGGCCATGGCATCGGCCGCTGGCGTGGCGCTGGGTGACGCGGTCTGCCAGCACGCGCTGGACTTTGCGCGAAGCGTGGTGCCCGCACAGGTTCAGGTGGAAGTGTTCGCGATCGACCGTCAAGGCGGGATCGTCGGCCATGCGGGGGCGTTCCTTTGACTGCCCACGCAGGGAAACGCGTCCTGCTGCTGGGGGGGGTGACCGAGGCGCTGGCGATTGCCCGAACCCTGGGGCCGCAGCATGTCTACAGCCTCGCGGGTGTCGGCCGCGTACCCAACGACCTGCAATGCCAGGTGCGCGTTGGCGGTTACGGTGGCGCTGAGGGGCTTGCACAGTTCGTGCGTGAAGAAGGCATCTCTCTGATTCTCGACGCGACCCACCCTTATGCCGCGCAGATCAGCCACAACGCTGCCGTCGCAGCACGACTCGCCCATGTGCCGTGCTGGGCGCTGCGTCGTCCGTCATGGCAACCAGGTCAGGGCGATGACTGGCGCGAAGTCGACGACTGGCCAGGGCTGATCACCGCCCTCGCCCCTTTCAAGCGTCCACTGTTCACCCTCGGCCGCGAGCCGTTGCAGCATCTCCATGAAATCCCCGAGCACCAGTTCTGGACGCTCCGCGCGCTGGACGTGTATCCCGGCAACGAACGCTGTGAAGTGATCGGCGCGCGCGGGCCCTTTCATCTTGAAGATGAACGCGAGCTGTTCGAGCGCCGCAACATCGACGTGTTGATCAGCAAAAACAGCGGCAGCAGCGCAACCGAGCCCAAGCTTGAAGTGGCCAGGGAACGAGGGTTACCGGTGTTGGTGTTGAAGCGGCCGGTGTTGGCGGCGGTGGACAGGGAGTTCTGGCGCGTTGGGGAGTTGTTGGCTGCATTGCAGGACGTTTCCACATACTCGTCCGCTTCGAAATGAAATCCCTGGCCCCCTGAAGAAAAGTCCGCGTGTCCCAATCTGCGCTGGCTGACTTCGGAAAAGTATCCTGCGGGATACATTTCCCGTATGATTTTTTTCGAACGATCTACCTCATTTACGAATTGGCTGAAGTCTTTAAAGGACAAAGCAGGCCAACAGCGCGTCATCGCGCGGATTCGAGCAGCAGAACAAGGTAATTTCGGTGATTGAGTCAGTAGGCGAAGGTGTTTTCGAAATGCGTGTTCACTATGGGCCGGGTTACCGGATTTATTTGACCCGTCGCGCAGACATCATTTACCTGCTTCTACTCGGTGGCGACAAATCAACACAAAAGCGGGATATCAGACGTGCCAAGGAAATGGCCAAAAGCCTCAATGCGAGGGAAACATGAAGAAAGAAGAATTCAAACCATTCGATGCGGCGGAATACCTGGAAACCCCGGAGGATATGGCGGGTTACCTGGATGCTTGTTTCGATGAAGATACCGGAGACGGTGCTTTGGTACGCCAGGCCCTGAACGACATTGCGCGTGCCTATGGAATGACTCAGATAGCCAAAGACACAGGCCTGGGTCGAGAGAGTCTCTACAAGGCTCTGGGTAACGGAGGCAACCCCGAGTTCGCAACGATCATGAAGGTGATCAAGGCTCTCGGCCTTAAACTGCACGCCTCCACAACCTGAACCTCCCCTGAACCATACCCACCCGCGACATAACGTCGCGGCTGCGCTTTTTACATCTCACGGCCATTCAGGCTAAATGGCCGACATGAAAGAACAACAAGATCGACTCATCCGCCTCAAACGGCGCCGGGCCTTTGCCTGGGTGGCGTGTTTTGCGCTGCTGTTCGGCATGCTCGCGATGCCGATGACGCCCACCATGCCGCGCACCCAAGCCGAGCAGGTGGTGTGGGGCAGTTTCTGCACCGGCAACGGTACCCAACGGGTCGCTACGCCACTGGGCCTGGTCAGCAAAGTCAGTCAGCGTACGCCTGACGGCGGCGAACATTCTTCAATGCAGCATTGCCCGTGCTGTTCCGGATCGCTGTCGCTGGTGGCACTTCCTGGCGGCCAGACGTTCGGCGTGTTCACGATCTTCGAGCCGGTTCGTTTCCCCTCGGCGATTCTGGTTTTTCACGCCCCACCGCGCCAGCAATGGCCTAGCCTCAATCCCCGCGCCTCCCCTCGCGTCTGATCGTTCGTTCACGCAGCACGTCGCGTTTCTGAATGATTGGAGGCTCGTTGCAATGTTGAAAACCGTCACGCTAAAAAAAGTCCTGTTACTGGCGGCGTTGCTGTTGCCTGCCTGCTATGTTGAAGCTCATGAATATGCAAAAGGCCATCTAGCAATCGCCCACCCGTGGTCGATGGAGCTGCCGCCGAATGCGCCCACCGTTGCGGCGTATTTCGTGATCAGCAACGCGGGCCCGGACGCCGATCGTCTGACCGGTGTCGACAGCCCCGTCGCAGGCGCCGCTCAATTGCACGAGCATGTGAACAAAGACGGCCTGATGAAGATGCAGCAGGTGCAGACGGTGGACATTCCGGCCGGTGGCCAGGTGAAATTCGCGCCCATGGCTTACCACGTCATGCTGCTGGATCTGAAAGACCGCTCGAAGCTGACAGACGGCCAGTCCTTCCCGCTGACCCTTCATTTCGAGAAAACCGGCGACGTGACGGTTGACGTCAAGGTGCAGAAACAGGCACCCGATGACGCGCCTCCTGTTCACGTCCACTGACAGCCCTGACCGTCGAAGCTGAACCCATTGAGCCGCCTGTCCGCGATACGCGCCCGCTCCACGCCTCCGCCCCGCAAGACATCGGGTGCATGGCTGAGCCTGTTCGCCATGCTGATGATCTTCATCGGCCCGCTGATCTCACAGTCGATGCCGATGGAGCATCACGCGGGCATGTCGATGTCCGCGTCGATGTCGGCGGACATGGACATGTCTACGCCGATGAACATGGCGGCAGACGAACACGGCGGGCATCACGCGGACACCGGCGACGTTGCTGGCATGGATCATGTGATCTGGGCCAAGTGCGGCTATTGCACGCTGCTGTTCAGTTGCCCGGCGCTCACCCAGACCCTCGCCGTCGTTGCGCCAGTTCCGCCAAAACCTGCAGACTTCTACAACGCTGCTCCCCAGCAGGGGCATGCCCAGCGTAGCGTCTTCCCCAACGCCCGCAGCCGTGCTCCGCCCCTCTCGTCAGTCGCCTGATCCCTAAAAAAGATTTCGTATCCGTGGGCCGCGTTCAAGCCGCCCGCGCGCTGCGCCGTGTTCATCCCTGACGGGAGCGTTGCACCATGTCCAAACCAAACGTGTCGTTCTATAACCTGGCGTGGCGCTGGCATTTCTATGCCGGCCTGTTCGTTGCGCCCTTCATGATCATGCTGTCATTGACCGGCATGGTTTACCTGTTCAAACCGCAGCTCGATTCGCTGATGTACCACGACCTGCTGACGGTCAACCCTGCGCATCACCTGCTCACCGCCGACGAGCAGCAACAGCGCGTGATCGAGGCGTATCCGCACGTCTCGATCAGCAAGTACCTGCCACCCGCCAACGCCGAGAGCAGCGCGCAGTTCGTCATCAAGCAGGAAGGCCGGGAGGTGAACCTCTTCATCGACCCGTACAGCGGCAAGGTGCTCGGCACACAGGACGCCAAAAACAACCTGCAAGCGATGGCCCGTGCGATACACGGCGAACTGCTGATCGGCACCGTCGGTGATCGACTGGTGGAAATGGCCGCGGGCTGGGGCATTGTCCTTGTCGTGTCCGGCGTTTACCTGTGGTGGCCTCGGGGTCGTTCACCAGCAGGCGTGCTATGGCCGCGCGTCACCGCCCGTGGTCGCGTGCTGTGGCGCGACCTGCACGCCGTGACCGGATTCTGGGGCTCGGTGGCGCTGTTGTTCATGCTGCTGAGCGGCATGACCTGGACCGGCATGTGGGGCAAGGTGTACGCCGATGTGTGGAACACCTTCCCGGCCGCGATGTGGAACGATGTGCCCAAGTCTGAAAAACAAGCCGGCGACCTGAACAATGCCAGTGTGCAGACCGTGCCTTGGGCGATGGAAAATACCCCGATGCCTGTTTCCGGCGGCGACCATGCCGAGCACATGAACCATGGCGGCATGTCCAGCGCACCGGCCTCGCCGACCATCACGCTGCAGCGGGTTGTCGACATTGCCAACGAGCGCAAGATCGAGCCCGGATACAGCATCACCCCACCGAAAACCGCCGATGGCGTGTTCACGGTTTCAGTATTTGCGGACGACCCGCGCAATGACGCGACCCTGCATGTCGATCAGTACAGCGGCAAGGTGCTGGCGGACGTGAGATACGCGGATTACAGCGCGGTCTCCAAAGCGACCGAGCTGGGCGTGATGCTGCATGAAGGCAAGATGTTTGGCTGGGTGAATCAGTTGCTGATCCTGTTCATCTGCCTGATGGTCTTGCTCAGTTCGGTCAGCGGGATCGTCATCTGGTGGAAGCGCCGTCCGCAAAACGGTTTCGGTGTTCCACCCCTGCGCCATGACCTGCCGCGCTGGAAAGTCGCGACGGTGGTGATGATCGCGCTCGGCGCGGCCTTCCCGCTCGTCGGGATTTCGATGCTGGCAGTATGGTTGCTCGATCGGATAGCACGTTCGCGCTTTGCCAAATCCGCAGCAACAGCTTAGATTGCGTCCTGCGGGGCCTGGAACCTCTTGGGTGGTTTAGTGATGAATTCCTCCTCATTTCGGGTTTCAGGCCCCGTCCTTCGCTTTCCCGCATGATCGACGCGCCCCTCGTGTGAAGATCACTGTAAAAACCTGTCGACCCCGACAACTTCCCCGCACCACATCAGCGCAGCCAGCGCACCCTCTTACCGACCCAGCCCCACAATGGCGCACCCTCGCCTGACCTAGCGACGTTTTCATTCCATTTTGCGACGTTTCTCGCCTTGGCCCAGCGTTTGCTAAAGCCTAAGCAGACTCAACCTCTGCACCGCCAACAGCAGTCATTACTAAAAAAATCGAAGAATGGAGCTAGCCAATGAAGCGTCGTAGTTTGCTAAAAGCGTTCACCTTGTCCGCATCGATCGCCGCTATGGGTATGACCTGGACCGTCCAGGCCGCTGAGACCATCAAGGTCGGCATTCTGCATTCTTTGTCTGGCACCATGGCCATCTCTGAGACTTCGCTCAAAGACATGGCGTTGATGACCATCGACGAAATCAACGCCAAAGGCGGCGTCAATGGCAAGAAGCTGGAGGCCGTAGTGGTCGACCCCGCGTCCAACTGGCCGCTGTTCGCGGAAAAAGCCCGTCAGCTGATCACTCAGGACAAAGTGGCCGTTGTCTTCGGTTGCTGGACCTCGGTGTCGCGTAAGTCGGTACTGCCGGTGTTCGAAGAGCTGAACGGCCTGCTGTTCTACCCGGTGCAGTACGAAGGTGAAGAGATGTCGCCGAACGTGTTCTACACCGGCGCCGCGCCGAACCAGCAAGCCATTCCTGCGGTTGAGTACCTGATGAGCGAAGACGGCGGCGCCGCCAAACGCTTCTTCCTGCTGGGCACCGACTACGTCTATCCGCGTACCACCAACAAGATTCTGCGTTCGTTCCTGCACTCCAAAGGCGTGAAGGACAGCGACATCGAAGAGGTCTACACCCCATTCGGCCACAGCGATTACCAGACCATCGTGGCCAACATCAAGAAGTTCTCGGCAGGCGGCAAGACCGCTGTGATCTCCACCGTCAACGGCGACTCCAACGTGCCGTTCTACAAGGAACTGGGCAACCAGGGCCTGAAAGCTACCGACGTTCCGGTCGTGGCGTTCTCGGTGGGCGAAGAAGAACTGCGCGGCGTCGACACCAAACCGCTGGTGGGCAACCTGGCGGCCTGGAACTACTTCGAGTCGGTAAAGAACCCGGTCAACACCAAGTTCGTCGCCGACTGGAAAGCCTACGCCAAGGCGCACAACTTGCCGAACGCGGATAAAGCCGTCACCAACGACCCGATGGAAGCCACGTACGTGGGCATCCATATGTGGGCTCAGGCAGCCGAAAAGGCCAAGTCGACTGACGTGGACAAAGTCCGTGAAGCCATGGCCGGCCAGACCTTCGCCGCGCCGTCGGGCTTCACTCTGGAAATGGACAAGACCAACCATCACCTGCACAAGCCGGTCATGATCGGCGAGATCAAGGCAGACGGTCAGTTCAACGTCGTGTGGAAAACCAAGGAGCCTATCCGCGCCCAACCTTGGAGCCCGTTCATTCCGGGCAACGACAAGAAGCCTGACTATGCGGTGAAGAGTAACTGACACATTGTCGGGCCCCGCGCCCGACACCTCCTGTAGGAGCGTGGCTTGTCCCGAGATCTGGCGCGAAGCGGCAGTAAATCCATCACATGCGGTGTATCTGTAATACCGCGTTTGCAGGTTTTACGACGGGTCCCCCGCCGATCGCGGGACAAGCCTCGCTCCTACAGAGTTTCACGCACGACGTTACGTCATGCGGGTGCTTTCAGGACACCGATATGCCCAGATCTTTCTACCGCCTCATTCTCGCCCTGAGCCTGTTGCTGCCCTTTGCAGCGCATGCCAGCGATGCCGGCGACTTTGTCGCGGCCGAATCCTCCGAGCGCGCTGAACTGCTGGAAGCCTGGGCTGCCAAGCCCGTTCCCGCGCGCGTTGATTTATTGATTGCCCTGCAGGAAGGCCGCGTGGCCGCCGACAGCAGCAACCGCGCCTTCATCCAGAATGGCGACAGCTTCACCGCTGTCGACCCGACTGCTCCGGCACTGGCCGATGCTCCCAATCCCGATGAGCCTCAAGCGATCAGCCTGAACAACCGCCTGCGCGGTCTGGTGGACACGGCGCTGGCGAGCCATCAATTGCTCGCTGCCGACGCCAAGCTTCGTCTGGCCGCGGCGTTGACCCTGCAAAAAAGTGCGCGTCCTGCGCAGCTGCAACTGCTCATGCAACAGGTCGCCAGCGAAAAAAACGATGCCGTGCACTCGGCACTGAGCCTGGCGCTGGCCAATCTGCAACTGGTCGACACCAGCCCGACAGTGCGTCTGGCCGCCGTCCGCCTGCTAGGTGAAACCGGCGATCCGCTGGCTCGTACCCGCCTGGAAAACCTGCTCGAACCTGACGTCGAAACCGACCCGAGTGTGCGCCTGGCCGCTGAAACCAGTCTGGCTCAGGTCAAACGCAAGCTGATGATCGGGGAAGTGATCGGTCAGGTGTTCAGCGGCATCTCACTGGGCTCGATCCTGCTGCTTGCGGCACTCGGTCTGGCGATCACCTTCGGCCTGCTGGGCGTGATCAACATGGCCCACGGCGAGATGCTGATGCTGGGCGCCTACGCCACTTATGTTGTGCAGATCATGCTCCAGCGTTACGCGCCGGGCGCGATCGAGTTTTATCCATTGGTGGCATTGCCCGTCGCGTTCTTCGTCACGGCCTGTATCGGCATGGCGCTGGAACGCACCGTGATTCGTCACCTCTACGGCCGTCCTCTGGAAACCCTGCTGGCCACCTGGGGCATCAGCCTGATGCTGATCCAGTTGATTCGCGTGGTGTTCGGTGCGCAGAACGTCGAAGTCGCCAACCCGGAATGGCTGTCCGGCGGCATTCAAGTGCTGCCTAATCTGGTGCTGCCGTACAACCGGATCATCATCATTGGCTTCGCGCTGTTCGTCGTAGTGCTGACCTGGCTGTTGCTGAACAAGACCCGCCTGGGTCTGAACGTACGAGCCGTGACCCAGAACCGCAACATGGCGGCCTGCTGCGGCGTGCCGACCGGTCGCATCGACATGATGGCCTTCGGGCTGGGTTCGGGCATCGCAGGGCTCGGCGGTGTGGCGTTGAGTCAGATCGGCAACGTCGGACCCGACCTGGGCCAGAGCTACATCATCGACTCCTTCCTGGTGGTGGTGCTCGGCGGCGTCGGCCAGCTGGCAGGCAGCGTGATGGCCGCCTTCGGCCTGGGCATCGCCAACAAGATTCTCGAACCGCAAATCGGCGCTGTGCTGGGCAAGATCCTGATCCTGGCGCTGATCATTCTGTTTATCCAGAAACGTCCGCAAGGTCTCTTCGCACTCAAAGGACGGGTGATCGACTGATGAATCAGCCACTGATGGTTACCGCCGCGCAACGCGCTGGCACCAAAGTCACGATCTCGGTGGGCGTGGTCATCCTCGCCGTGTTGATCGCCCTGCCGCTCATGTCGTTGTTGCCCGAGAGCAACAGCCTGCAGGTCTCGGCCTACACCCTGACGCTGGTCGGCAAGATTCTCTGCTACGCCATCGTCGCGCTGGCGCTGGATCTGGTCTGGGGATACGCAGGCCTGTTGTCGCTGGGCCACGGCCTGTTCTTCGCGCTGGGCGGTTATGCCATGGGCATGTACCTGATGCGTGAGGCGTCGGGCGACAGCTTGCCCGCCTTCATGACCTTCCTGTCGTGGACCGAGCTGCCGTGGTACTGGGTCGGCACCGAACATTTCCTCTGGGCCATGTGCCTGGTGGTGTTGGCGCCGGGCTTGCTCGCGCTGGTGTTCGGCTTCTTCGCCTTCCGCTCGCGGATCAAAGGCGTGTATTTCTCGATCATGACCCAAGCGCTCACCTTCGCCGGCATGTTGCTGTTCTTCCGCAACGAGACGGGCTTTGGCGGCAATAACGGCTTCACCAATTTCCGCAGCATCCTGGGGTTCAGCATCACCTCCCAAGGCACCCGCGCCGTGTTGTTTTTACTGACCGTCGTGTTGCTGGTCGGCAGCCTGTTCGTGGGTTGGCGTCTGGCCCGCAGTAAGTTCGGCCGCGTGCTGACGGCCGTGCGTGACGCGGAAAACCGCCTGATGTTCTGCGGCTACGATCCACGCGGTTTCAAGCTGTTCGTCTGGGTGCTCAGCGCCGTGTTGTGCGGCCTGGCAGGCGCGCTATACGTGCCACAAGTCGGGATCATCAACCCAAGCGAAATGTCGCCGACCAACTCCATCGAAGCCGCTGTGTGGGTGGCGCTGGGTGGTCGCGGCACGTTGATCGGCCCGCTGCTCGGTGCCGGTCTGGTCAACGGCATGAAGAGCTGGTTCACCGTGGCCTTCCCTGAATACTGGCTGTTCTTCCTCGGCGCGCTGTTCATTGTGGTGACGCTGTACCTGCCCAAAGGCGTGATTGGCCTGATCAAGAAAAGGGGCGAGCAATGAAAAGCACTCCGACTCCCGCTTTCGACCCTGTGCTGGACTCGACTCCCCACCCAAACAGCGACATCGGCACCAGCCGTGACGCGATCGGCTTGGGGCAGGTCGTCGGCGAAGGCCTGAACACGCTGCACGGCACCATCCTGAGCCTTGAGCACATCAGCGTGAGCTTCGACGGCTTCAAGGCACTCAATGACCTGCACCTCTACATTGGCGTGGGTGAGTTGCGCTGCATCATCGGTCCCAATGGCGCGGGCAAGACCACGCTGATGGACGTCATCACCGGCAAGACTCGTCCCAGCCACGGCACCGCCTGGTTTGGCGAAACCCTGGACCTGACCAAGATGAGCGAAGTTCAGATCGCTCAAGCCGGGATTGGCCGCAAGTTTCAGAAGCCCACGGTGTTCGAAGCCCTGAGCGTGTTCGAGAACCTGGAGCTGGCGCAGAAGACCGACAAGTCGGTGTGGGCCAGCCTGCGGGCGAAGCTCAACGGCGAGCAGCGCGACCGCATCGACGAGGTGCTGGAAACCATCCGCCTGACGTCGTCGATGTCGCGTCCGGCCGGTTTGCTGTCCCACGGTCAGAAGCAGTTTCTGGAGATCGGCATGTTGCTGGTTCAAGACCCGCAACTGCTGCTGCTCGATGAGCCTGTCGCGGGCATGACCGACGCCGAAACCGAATTCACCGCCGAGCTGTTCAAGAGCCTCGCGGGCAAGCACTCGCTGATGGTGGTTGAGCACGACATGGGCTTCGTCGGCACCATCGCCGACCACGTCACCGTGCTGCACCAAGGCAGCGTGCTGGCCGAGGGCTCGCTTGAGCAAGTGCAGGCGGATGAGCGAGTGATCGAGGTGTATCTGGGGCGGTGATGCAGACTTTGATCGTTCCCACGCTCTGCGTGGGAATGCATCCCATGACGCTGTGCGTCACATAGCGGACGCAGAGCGTCCATCGCGGCATTCCCACGCGGAGCGTGGGAACGATCACCGGGAGAGTTCGAACATGTTGCAAGTAGAAAAGCTTCATCAGTACTACGGCGGCAGCCACATCCTGCGCGGTCTGTCCTTCGACGTGAAGGTCGGCGAAGTCACCTGCCTGTTGGGCCGTAACGGCGTGGGCAAGACCACATTGCTCAAGGTGTTGATGGGCCTGCTGCCGGCCAAAGAAGGCGTCGTGCAGTGGGAAGGCAAGCCGATCACCGGCTTCAAGCCCCATCAGCGCGTGCACGCCGGCATCGCTTATGTACCTCAGGGCCGCGAGATTTTCGGGCGCCTGACCGTGGAAGAAAACCTGCTGATGGGCCTGTCTCGCTTCCCCGGGTCCGAAGCCAAGGAAGTACCGGCGTTCATTTACGAGCTGTTCCCGGTGCTGCTGCAGATGAAGCAACGTCGAGGCGGTGACCTGTCCGGTGGTCAGCAGCAACAGCTGGCGATTGGTCGCGCCCTGGCGAGCCGCCCACGGCTGCTGATCCTCGATGAACCGACCGAGGGCATCCAGCCATCGGTGATCAAGGAGATCGGCGCGGTGATCAAGAAACTCGCCGCCCGTGGCGACATGGCCATTCTCTTGGTGGAGCAGTTCTACGACTTCGCCGCCGAGCTGGCGGACCAGTACATCGTCATGTCCCGTGGCGAAATCATTCAGCAAGGTCGCGGCGAACAGATGGAGGCCGAAGGCGTGCGTGGTCTGGTCACCATTTGACGCGCCGATCGGCTAAGGTAGACGCCTTCGAAACACGATAACGAGCCCTATGAATCTTCCTGCCCACACCGCCCTGTTCACGCCCAGCTGGCATGCCGAGCTGGAGCTGGGCTATGGGCGTTTCGGCGACAGCACGCGCCCTGTTCAGCGTCGCCACAAAGGCCCGCTGCGGGTGCAAAAACACCTGTACGCCGAAGGCCCCGAAGTCTGTCAGCACATCATCGTTCACCCGCCGGGCGGCATCGCCGGGGGTGATCGGCTGGACATCCATGCCAGCGTCGGCCCCGATGCCTGGGCGCAACTGACCAGCCCCGGCGCCGCCAAGTGGTATCGCGCGGCGGGCCCGGCGTATCAGCAGCTTGAGTTGAAAATCGCCGCTGGCGGAACGCTGGAGTGGCTGCCGCAGGAAACGATTGTGTTCAGCCAGGCCAAGGCCGAGCTCACGACGCGCATCGAGCTTGAAGGCGATGCACGCCTGTTCTATTGGGATGTGGTGGCGTTGGGTCGCCCGGCCAGCGGTGAGCGCTTCGATGAAGGCCATTTCCAGGCGCATCTGGACATTCGCCGTGACGGCAAGCTGCTGTGGCATGAACGTCAGCGCATCACGGGGAACGACGGTTTACTGGATTCACCCGTCGGCTTGGGCGGCAGACCGGTGTTCGCGACGCTGATCGTCACCGGGGAAATAGACGCAGAATTGATGGAACGCTGCCGCGCACTGGCTGAACAGTCGCCGGTGCGAGGTGACCTGAGCCAGGTCCCGGGGCTGATCATCGCCCGCTGCCTGGCCGATGAAGCCCTGCATGCACGGGCCTGGTTGATCGAATTATGGAAACTGCTGCGCCCTGCCCTGTTGGGCCGCGACGCGGTGGCGCCGAGGATTTGGAGTACATAAGCGACACCGTTCCCTTGTAGGAGTGTGGCTTGTCCCACGATCTGCCGGGGACCGGCAGCAAACCCAGACACGCGGAGTGTCAGATATACCCGGCCAGCAGGAATTACGATTGCTTCGCAACCGATCGCGGGACAAGCCACGCTCCTACAGAGGTCGCGGCGCTTTCATTTATTTGGTTTTGAAACGGAAAAAAACATGGATCTGACTCCACGCGAAAAAGACAAGATGCTGATCTTCACTGCAGGCCTGGTGGCCGAGCGGCGGTTGGCTCGGGGCCTCAAGCTCAATTACCCGGAAGCGATGGCGTTCATTTCGGCCGCGCTGCTGGAAGGCGCCCGCGATGGGCAGACGGTCGCTGAGCTGATGCATTACGGCACCACCCTGTTGACCCGCGAACAAGTGATGGAAGGCATTGCGGAAATGATCCCTGAAATCCAGGTCGAGGCCACCTTTCCGGATGGCACCAAGCTGGTGACCGTGCATCAGCCGATTGCCTGAAACACCCTTTGCACAAGTGAAAACGAACATGACGTATACGATTCGTGACGCACTGCTGACTGACATGCCTGCCGTGCTGGACATCTACAACGACGCCGTCCTCAACACCACTGCGATCTGGAACGAGCAACCCGTGGACCTGGCCAACCGCGAAGCCTGGTTCGCCGCGCGCCAGACGCAGGCGTACCCGATTCTGGTGGTCGTGGATGACACCCATCAGGTGCTGGGCTACTCCTCGTTCGGTGACTGGCGCCCGTTCGAAGGTTTTCGCCACACCGTCGAGCACTCGGTTTACGTGCGTGCCGACCAGCGCGGCAACGGCTTGGGTCCATTGCTGATGAAGGCGTTGATCGAACGCGCCAGGGCCTGCGACAAGCACATGATGGTCGCCGCCATCGAAAGCGGAAACGCTGCGTCGATCCACCTGCATGAAAGGCAGGGTTTCATCACCACCGGACAGATGCCGCAGGTCGGCACCAAGTTCGGCCGCTGGCTGGACCTGACATTCATGCAGCTGGACCTGACACCGGGTGCCTCGGCGCCGCCGTCTCAGGCACCCGCAACAAAAAACGCCTAGCAACCCTGTGTGCCCTGATTGCTCTCTCTTGAAGGAAGCCGACTCATGAATGCCGCTCAGTTACGACGTGTCACCCGCGAAAGCTTTGCGCATTACCGCCACGGTCTGGTCGCGTTGCTGCTGGACGCGGTGCATCGAGGCGCATCGGTGGGGTTCATGGCCGACCTGAGCGCCGACGAGGCTTACAGCTGGTGGGAAAGCGTCAAGACGGAAGTCGAGCAGGGCAAGGTGTTGCTGTGGGTCGTTGTGCAGGAAGAGCAGGTGTTGGCCACAGTGCAACTGGCGCTGTGCCAGAAGGCCAATGGGCTTAATCGCGCGGAGGTGCAGAAACTGCTGGTGCTGCATCACGCCCGTCGTCGCGGACTCGCGACGCAATTGATGAACGCCGTGGAACAGGCCGCGCAGCAGCACAATCGCGGGTTGCTGTTCCTCGACACGCTGGCGGGTTCGCCTGCCGAAGATTTCTACCGCGCGCTGGGCTACCAGCTCTCCGGCACGCTGCCGGACTACGCCTGCAACCCGGACGGCGAGTACCACGCCACTGCCATTTACTACAAGTTACTGTCGAGGAAGAGCGCATGATTCCTGGTGAATACCAGATCCAGCCCGGTGAGATCGAGCTCAATGCCGATCGCCGGACGATCACCCTCAGCGTCGCCAACAGCGGCGACCGTCCGATTCAGGTCGGCTCGCATTTTCATTTTTTCGAGACCAACGACGCGCTCACCTTCGACCGCCCCGCCAGCCGGGGCATGCGCCTGAACATCCCGGCCGGCACCGCCGTGCGCTTCGAACCGGGGCAGGCTCGGGAGGTTGAGCTGGTGGACCTGGCCGGCCATCGTCGGGTGTTCGGTTTTGCCGCACTCGTGATGGGCGATTTGTAATCGGCCCCCTTTCGAAAACGTATTGATCGTTCCCACGCTCCGCGTGGTAACGCCAGACTGGACGCTCGGCGTCCGTTTTGCGACGCAGAGCGTCAACAGATGCGTTCCCACGCAGAGCGTGGGAACGATCATTGAATCAAGGCGAACACATGAAAATTTCCAGACAAGCCTACGCCGACATGTTCGGCCCCACCGTCGGCGACCGTGTGCGCCTGGCGGACACCGAGTTGTGGATCGAGGTCGAAAAAGACTTCACCACCTACGGCGAAGAAGTGAAGTTCGGTGGCGGTAAGGTCATTCGTGACGGCATGGGCCAGGGCCAGTTGCTGGCAGCGGACGTCGTCGACACGCTGATCACCAACGCATTGATCGTCGATCACTGGGGGATCGTCAAGGCCGACGTCGGCATCAAGGACGGTCGTATTGCCGCGATTGGCAAAGCCGGCAACCCGGACATCCAGCCAAACGTGACCATTGCCATCGGCGCTGCCACTGAAATCATCGCTGGTGAAGGCATGATCCTCACCGCAGGCGGCGTCGACACGCACATTCACTTCATCTGCCCGCAGCAGATCGAAGAAGCCCTGATGAGCGGCGTCACCACCATGATCGGCGGCGGTACAGGCCCGGCGACCGGCACTAACGCAACGACCGTCACCCCCGGCCCCTGGCACATGAAGCGCATGCTGCAGGCGGCCGAAGCGTTCCCCATGAACATCGGTTTCACCGGTAAAGGCAACGTCAGCCTGCCTGAACCGCTGATCGAGCAAGTCAACGCCGGCGCCATTGGCCTGAAGCTTCACGAAGACTGGGGCACCACGCCCGCCGCCATCGACAACTGCCTGAGCGTGGCCGATCAATACGACGTTCAGGTGGCGATCCACACCGACACGCTGAACGAGTCCGGCTTCGTCGAAACCACGCTGGGCGCGTTCAAGAATCGCACCATCCACACCTATCACACTGAAGGTGCCGGTGGTGGCCATGCGCCGGACATCATCAAGGCCTGCGGCTTCCCCAACGTGCTGCCGAGCTCGACCAACCCGACCCGGCCGTTCACCCGCAACACGATCGACGAGCACCTGGACATGTTGATGGTCTGCCATCACCTGGACCCGAGCATCGCCGAAGACGTCGCGTTCGCCGAAAGCCGTATCCGGCGCGAAACCATCGCCGCGGAAGACATCCTTCATGACCTCGGCGCGTTCTCCATGCTCAGCTCCGACAGCCAGGCCATGGGCCGCGTGGGCGAAGTGATCATGCGCACCTGGCAGACCGCCGACAAAATGAAGCGCCAGCGCGGTCCATTGCCGGGCGATGGCGAAGGCAACGACAACTTCCGCGCCAAGCGCTACATCGCCAAGTACACCATCAACCCGGCGATCACCCACGGCATCAGCCACGAAGTCGGGTCGGTCGAAATCGGTAAATGGGCGGACCTGGTGCTGTGGCGCCCGGCGTTTTTCGGGGTGAAACCGACGCTGATCCTCAAAGGCGGCTCCATCGCAGCAAGCCTGATGGGCGACGCGAACGCCTCGATCCCCACCCCGCAGCCCGTGCATTACCGCCCGATGTTCGCCAGCTACGGCAGCTCGCTGCACGCCAGCAGCATCACCTTCATCAGCCAGGCCGCGATGGACGCCGGCGTTCCCGAGCAACTGGGCCTGAAGAAACAGATCGGTGTCGTGAAAGGCTGCCGCAGCGTGACCAAGGCAGACCTGATCCACAACGACTACTTGCCCCACATCGACGTCGACCCGCAGACCTATCAGGTCAAGGCCGACGGCGTGTTGCTGTGGTGTGAACCGGCGGAAGTGCTGCCGATGGCGCAGCGGTATTTCCTGTTCTAGCGGGTAATAGCGCGGGCTTCTGTGGGAGCGAATTCATTCGCGATGCAAGGGTACAGCCGATAAATAAGTATCGACTTTGCCGGCCTCTCGCGAATGAATTCGCTCCTACAGGTTGGACTGCCAATTTGAGTGCTCAAATTCCTTGTTCTTCCCGTCACGACATGGCGCTAAGATGGCCCCACTTCATTCAGCGCCATGCCAGCAAGGTAGTAACCCATGCGTCTTTCCGACTTCATCGCGCAGAACGTGGACCGCATCGTCGATGAATGGGAGAAGTTCGCCGCGACGCTGACCCCGGCCGCGGAGTCGATGAACAGCCTCGAGCTGCGCGATCACGCGAAGGCGATTCTGCTGGCGGCCGCGCGGGACATGAACACGGCTCAGACCAAAGCGGAGCAGATCGCCAAGGCGCAGGGCGAGGACGTGGGCAAGACGCCAACGCTGGACCAGGCCGCCGCCAGCCATGGCGAGCTGAGACACACCGTGGGGTTCGACCTGGTGCAGATGACCTCTGAGTTTCGTCATTTGCGCGCAACGGTCATCCGGTTTTGGGCCGAAAGCCTGACTTCCCCGGAGATCGCCCACTTTACCGACATGATTCGCTTCAACGAAGCCATCGACGAAGCTCTGGCCGAATCCACCGCCGCGTACGCCGAACGCGTCACGCGCTCGCGGGATATCTTCCTCGCCATCCTGGGCCATGACCTGCGTGCGCCGCTGCAGGCTATCAGCATGTCGTCCGAAGTGCTGATGCGCAAAGCCGGGCTGGGCGACGCCGAAATGGCGTATATCAAGCGCATCAAAAGCAGCACCAAACACATGGCGACCATGGTGAGCGACCTGCTGGAGTTCGTGCGCAGCCGTCTGGGCGTGACGCTGCCCATCGAGCGTAAACCCATGGAAATGACCGTCGCTTGCCGTGATGCCATCGATGGAGCCATCGCCGGGCACCCGGATTGCGATCCGAAATTCACCACGACCGGTGACACACAGGGCGAATGGGACCGTTCGCGAATCGATCAGATGCTGCAGAACCTGATCGGCAACGCCCTGCAACACGGTGCCGCGACGCACAAGATCAGTGTTTCGCTGGTGGGCAGCGAGAGCCATGTCAGCCTGTCAGTGCATAACAACGGCGAGCCCATTGCTGAGGAAGCGATAGGCAGCATCTTCGACCCGCTGGTGCGCTCGCTCAATGAAGAAGCCGGCACGCACAACCCGTCAACCAGCCTGGGGTTGGGGTTGTTCATCGTCAAAGAAGTGGTCAATGCGCACAAAGGGAGCATCACCGTGACGTCGAATTTCGGCGACGGGACCACGTTTACCGTGGTGTTGCCGAAGAAAGGCTGAGGATCACCGCCGCTGCGGCTGTTGATTCTGGCCGGACTCCTACGCCCTCCGGGCAGAAGCCAGATTGCACCCACCGCTCAGTCGTGTAGAAACCGACCCAACCGCTGCTTGAGCATGCGGTTCTCAGCCCGCACCTGCTCAAGCTCGTCCAGCAGGTTCAGCGCCAGGGCGACGCCGTCCCACTCCATTGCAAGATCGTGATGCAATTTGGCCGCACGCTTGGCCACCGACAACGAAGACGTGTCGAACAGCCACTCGTCCGGCCTCTGCCCCTGGGGTTCGACGATGCCGTGCTCGACGATCTCTATGACATAGGCGACCGGCATGCCGACCACCTGACAGAATTCCTGCATGTCTACGACCAGGGTATTGCTCATGATCAGCTACTCCATTGGGCCCTCGGGTCGAACGCGGCCTTTTCAGCCAGCTTCTCCCACAGCGCCTTGGTGGCGTCATCGGTGGACTTGGGCATGACGATCTTCAACTGCGCATACAGATCACCACGCTCGCCCTGCTTGTTTAACAGACCATTACCTTTGACCCGCAATCGCTGACCGCTCTGGCTGTCCGGACGAATGGTCAGGTTGATCTTGCCGGTTAGCGTCGGTACGGCGACCTTGGTGCCCAATGCGGCTTCCCAGGGTGCCAGCGGCACGGTGATGATCAGATCGTGGCCCTCAACGTCGAACTTGGGGTGAGGCGCCAGACGAATGGTCAAGAACAGATCACCGTTTTCACCCCCGGCCACGCCCGGAGCGCCCTGACCTTTGAGACGAATGCGCTCACCGTCAGTAACGCCCGCCGGAATCTTCACGTTCAAGGTTTTCGTGATGTCGGCCATCCGCTGACCATTGGCGCTGTGTTGCGGCACCTTGAAGCTGATCTTCTTGGATTCGGTCGAGAGGGTTTCCTCAAGGAAAATCGCCAGTTCCATTTCCACGTCTTGTCCTCGACGACCCGCGCTGCGCGGTCGACCGCCTTGCTGGCCGCCACGATTACCGAAGATTGAGCTGAAGAAGTCGGAGAAGTCCCCGCCTTCGAAACCGCCGCCGCCACCAAATCCCGGACCTGCGCCCGCGCCACCACGCCCTTGCCAACCCGGAGGCGGCTGGAAACGGCCTTGCTGGCCGTATTTGCGGATGTCGTCGTACTCGGCGCGCTTCTCGGGATCGCTCAGCGCTTCATAGGCCTCGGACGCCTCTTTGAATTTGTCTTCCGCGCCCGCTTCTTTGCTGACGTCGGGGTGATACTTGCGCGCGAGTTTGCGATAGGCGGTCTTGATCGTCTTCTCGTCCGCCGTCGGCTCTACGCCAAGAATCTTGTAATAGTCTTTGAAGTCCATCTAACGGTCACCCATTCCGGATAATCCAGCACAGTTCCGTATCGCGTTATCAGATGAGAACGTTGGCCGCGCTGAATGTTGCAAGGTTATCGGCACACGGCCTCGCGAGCTTGAAACGTCGTTCAGACCGGCCATGTGCAATAAAGAGTTGCCTTGAAGATTGGGGGTCTGAGGCCCCAGTTCAAGCCGTCGACGTGAAATAGACACCGATAGATTGAAAAACCGACATTGAGCGCTACGAAACGCCAGCGTACTCGCATACACTGCGCGGCCGTTTTTTGACTGGAACGTTAAGAACATGAGCACCCCATCCCCAGCCCGTGCCGTTGGCATCGACTTCGGCACCTCCAACTCCACGGTCGGCTGGCTGCGCCCCGGAGCGGAAACGCTGATCGCGCTGGAGGACGACAAGATCACCCTGCCATCGGTGGTCTTCTTCAATATGGAGGAGCGCCGTCCGGTTTATGGCCGTCTGGCCTTGCACGAATACCTGGAAGGCTATGAAGGCCGCCTGATGCGCTCGCTCAAGAGTTTGTTGGGCTCAAAGCTGATCAAGCACGACACCAGTGTGCTGGGCACGGCCATGCCGTTCAAGGACTTGCTCGGGCTGTTCATCGGCGAGCTGAAAAAGCGCGCCGAAACCGCAGCCGGCCATTCATTCGAGCAAGTGGTGCTGGGCCGCCCGGTGCATTTCGTCGATGACGACGCCGCCGCCGACCAGGAAGCCGAGGACACGCTGGCTGAAGTGGCGCGCAAAATCGGCTTCAAGGACGTTTCGTTCCAGTTCGAACCCATTGCGGCGGCCTTCGACTACGAGTCGACGCTTGCGCGTGAAGAGCTGGTACTGATCGTCGACATCGGCGGTGGTACCTCGGACTTCTCCCTGGTGCGCCTGTCGCCTGAGCGCCGACTGGTCGATGACCGTCAGAGCGACATTCTGGCCACCGGCGGCGTTCACATCGGCGGGACTGACTTCGACAAGCAGTTGAGCCTGCAAGGCGTGATGCCTTTGTTTGGCTATGGCAGCCGCATGAAAAGCGGTGCCTACATGCCGACCAGCACGCACATGAACCTGGCCACGTGGCACACCATCAACTCGGTGTACTCGCAGAAATCACAGCTGGCGCTGGGCAGCATGCGCTACGACATCGAAGACACGCTGGGCATCGACCGCCTGTTCAAGCTGATCGAACAACGTGCCGGGCACTGGCTGGCGATGGAAGTCGAAGAAACCAAGATCCAGCTGACCCACGCCGAAAACCGTGTGGTGCCGATGGACCGTGTCGAGTCCGGCCTGACCGTCGACCTGACCCGCGAGCTGTTCGAATCGTCCATCGAATCGCTGCTGGAACGTGTCCGTGAAAGCGTGACCCGCCTGTTGAACGATGCAGGCGTTGGCGTAGCCGATGTCGACACTGTGTTCTTCACCGGCGGTTCGAGCGGCATCCCGGCGCTGCGCAACAGCGTGGCCGCCATGCTGCCAAAGGCGCGGCATGTTGAAGGAAATATCTTTGGCAGTATCGGAAGTGGTCTGGCGATCGAGGCCAAGAAGCGGTACGGCTAACCAGCCACGCTCTCACGGAGCAATACCAAACCTGTGGGAGCGAGCTTGCTCGCGATGGCGGTAGTGCAGATAAATCAGTGTCGTCTGGCACATCGTCACCGCAAGCAGATTTGATCATTCCCACGCTATGCGTGGGTACGATCAGCGTGTCTAAACCAACTCCGCCCTGCGCAGCTCGCTTTTGAGATACGCATAGTAGATCGGCCCTGCCACCACGCCGGGCAATCCGAACGCCGCTTCGAAAATCAGCATCGCCAGCAGCAACTCCCACGATTTCGCACTGATCTGCCCGCCCACAATTCGCGCGTTGAGGAAGTACTCGACCTTGTGAATGATGATCAGGTAACCCAGCGCTGCCATTGCCACCCAGATCGACAGCGACATGCCGACAATGAAAATCAGCGTGTTGGACATCAGGTTACCCACCACGGGCAACAAGCCCAGCAGGAAGGTCAACACGATCAGGGTCTTGGTCAGCGGCAGGTGTACGCCGCACAGCGGCAGGATGACGGCCAGGAAAATCGAGGTGAACGCGGTGTTCAGCAGGGAAATCTTGATCTGCGCGAACACGATGTTGCGAAACGCCTGACTCAACAGATGCAGACGCTCGAACAGCGCCGCCGCCAGGGGTTTGCGCTTGGTGACATCGGGAATGCGTTGCAACGCGATGATGGCGCCCAGGACCATGCCGATCAGCAGGGTCACGAACATATGCGCCGCGCCCTTGCCCAACAGCTGCAACTCGCCGATGTGCTTGGTCAGCCAGGCGCTGAGCGACACCTGAAACTCGGTCGCACTGGCGGGCAGGTAGTTATCGATCAGAGGCGGTAACTGGCCGCGAGCGCGCTCGACCAGAATCATGAACTTGTCCAGCGAAGCACCCGGGTTTTCCGCCTCATGCAGCAGAAAGCTGATGGCCCCGGCGAACAGCAGCGACAGCACGGTGACCACAATCGTGCCAAGCAGGGCGACCGCCAGCCAACGCGCGCGCTCACCGGCAATCAGCCGTTGCAACTGCGGGGTCAGCATGTCCACGAGTTCATAGACCAGCAAGCCAGCCAGCAGGCTGGGCAACAGATTGAGCGGTAGCACGAGCAGCAGACCACCGAACACAAGGATACAACTGGCCAGATACACTTGACGCGGCGAAAACGTTGGCATACAGCCTCAAACGAGCGGCTTGAAAAGATGGGCAGTCTGCCAGCGTTCCCCGTTGAGGACCAGCGCCGAAAGTGTCGTTAGTCGCTTGATCGGGGGCCCTGAACAACTGTGGGAGCGAATTCATTCGCGATTGACCCGTGCAGCCGACACATATTGATCGGCTGCCAGATTTTTCGCGAATAAATTCGCTCCCACAGACCCGCGTTACCTGAAAATATCAGTAACAAATAACCTACTTTTTCTTCAAGCAATCACTCATGAAGGCTTTGCGCGCATCGCCTTTCAACGCCTGCGTCGTGGCCGTCGCGTTGCAGGTTTTCATTTTTTCCTGCTGGGTCGCCGCCGGAGCGGGCGCAGCCTTCAGACAGGTGCTCATGAACGCCTTACGTTCATCGCCCTTCAGCGACTTGGCCGTGGCGTCGGCATTGCAGGTGGTCATCTTGTTTTGCTGCGCGGTGGCGGCAAACCCTTGAGCACACATCAACAAGCCCATGACCAGCAGAGGAACACGCAGCATTTTCATCGACATTCTCCAGGAGCGCCGCGCACCCGCGCAGCTTTCGGAGCAGTGTAGTCAAAGAATGTTGCGACATATTTCAGCGAAATCTCGCCGTGAGGTAGACGCAAACGCTGACAAGCCGATAATGGCGCCTCACTCTGCCGCCGGTTTCTTCATGCAATACCTTTATCCACTGCTCACCGTCATGATCTGGGCGGGCAACAACGTCATCACAAAAGCGGCCGCAGGCCGCATCTTTCCGGCTGAGATCGGCTTTTACCGCTGGCTGCTCGCGGGCCTGCTGTTCACCCCCTTCCTGCTTGGCCCCGTGCTGCGCAACCGTGCCGCGATCAAGCCGATCATGGGCAAAGTGGTCGTGCTGGGTGTTCTGGGCATGGCGATTTATCAGAGCCTGGCCTATTACGCAGCGAACATCACCACGGCCACCAACATGGGCATCATCCTGTCACTGGTGCCGGTCATGACGCTGGGCATGTCGATTGCCAGCCTCGGCACGGCGTTGACCGCGGGCGCGCTGGTCGGCGCACTGGTGTCGTTTGCGGGTGTTCTGCTGGTGGTGTCGCAGGGCAGCTGGGCTGTATTGATCGCACATGGCGTCAATATGGGTGACCTGATGATGCTGGTGGCCACATTGGCCTACGCGACCTACAGCACACTGCTGAAGAAATGGCAGCTGCGCATGCCACCTTTGCAACTGCTTTATCTGCAGATTCTGGTGGCGATCGTCGCGCTGTTTCCGCTTTTCCTGATTTCGCCGAAGACCGGTTTGAGCGCGAGCAACATTCCCTTGGTGCTCTACGCATGCATCCCGACGTCGATGATCGCGCCGCTGTTGTGGATGAAAGCCATCGGCATTCTCGGCCCGAGCCGCACAACGCTGTTCTTCAACCTTGTGCCGATTCTCACGGCACTGGTTGCAGCGCTGGCACTGGGTGAGCAACTGGCCGCCTATCACTTCATCGGCGGTGCGATGACGCTGGCTGGCGTGATCCTGGCCGAACGCTGGACCACGCCGCTGCGCCAGAAGACGATCAAGCGCGCGACCTGACTCAGGCTTTTTCAACGCTCTCGGTGCTGTGAATCGACACGTCGGTGATGCCCGCGACATGGGGCAGATCAACGTGAGGGTTACCGGCATCGAGCGGATCGTCGTCCAACGCCACGTGGTGCTTCAATGCCAGCTCGTGAACGACTTCAATAATCGGCACGTCCAGGTCCTCGATCACATCGACATGGTGTTCACCGGCCAGCGTGTACTCGATCTCATACAGTTCTTTATCGCTCATCGCATCACTTCCTTAGCGACCCGTTCGGGCCTACTGATTACGAACTACGTCTCATAAAGTCAAAGACCGGCAGCTTTCAAGCGGCTGGCGTGCTCGAGAAACAACCCCACAGGATTGGCCCCCTTGCCCACCAGACCGAGGTGCTGGTTGACGATGTCAAAATGGTCGAGCGGAAAGTCGTCACCGATGACTGTGCCCAGATGCGAACTGAATCGCCCGACCATGCCATCAGATTGACCTCGCTCTTTCTTGAACGTGCGAGCGAATATTCGGCACGTGAGATTGGTGGTATCGAACAGGTTCTTTCCTCGGTCAGTACGACCGGGCTGCAGCGTCCCGGACCAGGAGTAATAGCGCACCCCGTTGACCAGTTCGTCACCCTGCCCGCCCCAGGTGTTGGGCAGACCCTGCGGGAACAACTTATTGAAGCGAGCGACACCGCTGGTGGTCAGCGAATGGTGTGCAGCATCGACGTCGGTGGGCAGACGGGTGCCGCGATACCCGGTGTCCAGCGCCGCCAGCACCAGTGTGGTCAGGCGAATCGCGGCATTGACCAGCCGTCCGCGCACGGTGCTCTGAGGGAAATGCTCTTCGAGGTAGTCGGCCAGTTCCGAGCCGTGGTTAGGCCCGGCAACCGATGTCACCGAGGCCACCAGATCCGGACGCACACCTGCCACATAGCGAATGGTCAATGCGCCCTGGCTGTGGCCGATCAGATTCACCTTGGTCGCGCCGGTTTCCCGCAGGATTTCTTCGATTCGAGCCAGTAACTGCTCGCCACGAATTTCGGTGGAATTGACGGCAGACACCATCACCGGAATGACGGTCGCCCCACCGCGCCGCAAGGCGGTCACGATGCCAAACCAATACGGATAGACCACCAGTTTCACGAATCCCAACAACCCGGGTACCAGCACGATGGGATAACGCGTGGCCTGTTCTTGCGTCATGAGCGATTGAGTCCTTATGTCGAGTTCAGATCACCCTGTGGGAGCGAATTCATTCGCGATGAGGTGGGTCAGGCGACGAACCTCTATCGGCTGATCCGGCCAATTGTCGGAATGCTGCCCGATTAAATTCACGCCCACAGGTACAGCGTTCGGCCACCGACCTCGATCGCCGGATGGACAAACGTTAGCCGCAAACCATTCATCCATCATGACAAGCACAGTAATGCCCCATCGCCATCTTTCAATCGAACTCTTTCCTTCGACCGACGCTCATAAGTGCAACGGGCCAATGAAGGCCTTTCTGTGGAGTGACCGGTTATGTACAAGCAATCTCTGGCAGTCGTATTTGCAATGGCCGCGTTGGCTGGCTGTACATCGACAACCCTGCAAAACCCCGTGGACTTCGCGACTTATCGCAACGAGCCGCTGGTCAAGCAGGTAGAAGACGGCATGACCGAGCAGCAGGTGCTGACCATCGGCGGCGAACCTTCTACCCGCGTGCATCGCAAGGTTCACCCAGGCACCTGCAACAACTACATCCTCAACAAGGATGGTCATCAACAGGCCTACTACGTGACGTTCGGCGCCAACGACCGCGTAGACAGCAAGGGCTTCATGACCTGCGAACAGCGTGAGGCCAACGAGCGCGCGATGTAAGTCGGTAAACAAAATCAAACTTTTCCCGCCGCGCACCACTCACACCTTAAGACCCGATCTTGCCAGGCGTCGGTCCACGCGACCGACGCATCAAGAGCGAGACGGCTAAAACCGGATCAGCACCTGGAGAAAAATGATGAGCGATGTGCATTTAACTGACGTCAGCACCCTGCGCGAGCGCGCGCGTCACAACGTTGAAAACGGTGCCGTGACCGAAGGCTACGATGGCGACCGCGAAGAAATCATTCGCCTGCTCAACGCGTCGTTGGCAACCGAATGGGTCTGCGTGCTGCGCTACAAGCGCCACTACTACATGGCCAAAGGCGTGAAAGCCCAGGTCGCCGCTGCCGAGTTCCTGGAACACGCCGAGCAGGAAGCACAGCACGCCGACAAGCTTGCCGAGCGCATCGTGCAGTTGGGCGGCGAACCTGAACTCAATCCCGACCTGCTGTCCAAGAACTCCCACGCGCAGTACGTGGCGGGCAACACGCTGAAAGAAATGGTCACCGAAGACCTGATCGCCGAGCGCATCGCTATCGACAGCTATCGCGAGATCATTCAGTACATCGGCGACAAGGATCCGACCACGCGTCGCATCTTCGAAGAGATTCTGGCTCAGGAAGAAGAACACGCCGACGACATGGCGGACATTCTCGACGGGCTTTGATGCCTGAACGGCAACGGAAAAGCCAGGACAGATGTCCTGGCTTTTTTGTGGGTGAGGGGCTGGATACAAATCCCTGTAAGAGCGCGCTTGCCCGCGATTGCGATCTGTCTATGCCAAAACTGTGTCTGACACGCCGACGTCTTCCGCATGCGGCCCAGACTAAGCGCGCTCCTACAGTATCGGCGCAAGCATTCCGGGTTTCACTTCACCGTCTTCGGCGCCTTGCCTGCGCGCATCTGCTCCAGCAATGGCGCGCATTGGTTGGGCTCACCACCACTCGGGGCGACCAACGCCAGCAGACCTGCAGCAGGCCCGACTGCAGCACCCAACAACACCATGCCAGCACCACGCAACAGCAACGGGCCTGACTCCACACCCGCATTGGGCTTGATGAAAGGCCCACGTACGTAGAGCGGCGAACGCAGGGAGAAGACACGGAAACCCTTCGACTCCGGCGTGATCTTCATGTCCAGTTGCTCGGTTTTCATATTCGCGGTGCCATCGACATAAATGATCGCGTTCTCGGTGTCGAAGACAAACAGGTTGGTCTTCGCCAGACCGTCCTTGATGCCCAGATGTGACGCCGCGCAATTGATCTTCACGTCCTTGTCTCCGAACAGCTTGCCCACCACGTAGTTGCCCACGTTAAGCCCGGCGATCTCCATGAGCCCACGGCTAACGGCACCGTCGTTGACGACCATTTTCATCTCGCCGTTCGCCGTACCCAGCAACGCAGCAACGGAATTGCCCTTGCCGCTGATGTCGGCGTCGCCGTTCAACTCACCGAAACTGGTCTTCATCGGCTCAAAGGTCGGGAACAGTTGCTTGAGCTTGAAGTTGCGCGCCGAGAGCTTCGCGCGCCCTTCCAGCGGTTGGCTGTGGCCATTGAGCTTGATGTCGGCGTCCAGCTTGCCGCCCGCCACACCGAAGCGCAGAGGTTCCAGGCTCAGTTGGCCATCGTTGAGGACAACGTGGATATAAAGGTCGGTGAAGGGCAACTCGGCACTCTGCACGATCTTCTTGCCGGTGAACTCGACGTCGGCATCCATTGCGCTCCAGCGGTCGGTTTTGAACTCTTCGACCGGCAGCACTTTGTCAGTCGGTTGCTTGCTCGCGCCGCCACGGTTTTTCTGCTCCGCATTGGAGTCAGCGCCGATGAGCGGCTTCAGGTCAGCCATCAACAGTTGATTGGACACCAGCGCGCCGGTCAGCTTGGGCCGTGGCTGGCTGGCCACGAAGCCAAGATCGCCATGGATATCGCTGTTACCGATCTTGCCGTTGAACTCTTTGTACTGAAAGGACGCCCCAGCCGGCTCGTGCAGTCTGGCGATCAAACGCCCGTCGGTGGAATACGGCGGCGAGTCGGGCAGCGTAACGCCGGTCAGCGGATACAGATTGCCCAAGCTGTCGCCCGAGAGTTTCAAGCGCAGGTCCAGCTCGCCCAGATTCTGGGGATCCGTCACGGTGCCGGCGACCGCCACCCGCGTGTTGCCAGCGCTCACGTCCGCCTGCACCGGAAACGGCAGGGCCGCATCCTTCAGTGCCAGCAAGCCGCCGACTTTACCGCTACCGTTGAGCTTCTGGCCGTGGTACTGACCTTTCGCGGTGAAACCGAAGGCGTAGTCCTGAGCCGAAGCGCCCTTGTCCGACACCTTCTTCGCTTCGCCGGTGCCAACGATGTCGCTGAACGGGATCGGTTTACCTAACGGGTCAATGACCACGTCGACCGAGGTATTGATCATCTGATCGTTGTAACTGACCAGGCCCTTGTCGAACCCGATGGAGCCAATATCCACGACCCAGCTGGAAGGTTTGGCATTCGGGTCGCTTTTTGGCAGATCAAATACCCAATTCGCACGACCGTCCGCCAGACGCTCGATCCTGGCGTTCGGTTCGGTCAGGTCGATGCGAGGGATCACAACACGCTGCGCCAGCAACGGTAGCGGCGCCAAACGCATCTCTACGCGTTTGAGGGTCACCATTTGAGGGTTTTTCGACCATTCGGGGTTACCCAATGCGATGTCTTCCGCCGACATGTGCGGCCAAGGGATCCAGGCGCGCCAACCGCCTTCATCCGGCTCTCGGCGCCACAGCACGGCCAGATTGCCGTTGATGGCAAACGGTCGGTGCAACTCGGCAGACACCTTTTCGTTGATGGTCGGCTTGAGCCGGTTCCAGTCGAATGTCGCGATAACAATGATCAGAACGGCCAGTAACAGCAGCAGAATGCCGACTGTCCAGGCGAATATCTTGCGGCCTCGCGTCATTGCGTTTTCTCCCCAAATACCGACGCCCCTTCCTGGGCGCGTCTCATACGTCTTAGCCCTTCGACTGACAAAAGCCCCGTGGGTTTGATGAAATCCGGAAATCCATGGCCATAAAGTTCCCTGACCGCCCGTTCGCGGGTATGAAAATAACCGCAAGCGCGGGCTGCAACGACGCGCAAAGCCCCGGATTAGAAGGCTTTGCCGGCTGAATCAATTCTGTCGATGGTCACCATCAGCCCTTTGAACTTCTTTAAATCCGGTACACCCGTAAAATTGGCTCCATGTTCACTTACCCGCCCTTTCGAGAGGCACCGTCCATGAAACGCCAACTGATCGCACTGACTCTTTCCCTCCTCGCCTCGAGCGCGTTCGCCATGCCTGCCAGCGAACAGCCTGTACTCGGCGAAGTGAAAGCTGCCCAGCAAGTGGGTCTGCCTACCTTGGCGCAAGACGGTCCAGATCGCCTGATCAACCAGTACCAGCGCGTCGCTGCCGAGGAAAACTGCAACAGCCTGGCGCACCGTTATCAGCGTGTTGCCGACAACGGCCCGGACCGTCTGGTGCAGCAATACCAGCGCGTTTCCTGATTCGCCCGTCGCTGCGAACGAGCCCGGCCATGATGCCGGGCTTTTTCATGTCTTGGGTCATACGCATCGAAACCCGGTTCGACGCAACGCAAACGCATTTGTTAGAGTGCTGACCATTCTTTCTTCAGATACCCGTCATCCAATGCTCCCCCGCGCCGAACAGAAACAGCAGACCCGCCACGCCCTGCTCGATGCAGCACGGGGACTGATGGAGAGCGGTCGGGGATTTGGCAGCCTGAGTCTGCGCGAAGTGGCCAAGACCGCCGGCATCGTGCCGACCGGTTTCTATCGTCACTTCGACGACATGGACCACCTCGGATTGGCACTGGTGAGCGAGGTCGGGCAGACCTTCCGCGAAACCATTCGCCTGGTGCGGCACAACGAGAACATCAACAGCGGCATCATCGATGCCTCGGTTCGGATCTTCCTCGATGTCGTCGCCGCCAATCGCTCGCAGTTCCTGTTTCTGGCGCGCGAACAATATGGTGGCTCCTTGAAAGTCCGCCAGGCGCTCGGCGCGTTGCGTGAGGCGATCATCGCCGACCTGGCGACCGACTTGGCGTCGATGGCCAAATTCCAGCACCTGAACACCGACGACCTATCGGTCATGGCGGACCTTGTGGTCAAAAGCGTGTTTGCGATGCTGCCCGAGCTCATCGACCCGCCGCCCATCACCCTCGCCGAACACCTGACCCCGCGCGCGAAAATCACCCAGCAATTGCGCTTCATCTTTATCGGCGCCAAACGCTGGCAGGGGCTTGGCAGCACCGAGTAAGACCTCGCGCTGCATCGCACGTATGGATGAGCCAGCTTGGGATGGCAGCGAGTCAGCGGCTGCGGTGGTCGGATGATCAATCGAGTCGCGGGCAAGCGAGCTCCTACATGACAGTGCCGCCACTCTTAATGGCGCGCCTGCCCGCGAACGCTTTTACCTGAAAATGCACGCTATTGGTGCTGAATTCAGCCATGCGCACCAATACACGCCATCTTGTCGCCCCATTCTCAATCACTCCCGCATTGTATGTAGGCAATTTCTGACCGCTCCGTCAGTTGGCAAGCCACTTGCTCTGAACATTGCATCGCACATTGCTGGAAGTTTTCCGATGCTGGTGATTCATCAACGAATCGAACCCCAAACTGAGTGGGCCGCCGAGCTGCATTTGAATTTCGAAGCGCGGAGCAAAAGCCGTCTGCGCTGTTTCAGTGCCGAGGGCGAAGACGTCGGTCTTTTCCTTGAACGTGGCCAGCCACCGTTGCGTGACGGCGACTTCCTGAAGGCCGAAGACGGTCGTGTGGTGAAAGTCTGCGCGCGCCCAGAGCAGCTCATGCACGTGACCTGCAGCAGCGCCTTCGAACTGACCCGCGCGGCTTATCACTTGGGTAACCGCCACGTCGCGTTGCAAGTGGGCGACGGCTGGCTACGTCTGCTCGACGACTACGTACTCAAGGCCATGCTCGACCAGCTTGGCGCGACCACCGAGTCCATCGAAGCCCCCTTCCAGCCGGAACACGGCGCCTACGGCGGCGGTCATCACCATTCACGCGCGGGTGAAGAAGACTTCAACTACGCGCCACGCATCCACCAATTCGGCGTGCGCAAATGAACAAGGCTTGGGCGCTGCTGCGTCTGGCCAGCCCGCAACTGCCGATTGGTGGCTACAGCTACTCGCAGGGGCTGGAGATGGCGGTGGAACACGCCATCGTCACCGACCCGGCCAGCGCGGGTCGCTGGATCGGCGACCAGTTGCTGCTTAACCTGGCGCGCTTCGAAGCGCCGCTGTTACTGGCGCATTGCACGGCCGCCGCTGAGGAAAACTGGGCGATGCTGTTGCAACTGAGCGAGCAGCATCGCGCCAGCCGTGAAACCCGCGAACTGCACCTGGAAAGCCGGCAGATGGGTTACTCGTTGCAGCAACTGCTCAGCGGCCTGCCTGAGCTGGATCAGCCCGCCCGTGACTTCCTTCAACAGATTGAAGAGCCGCACCTGGCGCTTGGCTGGGCGCTTGCCGCCCGTGCCTGGCAGATCCATCCACAGGATGCGCTGGCGGCGTGGCTGTGGAGCTGGCTGGAAAACCAGCTCGCTGTATTGATGAAGACACTGCCGCTGGGGCAACAGGCCGCGCAACGCCTGACCAGTGAATTGCTTCCACTGCTGCAAAACGCTCAGCAACACGCGACGGAACTCGACCCTGAACACATCGGCAGCGCCGCGTTCGGCCTGTCGCTGGCGAGCATGGCGCATGAACGCCAGTACAGCCGCCTGTTTCGATCCTGATTTTTTATGGCAGCGGCCACACCACCAAACGCACAAGAAGATTAACGGAGAGCATTTGATGAACAGCCAACCCCTGCGTGTCGGTATCGGCGGTCCGGTCGGTTCCGGCAAGACGGCCCTGACCCTCGCCCTGTGCCTGGCCCTGCGCGAGCGCTACAACCTTGCCGTGGTCACCAACGACATTTATACCCGCGAAGATGCCGACTTTTTGGTGCGCAACGAGGCGCTGGCGCCCGAACGCATCATTGGTGTGGAAACCGGCGGTTGCCCACACACGGCGATTCGCGAAGACGCGTCCATCAATCTGGAGGCCGTCGATCAATTGAACCGACGCTTTGAAGGCCTGGACCTGATCATCGTCGAGTCCGGTGGCGACAACCTGTCGGCAACCTTCAGCCCTGAACTGTCGGACCTGACCATCTACGTGATCGACGTGTCGGCCGGCGACAAGCTGCCGCGCAAAGGCGGCCCGGGCATCTGCAAATCGGATCTGCTGGTGATCAACAAGATCGACCTCGCGCCGCTGGTGGGTGCATCGCTGGAGATGATGGACCGCGACACCAAAAAGATGCGTGGCGACAAGCCGTTTGTGTTCAGCAACCAGAAAACCGGTCACGGCCTGGAGGACATCATCGCCTTCATCGAACGCCAGGGCCTGCTGACAGCCGCCTGATTCTTTCCCCCAACTCATTAAGGACAATCATTGATGAACGGCAAAAAAATCCTGAGCACCCTCGCGCTGTTGCTGGCCCCGGCATTGGCCTTTGCGCACCCGGGCCACGACGAAAGCGGGCTTGTGGCGGGCATCAGCCACCCCTTGGGCGGTGTCGATCACCTGCTGGCGATGATTGCGGTAGGCCTGTGGGCGGCCCAACAGAAAGGCGCCGCTCGCTGGGCGCTGCCGTGCACCTTCGTCGGCACCATGCTGATAGGTGGTTTGCTGGGCTTCGAAGGTCTGGAACTGCCAGCGTTGGAAAGCGGTATCGCGGCCTCGGTGTTCGCACTGGGTCTGGCCGTGGCACTGGCCGTGCGTCCTCCGCTGTTCATGGCCGTGACCGCAACTGCCCTGTTCGCGATGTTCCACGGCGTGGCGCATGGTCTTGAGCTGCCCGAAATGTCCAGCCCGTGGGGTTATGCGATGGGCTTCGTCGGCGCAACGGCTGCTTTGCATGCCGCTGGCTATGCGGTGGTGCGCTTCCTGCCAGCAGCGGCTGCGCCGATCGTGCGTATTGCCGGTGCGCTGTCGGCCGCGACCGGCGTCTGGTTGTTTGCGGGTTAAGTCCGACGGGGGACTTTACGCCTGAACTTTAACCTCCGTGGGAGCGAATTCATTCGCGAGATCGTGGTACAGCCGATGTGAATGTGTCGGATGCTCCACTGCATCGCGAATGAATTCGCTCCCACAGGTATTGATGTTATCCACAGTTCCATCCCTCTCCCAAGCCTCAGCCGTCGTTCACATTGGCGGTAAACCCTGAACCTGTAGGAACACGCTTCTACAATTGATCCGCTTCTGACTCAAAATCCCCGTCCCCTGCTACCATGTCGCGCAATTTGCCCCTGCCGTGACGCCATCCGATGCCTGACGTTTCTCTTCCTCGCGCCAAGTCTGAACTGTCCGCTGTGTTTTCCACCGTGCAGCAACACTTCATGGATGTGATCGTGCCGCTCTGGCAGGGACCGGGCTGGAACGCCGAGATGGCGCTGCCGTTCGAGGCGCTGGATGCGCAGCATCAGCCGCTTCCTCCCCAGCGTTATCGCGCCATGGCGTGCGCGCGCCAGTTGTTTTTGTTCTCCAGCTTCATCGGCAACCCGCAGGTGCCGGAGGCAGACGTCCGGGCCGCAGCGCTGTTTCGTTCCCTGCAACGGCATTTCCACGACGCTGAGCACGGCGGCTGGTTCTACAGCATCGATCCACAGGGCGCTCCACTGGACCGCCGCAAGGACCTGTACACCCACGCCTTCATCATTTTCGCGTGTGCGCATTACTGGGCGAAAGTCCGCGAGCCGTTGGTGGAGTCGGTGCTCAACGCCGCGCTCAACGTCGTTGCCCAGCGTTTCGCCGACGGTGACGGCCTGTATGAATCGGTACTGGCCGAAGACTGGTCGTCGCTGGAAGCAGGCCCTCTGCAAAACCCGCTGATGCATCTGGCAGAAGCCTTTCTCGCCACGCTGGACGTGCGCGAAGACGCTGACACCCTGGCCGCGCTGGACAGCCTTGCCGAAGCGATGCAACGCCGCTTTGTGGATATCGAGCACGGGGTGATGCTGGAGAAACCGCTGGACGCTGTGGATAACTGGTCCGAGCCGGGTCATCAGTTCGAGTGGTTTTATCTGCTGGAGTCGTCCGAGCACCTGTGCGGCACGCCGCTGCATCGCTCACTGACCACGGCCTTTGCTCATGCGCAGGCACAAGGTGTGGACCCAACCACCGGCGCTGTCGCTGCGATGCTGGACGTGGACGGGTCGGTGAAAGACGGCACCCAGCGCATCTGGGCACAGGCCGAATACCTGAGAGCGTTGACGCTGCGCCCTGACAGTGAAGAACTGCTGGCGCGCCAGCTGAATGCTTTACAGCAACGCTTTCTGCACCCGACCGGCTGGAACGAATGCCTGGATGTTCAAGGCCGGATCAGCCGCAGCGACATGCCGTCGACCACGCCTTATCACCTGGCGACCTGCTATATCGGTCTGGCTGAATATTTCAAAGCCTGATCAATATTGGCGCTTTTGATTCTGCCCGGAGGGCGTAGCGCAGCTTGCTACGCCCTCCGGGCAGAAGCGCGTCCTTACTTCGTCTCACCCCGACTGCGATCAATCGCAAAACCCGCCCAGGTCTGGCTCACCGGCATCAGCTCCAGGTTGTTCACGTTAACGTGCGCCGGGGTGTTCATGATCCAGAAGATCGTGTCGGCAATGTCCTGCGGCTGGATCGGCTCGGCGCCCGCGTAGGTGGCGTCGTACTTGGCCTGGTCACCGCCAAAACGCACCAGCGAGAACTCGCTTTCACACAGGCCGGGCTCAAGGTTGGTCACGCGCACGCCAGTCCCGATCAGATCGTTGCGCAGGTTCAGCGAGAACTGACCGACAAACGCCTTGGTGCCGCCATACACGTTACCGCCCGGATACGGATAGTTGCCCGCGACCGAACCCAGGTTGACGATGCTGGCGCCACGGCCGTAGGCAATCAGGCGCGAGAGCAGCAAACGCGTGGTGTAAACCAGCCCTTTGACGTTGGTGTCGATCATGGTGTCCCAGTCGTCCAGATCGCACTTGGGTGCCGGATCGATCCCCAGCGCCAGGCCGGCGTTGTTGATCAAACCGCGAATCTTGGCGAATTCTGCCGGCAGACCGTCGATAGCCTTCTCCATGGCCACGCGATCACGCACGTCCAGCGTGAGGGTGTGAACCTTGGTCTGCTTCGACAATTCGGCGCTCAGCGCCTGCAGGCGGTCTTCACGGCGACCGGTCAGCACCAGCGACCAACCCGCCTCCGCGAAACGTCTTGCACAGGCTTCGCCAAACCCGGAAGTGGCACCGGTAATGAACACGGTAGATGTCATGTCGTTCTCCTGACTAAAGGTTGCGGGCTTATCAGATAAGCATCGAGTGAACGCAACCTGCGTTGCGTGTAGGAAAGCTCTGGAGAATGCCCGCGCAGATGGGTCGGGATCAAGCCTGCAGTGAAGATCGTCATACAACCTCCACGCTGTACAAAAAACGACCAAAAGCAGCAAGGCCTTGTGCTATCTGGCCTGCAAGCAGTTTTGCCCACGTTATCCACAGCCAGACCCACAATCTCTGGGGGCAACTCAGATACGCACAAGCCGCGCCATACGGGGCCTGTGGGTATGCGAGACGGCATTTTTACTTGACCCGCTGAAACGTATCTGCAACGCAATTCACTCAGGACCTGCACAGTTGGACAGGATCCCGCTGTACACCCTAGGGATTGCGCTATCTGCGGAGGTCTTTCCAACGGTTGCACACAGAGTTATCCACAGGCCTGGACACTGCAAAAACTGTATAAAAAACCAGGCTGAAGATCGTTGACAAAACACTCGAAAATAACAGCCGAACTCACTGATCAAATAATGAACAGCGCGCCACAGGCCACGTAAACAAAGGCCTCCAGCCAGCTACTACCAACTTATTCACAGCCAGGCCCACAGTAAAACTGAACAAGTCAAAACCGTGACAAAACAACCATTTGCAGCGGCTAACTGTCGCGCTTTGGTAGCTCTTCAAAATTGTTTTCCACAATTGGCGTTTTCATCTATAGCAGCACGGCTCTTGCTTTGGCTTTTTGATCTTCGAACGCGACGGATCAGGCGACACAAATCGCGACTTGGGTGCAGGCCGAACGCAGGCGGTGCTTCGTGGGCCGAGCGGCATGGATGCCGCGAGAGCCGCCCCCCGCCATGGATGGCGGATGGCGGCGGGCCCACGGAGCATCGCCGGAGCTGAGGGAACCCGACGAAGTCGGGCCAAGCCAGGAGCAAGAGCGCTTTGCTTACTTTCGCGCTTTTCGAAAGTGAGTCGCCGAGGGGCGAAAAGGTGAATTCGCGCCACCCGAGACAATGGATATACATCCGAAATCAGCGCCCAACCGAGACCCAAACAAAAACGCCCGAGATGTCTCCATCCAGGGCGTCTGCTGCTACGAGACCACGAAAGAACTCAATGCCCGCCCAGATACGCGTTCCTGACTTCCTCGTTGGTCAGCAGCTCTTTACCCGTACCTGTCAGACGAATCTCTCCGTTCACCATCACGTAGGCGCGGTCAGACAACTTCAAGGCATGGTTCGCGTTCTGCTCGACCAGGAAGATCGTCATCCCGGTCCGCGCCAGCTCACGCAACGTCGAGAAAATCTGCTTCACGATGATCGGCGCCAGGCCAAGGCTCGGCTCGTCCAGCAGCAGCAACTTCGGACGGCTCATCAGCGCGCGCGCGATGGCCAGCATCTGCTGCTCGCCGCCGGACATCGTCATTGCGCGCTGATTGCGACGCTCCTTGAGGCGCGGAAACAGCTCGAACATGCGTTGCATGTCCTCGCTCGCGTACTTATCCCCAATCGGGATCGTGCCCATCATCAGGTTTTCTTCCACCGACATGTCGGGGAACACACGACGACCTTCCGGCGACTGCGCAATGCCGTTGGACGCAATGTAGTGCGAGGACTTGTGCGTGATGTCAGTGCCCTGATAAATGATCTGGCCGCTGGCAGCGCGCGGCTGACCGAAGATCGACATCAGCAGCGTGGACTTGCCCGCGCCGTTGGAGCCGATCAGGCTGACGGTTTCGCCTTCATCAATGTGCATCGAGACTTTTTTCAGGGCCTGAATCGGCCCGTAGTACACGTCGATCTCTTTCAGTTCGAGGATCGGCTTACTCATACCAACTCCTCTTCATCAGCACCCAGATACGCCGCAATCACCTTCGGATCGTTGCGGATCTGCTCCGGCTTGCCCTTGGCGATTACGTTGCCGTGGTCGAGCACAACGATATCGTCGGAAATGCCCATGACCATGCCCATGTCGTGCTCGATCAGCACGATCGTCATGTCGTGGTCGTCACGCAGGTGGCGAATCATGCCGCTCAGCGCTTCGGTTTCCTGTGGGTTGAGGCCTGCGGCCGGTTCGTCCAGGCAGATTACCTGTGGACGCGTGCACATGGCGCGGGCGATTTCCAGACGGCGCTGCTGGCCGTAGGAAAGCTCACCCGCCAGACGGTTGGCGCAGTCCACCAGATCGACCACTTCCAGCCAGTAGAAGGCCGTGTTCATGGCATCTTCTTCGGCCTTGCGATACCCCTTGGTGTTGAGGATGCCGGCGATCATGTTGCGGTTGACCCACATGTGCTGGGCCACGAGCAGGTTCTCGACGACCGACATTTCCTTGAACAGGCGAATGTTCTGGAACGTACGCGCCAGACCCGCGCGGTTCACCAGGTGCGTGCCGCCGAACATTTTGTAGAACAGGCGGCTGCCGAAACGCTTGGGCGACACGAAGTCGCTGGCGCGAAATTGCTCGCCGAGCAACTGGATGACGTTGGTCTTCTTGCCGCGTGCGTTGAGTTCGATACGCCCGCCTGTGGCTTTGTAGAAGCCAGTCAGGCAGTTGAACACGGTGGTCTTGCCGGCGCCGTTGGGGCCGATAAGGGCGAAGATCGAGTTGCGGCGCACCTCCAGGCTCACGTCGCTGAGGGCCTTGATGCCACCGAAGTGCATCATCAGGTTCTCGACGGAAAGAACGATTTCGTCGCTCATCACGCGCCCTCCACTTTAGCCAGCACGCCTTTGCGTGGTTGTACGCCGGTACGGCTGATGCGGATCAGGCCACGTGGGCGCCAGATCATCATCAGCACCATCAGGATGCCGAACAGCAACACGCGGTACTCGGCGAAACTGCGCAGCATCTCGGGCGCAACGGTCAACACGAACGCGGCGATCACCACACCGACGGTCGAGCCCATGCCGCCGAGCACGACGATCGCCAGGATCAGCGCCGACTCGAAGAAGGTGAACGAGGTCGGGTTGACGAAGCCTTGATAGCTGGCGAAGAACACACCGGCCAGACCTGCGGTCGAGGCACCGATGGTGAACGCCGAGAGCTTGACCAGCACGTGGTTCAGGCCCATGGAACGGCAGGCGATCTCGTCTTCACGCAAGGCTTCCCACGCGCGGCCGACCGGCATGCGGGTCAAGCGGTGCTTGACGTACAGCACGGCCAGCACGACCAGGAACAGCACGGCGTAGATGAAGATGAATTTCAGGTCCGGGTTGTATTCGAAGCCGAAGTATTCATGGATCGGAATGCCGTCATCTTTGGCCCGACGCCCGAACTCCAGGCCGAAGAACGTTGGCGAAGGCACCGGCACGCCGTTTGGCCCGCCGGTGAAGGACAGCCAGTTGTTCAACACCAGACGAATGATTTCACCGAAACCCAGGGTCACGATGGCCAGATAGTCGCCGTGCATGCGCAGGACCGGGAAGCCGAGGATGCAACCGGCGAACGCCGCCGCAATGGCCGCCAGCGGCAATGCCGACCAGAAGCCCAGCCCCAGATACTGATAACCCAGCGCCAGACCGTATGCGCCTATGGCGTAGAACGCCACGTAACCCAGGTCGAGCAGACCGGCCAGGCCGACCACGATGTTCAGGCCCAGGCCCAGTAACACGTAGATCAGGCCGAGGATGACCACGGTCAGCACGTACTTGTCGGCGAACACCGGGAAGATCAGGGCGATCAGGATCATCAGCGGAATGACGAAACGCAGTCGGGTCTTGTAACCCGGTGGCAGTACATGCACGCCAGAACCCGTGGTTTCGAAACTCTGCGCGATGGCCAGACCTTTTGGCGTCTGCAGAAACAGGCTCATGAAAAAGCGCCCGACGACGACGACGCCGACCAGTGCGGCAACACGACCCGGTTGCATGTTGAAGCCGTAGCCGTCGAGCACGATGCCGACGATCGGGCCAAACACGATGAGCGCCAGGAGGCCGGCAACGACCGCGTCGATCAGACTTTGTTTGATATCGATGGGTTTGACAGGAGCAGACATGGTTATACCTTCGCCACGAGTGGGCGACCCAGCAGGCCTTGAGGACGGAAGATCAGAATCACTACCAGCAGGCCGAAACTGAACACGTCTTTGTAGTCGGAGTTGATCAGACCGGAGAATTGCGACTCGGCAACCCCCAGGATCAATCCACCGAGCATCGCGCCCGGCAACGAGCCGATACCACCGAGCACCGCTGCGGTGAAGGCCTTGATACCGATGACGAACCCGGCGAAGAAGTCGAAGGTGCCGTAGTTCATGGTGATCAGCACGCCGGCCAAAGCCGCCATGGCTGCACCGATGACGAATACGTAGGAGATGATCCGGTCGGTGTTGATACCCAGGATCGACGCCATCTTGCGGTCCTGTTGGGTGGCGCGGCACATGCGACCCAGCTTGGTGTACTTGATGATGTAGGTCAGCACGCCCATGCCGATGAACGCGGCAATCAGGATGAAGATCTTGGTGTACGTGATCTGTACGAAACCGCTGCCGACCTCGAAGCGCATGGCGCCTTCGAGCAGGGTCGGAACGCCTTGTTGGCGTGGGCCCTGGGCGATCTGTGCGTAGTTCTGCAAGATCAGGGAAATACCGATGGCGCTGATCAGCGGCGCCAGGCGGGTCGAGTTACGCAGCGGCTTGTAAGCCACGCGCTCGATGACGAAACCGTACACACCGGTCACCACAATGGTGAAGATCAGCGTGCCGAGAATCAGGAAAGGGAACGACTCGATACCGAAGAAGGACAGCACGGCAAGGCCGATGGCTGCAAGGTAGGCGGAGATCATGTACACGTCGCCGTGGGCGAAGTTGATCATGCCGATGATGCCGTAAACCATCGTGTAACCGATGGCGATCAGGCCGTAGACCGAACCGAGGGTCAGGCCGTTGACCATTTGCTGCAGGAAAATACCATCCATCACGCACGCTCACGAACTTGAAAGGCCAACCTGGCGCGTGCCGGGTATCTCCTCGTGAGAGATAGCGGGACGGGCACGATGGCAACAGAAGAAATCCGGGGCTGCCCAAAGGCAGCACCGATTACCGGACAGCGTCGTGTCGAGGTTCCAAGCCCGCGACACGACGCTTCCGACTAAGCGCTCAACTCACTTCTGCTTTTCGAGCTGGTGATATTTGCCGTCTTTGTCCCACTGGTAAACCACGTAGTCGGACACCTTCAGGTCGCCTTTGGTGGTGAACTCTTTCTTACCCATCACCGTTTCCACGGGATGAGCCTTCAGCCACTTGGCGGCATCCTCACCCTTGGTAGACTTGGCGCCCGCGAATGCAGCAGCCAGGGTCTGTACAGAAGCGTAGGAGTAGAGGGTGTAGCCTTCAGGCTCGTAGCCTTTCTTACGGAATTCTTCAACCACGGCCTTGCTGTCAGGCAGCAGACGCGGGTCCGCGCCGAACGTCATGTAGACGCCATCAACATACTGGGCACCGCCAGCAGTGGTGACCAGTTCGTCGGTGACAACACCGTCATCGGAGACAAACTTGACATCTTTCAGGCCCTGTTCACGCATTTGGCGGACCAGAGGACCGGCTTCCGGGTGCAGGCCACCGAAGTAAACGACGTCGGCACCTGTGCCGCGGATCTTGGTGACCAGGGCGCTGAAGTCTTTCTCGCCACGGGTCAGACCTTCTTCCAGTACAGGCTTCACGCCGCGAGCGGTCAGTTGCTTGGCGGTAGCGTCTGCCAGGCCTTTGCCATAAGTGTCTTTGTCATTGATGACCGCGACTTTCTTGCCCTTGAGCACGTCGACGATGTAGTCGCCGGCAACGATGCCTTGCTGATCGTCACGACCGCACATACGGAACATAGCGCTCAAACCACGCTCGGTAACGTTCGGGTTGGTGGACGCAGGGGTGATCGCGATGATGCCGGCTTCGTCATAGACTTCCGAAGCAGGAATGGTCGAAGAAGAGCAGAAGTGACCCACGATGCCGACCATTTTGTCAGCGGCCGCTTTGTTCGCGACAGCGACGGCCTGCTTTGGCTCACAAGCGTCGTCGTACTGAGTCAGGGCGATCTTCTCACCATTGACGCCGCCCTTGGCGTTGATGGCTGCAGCCGCAGCTTGCGCGCCCTCCCAGAACTGTTTGCCAAACGAAGCGTTGGCACCGGTCATTGGACCGGAAACGCCGATCTTGATGTCAGCCTGCGCAAAAGTAGCCGCACCCATTGCAGTAGCGACTGCGAGTGCCAGAAAGCCTTTCCTGTAAAACGTCTGCGACATGAGTTGGTGCTCCTAGGTTTTTTAATTAGCACTGCGACCACAGAGTTGCTGTGAGCAAGTGGCGTGCCATCGGTTTTTTATTCTGAAAAAAGTCGTCGTTTTGTTGTTATTCGACTGTTTCTGGCCCTTTTTAATCGGGCGTGCAACCGTCTAAACCGCGCAAGGTGCAACCTTGCGACTTTTAAAGAGCAACCCTCCACATTTAACCGCGCAACCACGCCAGCCTGACCTGTACAACCCTGTTGTTACAGCCTGCGTCACCGAACTGCACACCGTCGGTGCGAGACCGCTACGGGACGCACCATTTCAGGTTAGTGGATGCGCGAAAAAGCGTCGTTTTACCACAGATATTTCGCCTCAGATGACAATTCTGAGGCATTGCCCCGCATGGTATAGCGAAAAGCCAGCCTCATATAAAGAGCTTCTTAAACCGATGGCCGAGAGCGGCTGCATGCTGGCGAAGGGAATCGGCAGAACAGACGCATCGCCGCTGCACAGGTAATCCGCAAACGCTTTACCGACCACCGTGCCGGTGGTGTTGCCACGGCCGTTGTAACCGGTGACCGCGACCAAACCCGGTGCAGGCTCGAACATGCGCAGCAGATGATCGGGCGTAAACGCGATGCAACCGGTCCAGGTGCATTCCCAGTCGACCTTTTTCAGGTACGGAAAATAGTGCTGCTGAACACGGTCGGCCCACGCTTTGAGGAACCATGTCGGCTTTTGGTTACCGTTACCCAGACTGCCCAGTAACAAGCGGCCATCGGCATCTCGACGAATGCTGCTCAGCACCTGACGGGTGTCCCACGAGCCTTGGCCGCCGGGCAAAATTTGCTGCGCAGCGTCTTCGGTCAGTGGCGCCGAGGCGACCTGGTAGTAATAACCGGGGAAGAAGTTACGACGCAGGTCAGTCCACTCACCTTCGGTGTAGGCGTTGGAGGCAATCACCACTTGATCAGCGATGACCGATCCGTTTTCGGTGATCACACACCAGCGCTGGCCCTGACGCTCCAGGCGCTTGACCGGCGAATGGTCGAAACGTTGACCGCCCAGACGGGAGACAGCTTCCGCGAGGCCGCTGGTGTAGGCCATCGGGTTGATGGTCCCGGCACGATGGTCGAGCAAGGCGGCAGTGATTTCCTTCGTGCCGGTCGCCTCCTGGCAGGCCTTGCCGGTGAGCAACTCAATCGGAGCGCCGCGACGTTTCCATTGTTCTTCACGGCTGCGCAGGTCGATTTCGCCCTTGGCGTTGTGTGCCATGTGCAGCGTGCCCTTGCGGGTCGCCTGGCAATCGATGCCGTACTTTTCGATCAGGCTGAACACCAGCGAAGGCGCGTTGCCAAGCATGGTGTTGAGCTGACTGCCGACTTTTTCGCCGAACCCGGCCTCGATCTCGTCAGGCGGAATCCACAGCCCGGCGTTGACCAGACCCACGTTCCGTCCCGAGCCGCCCTGCCCAGTGCGGTGAGCTTCGACGATGGCGACTGTCTTGCCTTGTTCAAGCAGATGAATTGCCGCCGACAACCCCGTGATGCCTGCGCCGATCACGCACACATCGACGGTCACTTCCCCTTTCAACGCTGGCGCCTCAGGCCTCTGCGGCGTCAGCGTTTCCCACAGACATTCTTCGCGTAGCGGCATCGCAAAACCTCGGAAAGAGACACGTCTACCGATCGTTCCCATGCTCCGCGTGGGAACGCAGTTCATGACGCTCTGCGTCATACAAAAACGGACGCAGAGCGTCCATCAAGGCATGCCCACGCAGAGCGTGGGCACGATCATCAAAATCCAGATACCGATGTCGTTCGTTATGACGCCTTCGCGAGCAAGCTCGCTCCCACAGAATAAACACGCCAAAAAGTGTTCACAGCTCCCGTGGGGGCGAGCTTGCTCCCACGGGGTGGACACGTCCGGAAGGTATTCACAGTCCTGTGGGAGCAGCTTGCTCCCACAGGGTGGACACGTCCGGAAGGTATTCACAGTCCTGTGGGAGCGAGCTTGCTCGCGAATAGTGTCAACGCGGTACGTTTACTTACCGCGATTCAATCAATCAAACGTGATCCCTTGCGCCAGCGGCAACTCGCGGGAGTAGTTCACGGTTGCGGTCTGGCGACGCATGTAGCCTTTCCACGAATCCGAACCGGACTCACGACCGCCACCGGTTTCCTTCTCGCCACCGAACGCGCCGCCGATCTCTGCACCACTCGGGCCAATGTTGACGTTGGCGATGCCACAGTCACTGCCCAGCGCGGAGATGAACTGCTCGGCCTCACGCACGTCGGTGGTGAAGATGCACGAAGACAGACCTTGTGGCACGTCATTGTTCAGGCGCACGGCTTCGTTGAAGTCTTCATAACCGACCACGTACAGGATCGGCGCGAAGGTTTCGCTGCGCACCACGTCGCTCTGCTCAGGCATCTCAACGATGGCAGGCGAAACGTAATACGCGTTCGGGAATTTGTCCGCCAATTGACGCTTGCCGCCGAAGACCTTGCCGCCTTCGCTCAAGGCTTGCTCCAGCGCTTCCTGCATGTTTTCGAAGCTTTGCTTGTCGATCAGCGGACCGACCAGATTGCCTTCCAGCGGATGACCGATACGGACCTTGGCGTACGCCGCTTTCAGGCGCTCGACGAACTCGGCCTTGACCGACTTGTGGGCGATCAGACGACGCAGCGTGGTGCAACGCTGACCCGCCGTGCCGACGGCGCTGAACAGGACGGCGCGAACGGCCAGGTCCAGGTCGGCGCTCGGGGTCAGGATCATGGCGTTGTTGCCGCCCAGTTCCAGGATGCTGCGAGCAAAACGGGCAGCAATCTTCGGTGCGACTTCACGGCCCATGCGCGTGCTGCCGGTGGCGCTGATCAGCGCAACACGGGTGTCGTCTACCAGCGCTTCGCCCGCTTCACGACCTCCGACGATGCACTGCGCCAGGAACTGCGGCGCATCAGGGAATTCAGCCGCAACGCGATCGAACAACGCCTGACAGGCCAATGCGGTCAGCGGGGTCTTTTCGGACGGTTTCCAGATCACGGAGTTACCGCACACCAGCGCCAGCGCGGTGTTCCACGACCAGACAGCGACCGGGAAGTTGAACGCGCTGATCACACCGACCACGCCCAGCGGGTGCCAGGTTTCACGCATGTGGTGACCCGGACGCTCGGAGGCGATGGTCAGGCCATACATCTGACGGGACAGGCCGACCGCGAAGTCGCAGATGTCGATCATTTCCTGCACTTCACCCAAACCTTCCTGGGTGATCTTGCCGGCTTCCCAGGAAACCAGTTCGCCCAGATCGGCCTTGTGCTTGCGCAGGGCTTCACCGAACAGGCGAATCAGCTCACCGCGACGGGGCGCAGGCACCTTGCGCCAGGCATCGAACGCGTGCTCGGCGCGGGTGATGCGCTGCTCGACTTCGGCGGCACCTTCCCAACTCACCGAAGCGACCTGGCTGCCGTCGATCGGCGTATGAACAGGCTTGTCGCCTTTCTGATAAAGGGCAGGGTCGACACCGAGGCGGGATAGCAGATCGTTAAGCATGATTTCTCCTGAGTACTGGTGAACCGTAAACGCGAATGCGGAATACTGGAATTCGGTGCTGGCGGATGGGGATAGCTTCAGCGTGTAGTAATAGCTGGCCTTACGCAGCGCAACAAACGACGTTTAAGCGAGATATCATTCCGTTTTTTCATGCTGACGCTTAACAGGCCTGAATATGCTGAACAAACGCCACTTGCCCTCCGTCACGGCGCTGCAATGTTTCGAAGCGGTGACCCGGCACCTGAGTTTTACCCGAGCCGCCGAAGAGCTGAACCTCACGCAAAGTGCGGTCAGCAAACAAGTGGCGCAGCTCGAAGAACTGGTCCAGCACCTGTTGTTCAGACGCGTGCGCCGACGCCTGCAACTGACGCCCGCCGGTGCGTTGTATCTGGCCGAAGTACGCAAAGTGCTCACGCAGATGGAGATGTCCACGCACTTCCTGCGCTCCTACGGCGGCGAAACCGAAGTCCTGCGTGTGTCCACACCTTCGACCTTCGGCGCACGCTGGCTGGTCCCACGCCTCAAAGGCTGGCGCCTGCGTCATCCGCACATACACCTGGACCTCGTCAACGAACAGGAAAGCGACGATCTGGCGCAGAACCGCTGCGACATGTCGTTCTACTTCGGCCAGGGCGCGCGACCGGGCGCCGAAAGCGTAAAGCTGTTCAGTGAGGAACTGGTCCCGGTTTGCGCCCCGGGCAGTCTGCCCGACGAGCCCTTCACCGACCCGACTCAACTGGCCGACCTCGTCCTGCTGCAGAACGCCCATCGCCCGCAGGCCTGGCATGAATGGTTCGAGGATCAGGGTTATCAGACCGAACACAGCTACCACGGCCCGCGCTTCGAGACCTTCTACATGTGCATCCGCGCCGCGCAGGTTGGCTGCGGCGTCGCGCTGTTGCCACGGTTTCTGGTTGAAGAAGAACTGGCAGACGGCAAGCTGATCATTCCCTGGCCACACGCGCTCCCCAGCCGCGACGCGTACTACCTGGCGTACCCGGAGCATGCGGCCGAAGTGCCGAAGATTCGGGTGTTCGTGGAGTGGATGCTGGAGCAATTGGACCAGCCTACGCCGCAGTGAGGCCCGTTCACCTGATACCTGTAGGAGCGTGGCTTGTCCCGCGATCTGCTGCGTAGCGGCAGCAAAACCGGTAAATGAGGTCTTCCTGATATGCCGGGTTCGCATGGGTTTGCTGCCGGTTCCCGGCAGATCGCGGGACAAGCCACGCTCCTACAGGAAAACCATACAACCAAACATTTCTGCCCCAAGCCGCTCTGCGCTGGCATTATGTCCGTCATCGTCAATAACAGACCGGACGTAGTGGCCTGGAGCCAACACCAGGCGTTGCCACAAGGTTGTATGCGACACCGAATTGAATTCCATGGGCCGCACTCTGGCGGCCGCTGCTGGCTGGAGCGACACAATGAGTGAGAGCGCTTTCGCGGATCGCATCGTGCAGAACCTGCTCGATACCGACCTCTACAAGCTGAGCATGATGCAGGCTGTGCTGCACAACTACCCCAACGTCGACGTTGAATGGGAGTTTCGCTGCCGTAACAGTGAAGATCTGCGGCCTTATCTGAAGGAAATTCGCCACCAGATCGAACAGCTCTGCGATCTGTCGCTGAGCGTTGAGGAAACCGGCTTTCTGGAACGCATCAACTTCATGAAGCCGGATTTCCTGCGCTTCCTCGGCCTGTTCCGCTTCAACCTCCGGTACGTGCACACCAGCATCGAGAACGACGAACTGACCATCCGCCTCGCCGGCCCATGGCTGCACGTGATCCTGTTCGAAGTGCCGATCCTCGCCATCGTCAGCGAAGTGCGCAATCGTTACCGCAACCCCAATACCCTGCTGGTTCAGGCGCGCGATCAGCTATACCGCAAGTTTGACTGGCTGACCGCCTCGGCCACGCCCGATGAGCTGGCCGAACTCAAGGTGGCTGATTTCGGCACCCGCCGGCGCTTTTCCTTCGCCGTGCAGGAAGATGTGGTCTCGGTGCTGAAGAAAGACTTTCCCGGTCAGTTCGTCGGCACCAGTAACGTGCACCTGGCCCGCAAATTCGACCTCAAGCCGCTTGGCACCATGGCTCACGAATGGATCATGGCGCATCAGCAACTGGGCCCGCGCCTGATCGACAGCCAGATCGCCGCGCTCGATTGCTGGGTGCGTGAATACCGCGGCCTGCTCGGCATCGCGTTGACCGACTGCATCACCACCGATGCGTTCCTCGGCGACTTCGACCTGTTCTTCGCCAAGCTCTTCGACGGTCTGCGCCATGACTCAGGCGATCCTGTGCAGTGGGCCGAGAAGTGCATCAGGCATTACCAGAAGCTCGGGATCGATCCGATGACCAAGACCCTGGTGTTCTCCGACGGCCTGAACCTGCCCAAAGCGCTGGAAATATTTCGCGCACTGCGCGGTCGGATCAACGTCAGCTTCGGCATCGGGACCAACCTGACCGCCGATGTGCCGGGCATTGAGCCCATGAGCATCGTGCTTAAAATGACCGCCTGTGCCGGCCAGCCTGTGGCGAAGATTTCCGACGAACCGGGCAAGACGCAGTGCAAGGATCCCGAATTCGTGTCTTACCTGCGTCACGTATTCAAGGTGCCAGCCTGACTCGAGCACCCATCACACACTATTTCATGCCTATTTTTCTTCTTCTGCATAAGGAGTAAATCATGCAAGCCGTACAGCTCGAGATCGCCAAGGAGCTCAAGGTCCAGGCTCCGTTCGCCAACCAGGGTGAACTGGAAGCCGAAGTCGCGCGCCGCGTCCAGTTCATCAAAGACTGCCTGCAGAACGCCCGCCTGAAAGTGCTGGTGCTGGGCATCAGTGGTGGCGTCGACTCGTTGACCGCGGGCCTGATGGCTCAGCGCGCCGTCAAAGAACTGCGTGAAAGCACCGGTGACAACGCCTATCAGTTCATCGCCGTGCGCCTGCCGTATCACATTCAGCACGACGAGCACGAAGCCACCGCCTCGGTTGATTTCATCAACCCGGACGAGCGTCACACGGTGGACATCGCGCCCTCCGTCAAGGCGCTGGTCGAGCAGGTGAAGGCCTTCGAAGGCCAGCCCGAGGCTGCCGTGGATTTCGTCAAAGGCAACGTCAAAGCGCGCACGCGCATGGTCGCGCAGTACACCATCGCCGGCGTTCGCGGCGGCCTGGTGATCGGCACCGACCACGCCGCGGAAGCGGTCATGGGCTTTTTCACCAAGTTCGGCGACGGCGCCTGCGACCTGGCGCCGCTGAGCGGTCTGGTCAAAAACCAGGTGCGCGCCATCGCCCGCCACTTCGGCGCGCCGGAGAACCTGGTCGAGAAAATTCCGACTGCTGACCTCGAAGATTTGATGCCGGGCAAACCGGACGAAGCGTCCCACGGCGTGACCTACGCCGAGATCGATGCCTTCCTGCATGGCGAGCCGCTGCGTCAGGAAGCGTTCGACATCATCGTCAACACCTACCGCAAGACCCAACACAAGCGCGATTTGCCGTACGCGCCCTAAAAGCAGCGTCGAGCGGCAAGCTTCAAGCAGCAAGGTGCGTAAGGCTTAGGACCTGCGGCTTGGCGCTTGAAGCTTGCGCGCGGCGGATCATTCGAAAAAGGAATGAACCCGTCGTTTTTTTTCGCTTGATGGCACTCGCCATCAAGGCTTACATAGGGTCCTGACTTTCTCGCTCAGAGCCGCTATCCATGACTGCTTTCCAAGGCCTCTTCTCTCTCGTCGCTTCCACTGTCGGACAGCCCGCTGCTGACTGGCTCGAACACCGTGTGGAAGTCCCTCAGGCACTGCACGACTTTTCCTGGAGCGACGACGCGATTCATCGTGTGTGGCTCGCCGAGGCGCTGAACCTGTGCCTGTTCCACAAGCTGGTCGAAGCAGTGCCCGACGGGCTTCGCTACGTGGATGAGCAATATGAAAGCGGTCGTAAAGTGGTGTTCGATCACGGCGCAATCCGCACGGTGGACTGGGTAAAGAACGGCGAGCTGCCAAGGGGTCGTCTGGCGTTTTCCCGACTGTTGGAGCCGCTGGGCTTCACGGATGTACGCACGTATCCGCTGACCAAACTGAACATGACCGGTTGGGGCTATCGCCAGATGGACCTGCCGGAAGACATCGCCCAGTTTTTTGTGTCCGAACTGCATCCCGGTCGCCTGAGCGAAGCATTTCAGAACGCTGTCAGCCGTGTCGTTGGTTCAAGCCGCGATCCGCTGAGCCACGAAGACATGAGCATTCTCAAGCGCCTGCAGTCGACCCGTCATTGCAGCCTCGAAGAAGCCACTCGGCTGTTGCCGGGCCTGTATCGTGCCTTCGGCCGCCAGCACGGTGCCGTGCGGGAAGACGATTACCGTCAGTTGCTCAGCGAAAGCGCGGAAATGGCGTGGATCTCGACCGAGGGCAACAGCTTCAATCATCTGACCGACCGGGTCGAAGACCTGGAAGCCACGGTTGAGGAGCAGATTCGGCGCGAGCGTCCGATGAAAGACAGCATTGAGGTGTCAGGCTCTGGACGCGTCATGCAGACGGCCTACAAAGCCTGCACCGTGAACCGCGAACTGCTGGATGCCGAAGGTGTGGTTAGAACGCACAAGGTGCCGGGCTCGTTCGTCGAGTTCATTCAGCGCAAGATCGACCCGGAGAACGGCAACATCGACCTGAACTTCGACAGCAGCAACGCGCAGGGGATTTTCAAGATGACGGCGTCGTAAGGACGCCAGTAAGACGGTAGGAGCGCGTTTGCCGCGATGCGTCGTTGAATCCGACGGCTCTACGTCGCCGGATGCATCTATCGCGGGCAAGCGCGCTCCTACAGGTGTCAGTCAGCACAAGGCCTGCATCACTTCAGCGTGATCGCGCCTTTCATCATGCTGATGTGGCCCGGGAACGAGCAGAAGAAACCGTACTTCTCCGCCGGGTCCAGCTTCGACACGTCGATCTTCAGCGAATCGGTTTCACCGGCGCCGATGATCTTGGTGTGAGCGATGATGCGCGCATCACCCTCTTTCAAATACTGCTTGTCGATACCGGCGCTCAGGCCGTCGGTGGCGATTGGCTGCATATCAGCTTCTTTGCTGATCACCAGGTTATGGCCCATGACGTTCTTCGGCAGGCTGCCGGAGTGCTTCAGGTTGACCGTGAACTCCTTGCAGCTCTTGTCGATCTCAATCGCTTTGGTGCTGAACGTCATCTGGTCGGTTGAATCGACCTCGACCGAGCATTCAGCCGCCAACAAATGCCCACTGACCAGCGTCAGCAGGGATGCAACAACAAGCTTGCGAATCATGATGAGTCTCCTGAATGGGGTTGCTCTTGGTGTTTTTGTATACAAAGAGTGCCCTAACTTTAAACAATTTATCAACCGCTTATTATGAAACATGTCTGGGTCGGCTCTATCAGGGCCATCGAGACAATCAAGCAGCGGACAATACAGTGTCCTCCTAAGATGGCGTTGTCACTCATCAATCAGGACGATATTCATGCAACTCAATAGCCTTTTTCGCAGTTTGCTCGCCGCTTACGCCTGCGGTTCCAGCGGCAATTACCACAGCGCCGCCCAAGACTATAGCGACTACCGTAAGGCCTGACGCGGAGCGTTATCGCGTCGATTTTTGTCTCCGCGCTCGAACGGACAATCGGCGCGCGAAAAATACAACGCCGGGTCAGCGTCGTTCTGAGGCAGAATGACCAGACTTATCGTCTGCCTCGAGGACTGCCCATGGCCAAACCCAACTATTCCTTTGCCAAACGTCAACGCGATCTGGCTAAAGAGCAGAAGAAAGAAGAGAAAGCACAGCGCAAACAGGCTGAAAAGGCTGAAGCACTGGCTGGAGAAGGTGAGGCTGTAGAAGGCGAGACTGCCGAGCAGCAGAGCGAAGAAAAACCAGCTGAATGACCCGAATTGCGGTTCCCTGACCCGCACAGTCTGTCCGGGCGGGGCAACATCCTGTAGGACCGCGCTTGCCCGCGATGCGTATTCAAATCCGACACATCTACGTTGCCGGATGCATCTTTCGCGGGCAAGCGCGCTCCTACACTGCGGACGACACCCGCCTATCCCGCAATCGGCATCACGGTCACCCGCACTTCGGGATCATGATTGCCACCGCCCAGAATCACACCGCGTAGCGGAGAAACATCGGAAAAGTCCCTCCCCCACGCCAGGCTGATGTGCTCAAGCGCCGGCTGGATGTTGTTGGTCGGATCGAAATCCACCCAGCCCAGCACCGGGCAAAACACTGATATCCACGCATGCGACGCATCCGCCCCAATCAGCCGGGGTTGGCCCGGCGGCGGCTGGGTCAGCAGATAACCGCTCACATAACGCGCCGCCAGCCCACGTGATCGCAGGCACGCGAGCATCAAGTGCGCGAAGTCCTGACAGACCCCACGCCGTGTCTCCAGCACTTCCACCAACGGCGTCGCCACTTGAGTCGCTTCGCTATCGAACGTGAACTCGTCGAAAATCTTTTCCATCAACGCCTGAGCACACAGCAGCATCGGCCTTCCCGCCGGGAAGCAACTGGCCGAAAAGTCGACAAACGACTGCTTCAGATGCACGTACGGCGATTCAAAGCGATAGCGGCAAGCATCGAGAATGTCCGCAGACATCTTCGAAGCGCTGTAAGTGAGCGTGCTGCGGGCATGATCCCACGCATCCGACTGCTGGAAATCCAGCACAGGACGCTCCAGCACTTCGATGCGTAAACGCGCATTGACCTGCAATTCGTCATGCGGGCGTTCGAATGCCAGGCGTGTCAGCGGATTGCCGAACACGTCCAGTTCGTCGCGGCGCGTAGTGGGCGTCGGGCTGATCACCAGATGCTGTTCCAGGCAACGCTGCCATGGGCTGCGTCGCGGCCAAAGATGCGCGAGTTGCTGCGCCAGCGAAACCGGGCTGTCGTATTTGTAATGGGTGTCATGAAGGATCTGGTAATGAGCGCTGTTCATCAGACGGACACCGTACGCTGGCTGACATCATCGACATGGGCGAAATGGCGCAAGGCCAGGCGGTCAGACACCTGACCGCTGACCTCGCCGATTGCTTGCAGCAAATCCGCCAGGCCATGCAGCGCAGCCTTGATGCTGCTTTCTCCGAACAGACCTTCCTCCAGACACCCCAGATCAAACGTGGCCAAGCGTTGGGTCAACGCTGCCAGACTGCGGTCTTGCGGTGCGCCGAAATCTTCGTTCAGACGCTTCACCGAACGCGTCACCAGCTTGAGCTGGAACAGCACCGCGTGTGGGTTCTGGTCATCCAGCAGCAGCAAATCGAGCACCGGGATTAACTGTGGCAAGGCCAGATAGCGCGAGCGGTAGGTAATGCTGCTGTTGCCCAGTTCCAGCAGCCAGTCCAGCGCGTCCTGATCGAACACCGCATCGCTGCGCAGGAACGCTGCCAGACTCGTGCTGAGGAACTGCAAACGTTCGATACGCCGACCGATCATCAGGAAACGCCAACCTTCGTCACGCGTCATGTCGTCGAGGGCAAAGCCTGACAGCGCCGCCAGCGACATCACCAGTCGGTTGAGGAAATCCAGCAGTTCGCCGAAGTCAGGTTCGTCGGTCTCCAGGTTCGTGGCTTCGCGCTGCAATTCCACCAGCGCCTGCCAGTTCTCGCGGGACAGCTTGCCGCGCACCTGGGAGGCCGCCCACTGCAAGCGCTGCAGGTTGGAACGCAGGCTAAACGGCCAATCGTCACCGAGCAGGGCCGCGAGCAAGCGTTTATGCAGCGCAGAGCCTTCCTCGTCCTCTTCATCTACCCGGGGAACCAGATTCAAGCGTTCGCCCAGTTCAATAGCGGCCTGCAGCGCCAGCGGATCATCGCCATCGACATAGCGCGCCAGCATGATCCGCAGCAATCGCGCGCTGTCGTCGCAACGTTCGCAGTAACGACCGAACCAGAACAGGTTTTCCACCACGCGCGACGGCAGGTACGGGTCGCGGCGAATCAGATCGTGCACGCCCAGCGAACGACGGCCTTTCCACGGCTCACTGCCCAGCGTGCGTTCGCCGAGAATCCAGGTGTCCTTGCTCGCACCGCCGCGCTGCATCGACACCACGTCGGCGTCGGCATCGGCGGCCACTCGGGTCAGGCCACCCGGCAGGACGCGATAGCCATCGTCGGTCGCGACGGCGTAGACGCGCATGCCGATCGCCCGAGGCTGCAACTGCCCTTCCTCGCCCTGCCACACCGGCGCGTGGGACAGCTGCGCCAGCTCTTGAGCCACGTACGCATAGGGTCGGGCCTGCATACGCGCGGCCAGCGCCTGGCGCTGCTCTTCAGTGAGATCGCGGCCGAACACAGGCGCGAAACTCTGGGACGGAAACGCCGGCTTGATCAGCAGCTCAGGCATCTTCTCCAGTGCCTGGGCCAAGACAGGCGGCTCGCCGCACCACCAGGTCGCCACAGACGGGAGGATCAATTCTTCGCCAAACAGGTGCTGGTTGATCTTCGGCAAAAAGCCCAGTAACCCAGGTGATTCCAGCACGCCACTGCCCAGCGCGTTGGCCACTAGAACCCGACCCTGGCGGACGGCTTCCAGCAAGCCCGGCACACCCAGCGCGGAATCGGTGCGCAATTCCAGCGGGTCACAGAAATCATCATCCAGCCGACGCATGATGGCGTGAACACGGCGCAGGCCGCTGAGTGTTTTCAGGTACACCGTGGCATCGCGCACGGTCAGATCGCTGCCTTCGACCAGTGGATAACCCAACTGGCCCGCGAGGTAGAGGTGTTCGAAATAACTCTCGTTGAAGCGTCCCGGCGTCAGCAGTACCACCAGCGGCACTTCGTTACTGCTAGGGGCCTGACGCGTCAGGGTTTCCTGCAATGAACGGAAAAATCCGGACAGGTGCTGCACCTCCAGATCGCGGTACAGCTCCGGGAATGCCCGGGACACGATCAAGCGGTTTTCCAGCGCGTAACCGGCACCTGACGGCGCCTGAGTTCGGTCTGCCGTGACCCACCAGCGACCGTCTGGCGTGCGCGCCAGGTCCACTGCATACACATGCAGAAAGGTGCCTTCCGGCGGCGTGACGCCTTGGCACGGCCAGAGAAAGTTGTTGTGACCAAAGACAAGTTCGGCCGGCAGCAGCCCCTCGGCGATCAGGTTCTGCGGGCCATAAAGGTCAGCCAGCACCGCATTGAGCAGACGGGCGCGCTGAGCGATGCCGGCGGCAACCTGCTGCCATTCTTCGACGGGGATCAAATGCGGCAGCAAGTCCAGCTCCCACGGACGATCCGCGCCCTTGGGGTCGGCATAGACGTTGTAGGTAACACCGTTTTCCTGAATCTGCCGGGCCAGCAGTGCTTGACGCTGAATCAGTTGCGCGGGCGTACTGCGCTGCAGATGCTCGTAAAAGCGCAGCCAATGCGGCCGGACCTCGCCGCTGGCGTCGAGCATCTCGTGATAAGTCGCCGCACTCAGCGGATATTGGTCAAGCAGGTCGGGCATGGAAGGCTCGGCAGACAGCTATAGGGCTTGATTTCGCAGGGGTTAGAGTAGCGCAGACAACATGACACGCAGTGGCTTGCTTCCCTGCGGCCGCTTTCTGGGTCGTATTGCCTGACGCATGACGTCAGGCAATGTGTCCGGGCCTTACCGATGCAGACGCATGTCCAGCGTCATCGGCATTTCATCGTTGATGGTCAATGCGGGAACGGCCAGTTTGCCCGGGCTGTGGCCGAGGCGGAAAAACCGCGACAGGCGCCGGCTTTCGGCTTCGTTGGCGTTCACCGGCAGGGTTTCATAGTTGCGACCACCAGGATGCGCGACATGATACTCGCAGCCACCCAATGAGCGCTGCATCCAGGTATCAAGGATGTCGAACACCAGCGGCGCGTGAACCGGTATGGTCGGTTGCAACGCGTTGAACGGCTGCCAGGCGCGATAACGAACGCCTGCGACGAACTCGCCAATGCGCCCCGTCGGTTGCAGCGGCACGGGGATGCCGTTGCACGTCAGCATGTAGCGTTGAGGCGGCAACCCGGTGACCTTGAGCTGCAGACGCTCCAGCGACGAATCCACGTAGCGGACCGCGCCACCCGCGGCACCTTCTTCACCCAGCACATGCCAAGGCTCCAGCGCCTGACGCAGTTCCAGCTCGATGCCGCTGACCGCGTAATCGCCGACCTTCGGAAAGCGAAACTCCAGATGCGCCGCGAACCACTCGGCACGCACCGGATAACCCGCAGCGTTGAGCTCGACGATGACGTCGGCGAAATCCTGCTCGATGAAGTGCGGGAGCATGAAACGGTCATGCAGTTCGGTGCCCCAACGGGCGAGTTTTGGCGGTGCATACGGCTCCCGCCAGAATCGCGCGACCAACGCACGGAGCAATAACTGCTGTGCCAGGCTCATGCGGGCATGAGGCGGCATTTCAAACGCGCGCAACTCCAGCAGACCCAGCCGACCGGTCGCGCCATCGGGTGAGTACAGCTTGTCGATGCAAAACTCGGCGCGGTGGGTATTGCCCGTGACGTCGATCAGCAGGTTACGCAGCAAACGGTCCACCAGCCACGGCGCGCACGCCTCACCGGGTGCAGGCATTTGCGAGAAGGCGATTTCCAGCTCGTACAGGGAGTCGTTGCGGGCTTCGTCGACCCGTGGCGCTTGCGAGGTCGGACCGATGAACAGCCCGGAAAAAAGGTATGACAGCGAGGGATGGTTGTGCCAGTAACTGAGCAGACTGCGTAGCAGATCGGGCCGACGCAGGAACGGAGAGTCGCCCGGCGTGGCGCCGCCGAGCACGAAGTGGTTGCCACCTCCGGTCCCTGTATGGCGTCCATCGATCATGAATTTTTCAGTGGTCAACCGGGTCAGCCGCGCCTGCTCGTAGAGAAACTCGGTGCGTTCGACCAGCTCGTCCCAGCTGGAGGACGGCTGCACGTTGACTTCGATCACACCTGGGTCCGGCGTGATGCGGAAGTTGGCCAGACGGGGATCGCTTGGCGGCTCGTAGCCCTCCAACAAGACCGGACAGTGCAGTTCTTCAGCGGTCGACTCGATCGCGGCCACCAGTTCAAGGTAAGCCTCCAGCGACTGCAACGGTGGCATGAACAGGTACAACCTGCCGCCGCGCACTTCGGCACCCAGCGCGGTGCGCGTCAGCCAATCGGCCGATTCGTCGATGGCAGGCGCTCGCTCAGCACCCGCATTTTCCTGTTCGGTCAAACCGTCCAGCTTGGCCTGAACCTCATCACGATCCGGCAGATCGGGGAAATTCTGGTTGTGGTCGGTCGGGTGGATGTACGGATATTCGGCAGCTTTGACCCACGGCTGCGAGGCCAGCGGCAATCGATAACCGAGCGGGGAATCACCTGGCACCAGGCGGCAGTGCTCGTCACGCAGGTACCAGCGCCCGCTCTGCCAACGATCATCGGCCGCAGTACGCGCCAATGGCAGAACATGGCCGATGACCGTGTCCAACCCTTGTGAGAAGACTTTGCTCAGGCGCGCCCGCTCAAGCTCGTCACCCAGGCGCGAGTCTTCGGCCGTAACGTTCTTGGGCAGCGCACCTTCGCGCCACAAGTAATAGAAATTGTCTTCGTAGGCGGGAAACACGTAGCGCGCCGGCAGTTTCAGTCGCTCGGCGACACTGCGCAGGAAACGACCCGCTGTTTCGCTGTCGGTGCCGTAATCTTCGTTTTCATCAGCGATCAGCGCATTGTTGCGCCATACCGGTTCGCCATCGCGACGCCAGAAGCAGTTGAGCGACCAGCGCGGCAACTGCTCGCCCGGGTACCACTTGCCCTGACCGAAATGCACGATGCCATGTGGCGCGTAATGCGAACGCATGCGCTGGAACAGCTCGGCGGAGAGCTTGCGCTTCTTCGGCCCCAACGCGGCCGTGTTCCACTCATCGCCGTCACGATCATCGATGGACACGAACGTCGGCTCGCCACCCATGGTCAGGCGCACATCATGGGCAATCAGGTCGGTGTCAATCTGTCGGCCCAAGGCCTGAATCTCAAGCCACTGTGCTTCGGTATACGGTTTAGTGACGCGTGGCGCCTCCCAGATCCGTTCCACCGACATTTCGTGGCTGAACTCTGTTTCGCACGGCTCGACCAGGCCACTGATCGGCGCTGCAGACGACGGCTCCGGGCTGCACGCCAACGGAATGTGCCCTTCACCGGCAAACAGCCCGGACGTGGCGTCCAGACCCACCCAACCCGCGCCCGGCAGATACACCTCGCACCACGCGTGAAGGTCAGTGAAGTCAACGTCCGTACCGGACGGGCCGTCCAGGGCTTGGACGTCGGCCTTGAGCTGAATCAGGTAGCCGGACACGAATCGCGCCGCCAAGCCCAGATGACGCAGCAGCTGCACCAGCAGCCAGGCCGAGTCGCGGCAGGAACCCGAAGCGTTCTCAAGGGTGAATTCCGGCGTCTGGATACCCGGTTCCATGCGGATCAGGTAACCGATGTCGTTGGCCAGACGCTGGTTGAGGTTCACCAAAAAGTCGATGGCCGGGATCGGCGTGCGGTCAATGCTGTCCAGATACGCCTGAAACCTGGGCGTCAACGGCAGCTTCTCCAGATAAGGCAGCAGCTCGTGGTGTTCTTCCTTCGCGTACGTGAAAGGAATCTTCTCGGCGTACGGCTCGAGGAAAAAGTCGAACGGGTTGAACACCGCCATTTCGGCGACCAGATCGACTTCGATACGCAGCTCATCGGTCTTTTCCGGAAACACCAACCGCGCCAGGTAATTACCCTGCGGGTCCTGTTGCCAGTTGATGAAGTGATTCTCAGGCAGGACCTTCAGCGAATAAGACAACACACGCGTACGGCTGTGAGCCGCCGGACGCAAGCGCACAATCTGCGGACCCAGTTCTACCGCGCGTTCATAGCGATAATGAGTGACGTGGTGCAAGGCAATGTGAATCGACACGGCGTGCCTCCTGCGAGCCTGGACGGTAGCGGAACCGCGCAAGACTTATGCCATCCAGGCAAGTCAGGCGCCTTCGGCGTTGAGGGTGCTCGCTCAGCTAAGCACAGCACCAAAATTGCGCCAGCTTCGGCGGATGGTGCAAGGGTCGCACGGAAATGAGGCGGGTGGGGTTATTTGCACTGTTCGGCATTCAATCGGCGTAGACGGGCTCTGCGAATCCCCAGAAAACGATTCCTCTTGTAGCGAGTAAGAAGCAGGATTTTTCTCATTTCTCGATGACGATCTGAATTGAGAACTGACAAACCGATCAGTGGGACGAGCACCCCAAGAAAATAGATAACCTTGTTCGGACGATGTTCGATCATTGGCAACACCAGAGACAGACACGCAAAAAACAGCGCGACGACGCCCCACACCCATTTCGGCCTTCCCCAAACCAACAAGAAGTGGCACATACACATCAGCACCGTTGCGCCCACCATCACTGCAAAACCATATATCACGCTGTTTTCGAATGTGGCGTCATTGTGGAACGTTTCAAAATACAACACTGACGTGATGGCAAATGAACAGATCGCTGCAAGTATTCCTCCGATAAAAACAGGGAAATAACGCCTCATAAATATTAAAGACTCAAAAGGCCTCATGGCTCCATGACCTCCTCATATAGGGCGACTGCAATGGTGCGAATATTCCCCGACAACGCACTCCCGCCAATCGCCAGACTTCGCGCCACTGAGAAACCATCCCGCAGTGATATCCCGACCATTCCGTTCTCCCTTCGTTTTGGCTGAGAGAGGGCGAGGTTAGGCGGCCAATGACCCTCACGCTGTAGGAAGACTTTCTTTGTTTCGTATGAACAGTCTTAATCTGTCGCTAACGTATTGCGATCGACCTCCCGGTGAGAAAAGGTGCGCGACGACAACTCGTCGACGACTATTTTTCAGGGAGTGTTCATGGCTATCGATATGTTTTTGAAGTTGGGCGACGTCAAGGGTGAGTCGATGGACAGCGTCCACAAGGATGAAATCGACATTCAAACGATGCAGTGGGGTATGGCGCAGTCTGGCTCGATGCATCAAGGCGGCGGCGGTGGTGCAGGCAAGGTGAGCATGCAGAACTTGAGTTTGAGGAAGTCTTTGGACAAGGCTTCGCCTAATTTGATGATGGCCTGCTCGAGCGGAAAACATTATCCAGAAGCCACTCTGACAGTGCGCAAGGCCGGGGGTAGCGCCCCTGTCGAATACATGATCATCACCCTCAAGGAAGTGATGGTGGCCTCCTACCAAACGGATGCGGGAAACAGTGACGAAACACTCAAAGAGGACATCACCCTCAATTTTGGCAAGGTCGAAGTCGCCTATCAGCCACAAAAGGCCGATGGCAGCAAGGACGGCGGGCCGGTCAAGTTCGGCTGGAACATCCGCGAAAACGTGAAGATGTAAAAACAAAAACGCCAGCTCGAAAGCTGGCGTTTTGTTGTGTCGTGGCGCTTAGCGCGGGAACACTGGCTGACGCGAAGGTTTCTTGCCGCCTTTGCCGCCCTTGGCCGCATCGGCGCGTTCCTTCGCGGCCTGTTTGTTGCGGGCCGCTGCGGCGGCCTTGGCCTCTTCACGTTTGTCCCACGGCTTGCTGCCGTCGGTCGCGCGGGGTGGCAAGCCGGTGTGCTGGGTCAGGATCTTCGTGGTCTTGGCCACCTTGTGACTGCCCGCCGGCGTCGAGTTCTTGCGACGTGCGCTCTGGTAGCTGTCTGTTTCCGGCTGATGCAGCGGAATCAGCTGGTTTTTACCCGGACCGATCAGATCGGAACGGCCCATGCGCTCCAAGGCTTCACGCAGCATCGGCCAGCCCTTCGGATCGTGATAGCGCAGGAACGCCTTGTGCAGACGGCGCTGCTCTTCGCTCTTGACGATGGTGACCGAGTCGCTCTTGTACGTGACCTTGCGCAGCGGGTTCTTGCCGGAGTGATACATGGCAGTCGCGCTGGCCATCGGAGACGGATAGAACGCCTGCACCTGATCCGCCCGGAAACCGTTGCCCTTGAGCCACAGCGCCAGGTTCATCATGTCTTCATCGGTGGTGCCGGGGTGGGCTGCGATGAAGTAAGGGATCAGGTACTGCTCTTTGCCGGCCTCTTTCGAGTACTTCTCGAACATGCGCTTGAACTTGTCATAGCTGCCAATGCCCGGCTTCATCATTTGATTGAGCGGACCTTCCTCGGTGTGTTCCGGGGCGATCTTCAGGTAACCACCAACGTGGTGCGTCACCAGCTCTTTCACGTACTCAGGCGACTCGACCGCGAGGTCGTAACGCAGGCCGGAGGCGATCAGGATTTTCTTCACACCCGGCAGTTCGCGTGCGCTACGGTACAACTGAATCAGCGCCGAGTGATCGGTGTTCAGGTTCGGGCAAATACCCGGGAATACGCAGGACGGCTTACGGCACGCGGATTCGATTTCCGGGCTCTTGCAGGCGATGCGATACATGTTCGCGGTCGGCCCGCCGAGGTCGGAAATCACGCCGGTGAAGCCTGGGACCTTGTCACGAATCTCTTCGATTTCACGGATGATCGAATCGTGCGAACGGTTCTGGATGATCCGGCCTTCGTGCTCGGTGATCGAGCAGAAGGTGCAGCCGCCGAAGCAGCCCCGCATGATGTTCACCGAGAAACGAATCATGTCGTAGGCCGGAATCTTCTCCTTGCCATACACCGGATGCGGGACACGCGCGTACGGCATGCCGAACACGTAGTCCATTTCTTCAGTGGTCATCGGAATGGGCGGCGGATTGAACCAGACATCGACTTCGCCATGCTTCTGAACCAGCGCACGAGCGTTGCCCGGGTTGGTTTCCAGGTGCAGCACGCGGTTGGCGTGGGCATACAGCACGGGGTCGTTGCGCACCTTTTCCATGGACGGCAGGCGGATCACGGTCTTGTCCCGAGTCATGCGCGGGCTCGCCAGGATCTGCACGACCTTGGGTTCGTTCGGGTCTTCGACCGGGCCTTTTTCCTGCTCGATAGCGCAGGCTTCAGTGTCCTGAGTGTTGACGTACGGGTTGATGATCTTGTCGACCTTGCCCGGACGATCGATACGCGTGGAATCGACTTCGTACCAACCCTCCGGCGTGTCACGACGAATGAACGCCGTGCCACGCACATCGGTGATGCTTTCGATCGTCTCGCCACAGGACAAGCGGTTGGCCACTTCGACGATCGCGCGCTCGGCGTTGCCGTACAGCAGGATATCGGCGCTGGCGTCGATCAGAATCGAATTACGAACCTTGTCCTGCCAGTAGTCGTAGTGCGCGATACGGCGCAGCGACGCTTCGATGCCACCCAGAACGATCGGCACGTGCTTGTAGGCTTCCTTGCAGCGCTGGCTGTAGACCAGGCTCGCACGATCCGGACGCTTGCCCGCCATGCCGCCTGGCGTATACGCATCGTCGGAGCGGATTTTCTTGTCCGCGGTGTAGCGGTTGATCATCGAGTCCATGTTGCCCGCCGCGACGCCGAAGAACAGATTCGGCTCACCGAGCTTCATGAAGTCGTCTTTGGATCGCCAGTCTGGCTGGGCAATGATCCCGACGCGGAAGCCTTGCGACTCCAGCAGCCGGCCAATGATCGCCATACCGAAAGACGGGTGATCGACGTACGCATCTCCGGTCACGATGATGATGTCGCAGGAATCCCAGCCAAGCTGATCCATTTCTTCCCGGCTCATCGGCAGGAAAGGCGCTGGCCCGAAACATTCGGCCCAGTACTTCGGATAGTCAAATAACGGCTTGGCTGCTTGCATGTCAGGACCTACGTGTTTGCACGTTGGAAAAATCGCGGGCGCGGAATATAGCACAAATTTTGATCAATTCCGACTACGGGAGTGGGTTTTGTCGGGAAGGTTTTTTTGAGTATTCCGAGAAGTTGAGTTTGATGCCGGGCCCCATATGGGAGATTGTGACTTTGATGCCCTTCGGGCCTATTCGCGAGCAAGCTCGCTCCCACATCTGTTTAAACGTGCTATGACCTGATGGACCGAGTCGGCAGCCTTTGAGCCAGCTGCACGATCGAGTTGAACACACAAAGCGGACAACGGGGCCTGTCAGACCGCGGCACGTTTAAGAAAATGTGGGGGCAAGCTTGCTCGCGAATGGACCGAGGGGCATCAAAGTCGCGGTCTGTTACTCATCATCATCAAAGTTGTAACTGCCCGGCGCGAGGTTCTCGAAGCGGGTGTATTTACCGATGAACGCCAGACGAATAAAGCCGATCGGGCCGTTACGCTGCTTACCGATAATGATTTCAGCGATGCCCTTGTGCTCGGTCTCGGGGTGATACACCTCGTCCCGGTACACGAACATGATGACGTCGGCGTCCTGCTCGATCGCTCCGGATTCCCGCAAGTCGGAGTTGACCGGGCGTTTGTTGGGCCGTTGTTCCAGGGAACGGTTGAGCTGCGACAACGCGACCACAGGGCAGTTGAATTCCTTGGCCAGCGCTTTCAGGGATCGGGAAATCTCGGAAATTTCGTTGGTCCGGTTGTCACCGCTTGAGCCAGGAATCTGCATCAACTGCAGGTAGTCGATCATGATCAGGCCGATCTCGCCGTGCTCACGCACCAGACGACGGGTCCGCGCGCGCATTTCAGAAGGGCTGATGCCGGCCGTGTCATCAATGAACAGCTTGCGGTCGTTGAGCAGGTTGACCGCCGAGGTCAGGCGCGGCCAGTCATCATCGTCCAGCTGACCAGAACGGACCTTGGTCTGGTCGATACGACCGAGCGAAGACAGCATACGCATGATCAGCGATTCGCCTGGCATCTCCAGCGAGAACACCAACACCGCCTTCTCGCTGCGCAGTACCGCGTTCTCGACCAGGTTCATCGCGAAGGTGGTCTTACCCATCGACGGACGACCCGCGACGATGATCAAGTCGGATGGCTGCAGACCGCTGGTCTTTTCGTCCAGGTCGGTATAACCGGTGGAAAGACCGGTGATCCCCTCGCCGAGATTGAAGAGCGTGTCGATGCGGTCGATGGCCTTGGTCAACAGATCGTTGACGCCCACCGGCCCACCGGTCTTCGGGCGCGCTTCCGCAATCTGGAAGATCTGCCGTTCAGCTTCGTCGAGGATCTCTTCGGCGGTTCGTCCTTCCGGATTGAACGCGCTGTCGGCAATTTCGTTACTGATGCCGATCAGCTGCCGCAGGGTCGCGCGCTGGCGCACGATCTGGGCGTAGGCCTTGATGTTGGCCACCGACGGGATGTTTTTCGCCAACTCCGACAGATAGCCCAGGCCGCCCACTTGAGAGGTCTGACCCTCCTTGTCCAGTTGCTCGGACAGGGTCACGACGTCGATGGGCAGGTTCTGATCGGCCAGTTTGGCAATGGCGCGGAAGATCAGTCGGTGGTCATGACGATAGAAATCACCGTCCGAAACCTGATCCAGCACACGCTCCCAGGCGTTGTTGTCCAGCATCAAACCACCGAGTACGGCCTGCTCGGCCTCGATGGAATGCGGCGGCACCTTCAGGGCGGCGGTTTGCAGGTCGTATTGCTCGGGAGCGGAAATATCGTTCATGGCCACACGGAATAAGGGGTTTGAAACAGGATACTCAGAAATGACAAAGGGCACGACCTGATAAACAGGAACGCGCCCCTCGGTGACCGACTGACGAACACGTCGTCAACCGGTCGGATTCCAGCGCCGAAGCGCCGGAATCAAGCAGCTTAAGCAGCCACCACAACTACGCGAACGGTAGCTTCAACATCGCTGTGCAGGTGCACGGCAACGTCGTATTCGCCAACGTTACGGATGGTGCCGTTCGGCAGACGAACTTCAGCTTTGGCCACTTCAACGCCAGAGGCGGTCAGTGCGTCAGCGATGTCGTGAGTACCGATCGAACCAAACAGCTTGCCTTCGTCACCAGCGGTGGCAGTGATAGTCACTTCCAGCTCAGCCAGTTGAGCAGCGCGAGTTTCAGCAGAAGCTTTCTTCTCGGCAGCGGCTTTTTCCAGCTCAGCGCGACGCTCTTCAAACGCAGCCAGGTTGGCAGCGGTTGCAGCGGTGGCTTTGCCGAAAGGCAGCAGGTAGTTACGGCCGTAACCAGCCTTAACGTTTACTTTATCGCCCAGGTTGCCCAGGTTGGCGATTTTTTCCAGCAGGATGAGTTCCATTTGGTAATAACCTCTTAACTTTAACCTTCACCGTTCGCAGAACCGTTATCGGCATCCTTCGACGCCAGACGGCCGCGAAAATCAATCAGGCTGTCGACAATGGCAAACACCACCAGCAACGGATAAATCAGCTGCATGAACAGCAACAACGTGACGTACAACCCCACCAGCCAGAACCGTGTCAGGCGCTTTGCAGCCACCAGACCGTGAATCAGGGCCAGCCCCGCGAACATGAGCGGCACGCTGCACAACGGTGTCAACATCGCCAGTTGCGGACCGAAATTCGGGGCAACCAACATGCACACCAGCAGCACCAGCATCGGTGCCCGCGGGAGCTTCAAGCTGCGAAATTCGCGCCCGAAACCACCCGGGTTATACAACAGCGCCTGCCAGTACCGCCCAAGAATCAGGCAGACCACGCTGACGATCTGCAACACCGCTGCAATCAGGCCATTGAGGACCGGTGTAATCAATGCTCCCAGACGCGCTCGCTCTTCTACCGACATCTGTTGGTAGACATCACCGAAGACGTGTGGAAGGAGTTTCTGCAACTCCCCCGCCATGGCTTCGATGGGCTCGCGGAAAACCGCCCCCAGAATCACCGAGTACAACAATCCAGCCGCTACGCTGACCAGCAGCACGCGGACCCAGGACTCGCTGGCGCGCAACAAGGCCGCCAACCCCCATGACCCCAGCAACACCATCAGGGTGCGAGGATCACCGAAATACCACCAGACCAAAGCCGGTAGCAGAGCCCAGGCGAGTACGCTCGAAGCGTCGCTCAACCCGCGTCGCAGGAGCACAAGGCAACCTGCGGCAGCACTCAACCAGAACAACAGCGGCAACGCCGCACATCCCACCACTACGAGAGTGGCCTGCACGCGGCCGCGCATGATGAATTCAGCGATGGCGCGCATGCGATCTATCCCTTACTGCGTTTTTGTCGACTAAACCTGGTCTCAGCGGCCGTGGCTGTCGGTGTAGGCCAGCAGGGCCAGGAAGCGGGCGCGCTTGATAGCGGTAGCCAGCTGACGCTGATAACGAGCTTTGGTACCGGTAATACGGCTAGGAACGATCTTGCCGGTTTCGGATACGTAGGCTTTCAGGGTGTTGAGATCCTTGTAATCGATCTCCTTCACATTTTCAGCTGTGAAGCGGCAGAATTTACGACGACGGAAGAAACGTGCCATGTAATAGGCTCCTCAAAAGGTCCGTGGATTACTCGTCAGCGTTATCGCTGTTGTCGCTGTCATCACTGTCAACGCCTTCAGCGTCGGAGTGCTCAGGACGGTCGCGACGCTCACGGCGCTCACTGCGGTTCTCTTCAGCCTTGAGCATTTCGGACTGGCCGGTAACGGCTTCGTCGCGACGGATGACAAGGTTACGGATCACGGCATCGTTGTAACGGAAGTTGTCTTCCAGCTCGGCCAGAGCCTTGCCAGTGCACTCAACGTTCAGCATCACGTAGTGAGCCTTGTGAACATTGTTGATTGCGTAGGCCAGTTGACGACGGCCCCAATCTTCCAGACGGTGGATCTTGCCGCCGTCTTCTTCGATCAGCTTGGTGTAACGCTCAACCATGCCGCCGACTTGCTCGCTCTGGTCCGGGTGAACCAGAAAGATGATTTCGTAATGACGCATGAATGCTCCTTACGGGTTGTAGCCTGCCGCCAAAGCGGTCAGACAAGGAGTGAATAACACTGGTTTATCTTGCACAGGGACAGGCACATGCGCGCCTGCCATGACAGCAAGGGGCGCAATTGTAGAGAAGGGCCAGAGACGGCGCAAGGAAATTGGTGATTATTTGAGCAGCGGAGTTGTAAAACGCAATCCGGAATGAATACGGACCTGTGGGAGCGAATTCATTCGCGAGACAGTTGCCCAGACGACACAAGCTTCATCGACTGAAATACCGCATCGCGAATGAATTCGCTCCCACAGAGACTGAGTCAGGCCTACTTTTTGGCGGCTGCTTTCACACTGCGCTGCCGCATGGCTTCGAACAGGCACACGCCGGTAGCGACCGAAACGTTGAGACTGCTGACACTGCCCGCCATCGGCAGGCGGACCAGGTAATCGCAATGCTCACGGGTCAGGCGACGCATGCCCTTGCCTTCCGCGCCCATGATCATGATGGTCGGGCCGGTCAAATCCTGCTGATACAGCTCTTGCTCGGCCTCGCCAGCGGTGCCGACCACCCACAGACCACGCTGCTGGAGTTTTTCCAGCGTGCGCGCAAGGTTGGTCACCGCCACCAGCGGGATCACTTCGGCAGCGCCACACGCCACCTTCCGAACGGTGGGGGTCAACGTGGCGGATTTGTCCTTGGGCACAATCACGGCGAGCGCACCGGCAGCATCGGCGGTACGCAGGCAAGCGCCGAGGTTGTGTGGATCGGTCACGCCGTCGAGCACAAGAATCAAGGGCGCGCCTTCGGTACGGTCGAGCAACTCGTCGAGCATCGCTTCGCCCCAGACCTGGCTCGGACTGACATCCGCCACCACGCCCTGATGCACGCCCTCAACCCAAGCGTCCATTTCACGACGCTCGGCCTGACCGACCGATACGCGATTCTGTGCAGCCAGATCGATCAGCACCTGAACGCGCGGATCGCTACGCCCTTCCGCCAACCAGATCTGCTTGACCCGCTTCGGGTGATGCCGCAACAGCGCTTCTACGGCGTGAACACCGTAGATTTTTTCCAACGAACTCATGACTTCGCCTTAGGTTTACGCACCCCGCCGCTCTTCGCAGCTGGAGCCGAGCCCGACTTCGACGGGCCCTTGCGGTGCTTACTCGGTTTGCCGGAATTGCCTTCAGGCGCAGCGTCACTGCGGGACGACTTTCCCGACGTCGCCTTACTACCGCCCTTCGCTTCCGCCAACAAGGCTTTCTTCATCTCGCGGCTTTTGCGAACTTCGGCGTTTTTGGCGGCCGCGTCGCTTGGGCGATACGCCTCGACGACAGGCTCTTTGGACGCACTACGACGGCTTGGTCGTGCGGCCGACGCTTTCTCTTTGTCTTTCTCTTTTTCCACCGGAGCAGGCTCGGCGGCCTTGCGCTTGCGACCGATCGGCGCGCTGGTGGTTTTTTCAGACATCTCGAAGTCGATCTTGCGCTCGTCCAGATCGACGCGCATGACCCGCACTTCCACGGTGTCGCCCAGACGGAAACTGCGCCCGGTGCGCTCGCCCGCCAGACGGTGATGGACCGGATCGAAATGGTAGTAATCGCCCGGCAGAGCGGTGACGTGAACCAGACCTTCGACGTAAATATCGGTCAGCTCGACGAACAGGCCGAAACCGGTCACGGCGGTAATCACGCCAGGGAACGACTCACCCACGCGGTCCTTCATGAACTCGCACTTGAGCCAGTTCGTGACGTCGCGGGTTGCCTCGTCGGCACGGCGCTCGCTCATGGAGCACTGCTCGCCCAGCTGCTCGAGCACGGCTTCGTCGTACGGATAGATACGCGCCTTCGGAATCGACGCAGCGCCGGCACGGCGGACATGCGGCGTGTCCTGCTTGGAGCGGATTACGCTGCGAATGGCGCGATGGGTCAGCAAGTCCGGGTAACGGCGAATCGGCGAGGTGAAATGCGTATACGCCTCGTAGTTCAGACCGAAGTGACCGTTATTGTCGGAGCTGTAAACCGCCTGACTGAGCGAACGCAGCATGACGGTCTGGATCAGGTGGTAATCCGGACGGTCCTTGATGGTTTCCAGCAGCGCCTGATAGTCCTTCGGCGTCGGACCGTCTTTGCCCTTGTGCAGGGAAAGTCCCAACTCGCCCAGGAACGCGCGCAGTTTTTCCAGACGCTCCGGCGGCGGACCATCGTGAACACGGTACAGCGCTGGAATCTCGTGCTTCTTGAGGAATTCGGCGGTGGCCACGTTGGCAGCCAGCATGCACTCTTCGATCAATTTGTGAGCATCGTTGCGCGTCGTCGGGCGGATTTCCGCAATCTTGCGCTCCGAGCCGAAGATGATCCGGGTTTCCTGGGTTTCGAAATCGATCGCGCCGCGCACGTGACGGGCGCCCAGCAACACCTTGTACAGCGCGTACAGCTGCTTGAGGTGCGGGACCACTTCGCCGTATTCACCGCGAAGCTGTTTCGCTTCTGCGGATTTCGGATGCTCCAGAATCGAGCTGACCTTGTTGTAGGTCAAACGGGCATGGGAATGAATGACGGCTTCGTAGAACACGTAGTCGGTCATCTCGCCGGTTTTGGAGATGGTCATCTCGCACACCATCGCCAAACGGTCGACCAGCGGGTTCAACGAGCACAGGCCGTTGGACAACTGCTCAGGCAGCATCGGCACGACGCGCTCAGGGAAATACACCGAGTTGCCACGCACTTGAGACTCGGCGTCCAGCGCCGAACCGATCTTCACATAGCTGGAGACGTCGGCAATCGCCACGTAAAGCTTCCAGCCACCGGAGAACAAGCGCAGCTTCCCGGGCTTGGCTTCGCAAAACACCGCGTCGTCGAAGTCGCGCGCGTCTTCACCGTCGATTGTCACGAACGGCAGGTGGCGCAGATCGACACGATGTTCCTTGTCTTTCTCTTCCACTTCCGGCTTGAGCTTGGCAGCTTCCTTAAGCACCGCCTCAGGCCAGACGTGAGGAATATCGTAAGTGCGCAGCGCGACATCGATTTCCATGCCCGGCGCCATGTAGTTGCCTACGACCTCGACCACGTCACCTTGAGGCTGGAAGCGCGGCGTCGGCCAGTGGGTGATTTTCACCTCGACGAACTGGCCGACCTTGGCGCTGGCGTTGCGACCCGGCGTGACCAGCACTTCCTGCTGGATTTTCGGATTGTCCGGCACAACGAAGCCGATGCCACTTTCTTCGAAATAGCGTCCGACGACCGTTTCATGGGCGCGAGAAACGACTTCGACGATGACGCCTTCACGACGACCGCGACGGTCCAGACCGGAAACACGCGCCAGTGCGCGGTCGCCATCGAACACCAGACGCATCTGCGCGGGACTCATGAACAAGTCGTCTGAGCCGTCGTCCGGCACCAGGAAGCCAAAACCGTCGCGATGGCCGCTGATGCGCCCAAGGATCAGGTCGAGCTTGTCCACTGGCGCATACGTGCCTCGGCGGGTGTAGATCAGCTGTGCATCACGCTCCATCGCGCGCAAGCGGCGGCGAAGGGCTTCGATCTGATCTTCAGTCGTCAGACCGAACTCTTCCACCAGCTCCTCACGGGCAGCAGGCGAGCCACGGTCGGAGAGGTGCGCCAGAATCAGCTCACGGCTAGGGATGGGATTTTCGTATTTTTCCGCTTCACGAGCGGCCTCGGGATCGAGGGACTGCCAATCGGCCATTGGAATGAGTTCACCTTATCTGTATGCAATTAGTTTGGCATATACCAGATTGAAACGCTAAGACAGCGTTTGCTGTCGCTTTTCGCTATTTCAAAAAAAATTTCTCAACGGGGGTTTACAGCCTCGAATCTCATCCGTAAGATGCGCCCCACAACGACGGCACTGCCACGTTGTAGTTGAAATCAAACGGCTTTTTGAAAAATTAGTCGATTGAAATCAACGAATTGCCCAGATGGTGAAATTGGTAGACACGCCAGCTTCAGGTGCTGGTGACCTTACGGTCGTGGAAGTTCGAGTCTTCTTCTGGGCACCAATTTAACGAAACCGAGCCAAGTGCTCGGTTTTGTGCTTTCTGGGGTTTGAAAATCAACCGCCCCACAAAACAGATCTGAGCGTAGATCACTTCCTCCTCCCTATCGAACTCCCGCTGCGTCTGCATCCCGCTGAAGATTTCTCATCGCCCTCACAAAATCGCAAATTTGTGTTGCATTGAAATGAAAAATCTAATTAAATCAGCGCCATGCCCAGGTGGTGAAATTGGTAGACACGCCAGCTTCAGGTGCTGGTGACCTTACGGTCGTGGAAGTTCGAGTCTTCTCCTGGGCACCAAACAAAACGAAACCGAGCCAAGTGCTCGGTTTTGTGCTTTTCGGGGATTGGAATTCTCAGAGCCAAGGCACGCATTGCCCGCAGGCGTGCTTGCTCGCGATAGCCCTACATCAGCGAGCGCAGCACTGGCTGATGTATCGTGATCGCGATCAAGCTCACGCCTGCAAAGGGTCGGTCAAAACCGCATCAAGCCCGGAACTGCCCCAGACTCGCCTTCAACTGCGCCGCAAGCCTATCCAGCGTCTTCCCGCTTGCCGTCGTTTCAACGACCGCCTGCGCAGCCTTCTCGGCTTGTGCATGGATATTCTCCACGCGCCCTCTCACGGCCTGAGCACCCTTGGCCTGATGCTCAGCTGCGCGGGTCGCCAATCCAATGGCTGCGTGAACCTGCTCAACCGACACCTGCACGGTTTGCTGAAGACGCGCGCTGTCACGCAAGACCGCGAGCCCTTCCTTGGCCTGACGCCCCGCCAGGCCGATGGTCGCGACGGCCTCCTTGGCGCCGGACTGCAACTTGGCAATGTGCTCCTGAATATCCCCTGTGGAACTTTGCGTCTTGCTGGCGAGCGCCCGCACCTCATCGGCGACCACCGCAAAACCACGCCCCGTCTCGCCCGCACGCGCAGCCTCAATGGCTGCGTTAAGCGCCAAGAGGTTGGTCTGCTCGGCAATGCCGTGGATCACCTCCAACACCACTTCAATCTGCTGGCTCTGCTGCGCCAGGCGCTCAATGACCTGTGAGCCGGCTTCAACCTGCCCGGCCAACGCCTCGATCAAGCCACCGACTTGATTGGAGGTGCGGGTGTTTTCATCCGTCGCCTGACGAATATCCACCACCTGCTGCAGCGCTGCCTGCATGGCCTGACTCTCGGCCTGCGCTTCGTCAGCCATTTGCGCCAACGCCTGGAGACTGGCTGCCACCTCATCGCGCTGCAGTTCCGCGGCTGCGTCAGCACCGGCGTTGCGTTTACTCATGGCACCGATCTCGACACCGGTCTGCTGCGCAACGTCACCCGCCTCACGGACGATCGGTTGAAGCTTGTCCACGAATCGGTTCACCGCCGCCGCCATATCGCCGATTTCGTCGTTACTGTTAAGTTTGACGCGCTTGGTCAAGTCTCCCTCGCCCGCCGCCAGATCATCCAGCGCGCGATTGAGCAACTGCAGCCGCAGGACCACGCGACGACCCAGCACCACGGCCAGCGCGAGCAATACGCCCAGACCGACCAACGCCAGGCCCACGCCGATTCTCCAACGCAGCGTGGCTGCAGCATCCTGGACGGTCGTACTGGTATTGGTAGCCATCGCCGATGCCGCCGTCTGCGCCGTCGTCAGACGGGACCGCAGGGCACTGGAACTCTCAGCGGCGGCGCCCCCCAGACTCTCTGAGACAAGCTGCTCGCCACTGCCAATCAGCGCAGTGAAACGCTTGTCCAGCGCCGCCAGGTTTTCTTCGACGGTAGCGGTCGATACGCCCATGCGCACCTTGCCGATCTCCACACCGTTGGGGCTGATCGATGCTTCGACGTAGTAGACCGAAGGGTCCTTCTGCGCGGCATTGAGCACCTTATCCATGGCCCGCTCACCCTCACCCTTGGCCAGCAGTGATTTGATCGATTCGTTCTCACGATTCAGGTAGCGGGTCAGATGCTCGCCCTGCGCATCGTCATAAACCACGAACAGTACATTGGGATTGCGCTGCGCACGCCGCGCGAATTCGGACAGCGTCGGGGTATCACCATCCCACATGGCGCGCGGGGCAACCGCCGCGAGCAGCTCAGCCATATCGGTAGCCGAGTCTTTGAGATCTTTTTCCAGCGTGGCGCGCAGTTGCTTCTGCTCATCCTTCAGACGGGCGGACAATCCGCTGCTAAGACGTTGACGGGTGTTTTGAGAAAGGCTGTCGAGACTCGACGTTACGTCACGGCTCGCCTGCTCCAATTCCCCCGACAAGTGTTGCGAATCTACCCCAAGTCGTGCGGCGAGGTCGGCCTCCAGCGCAGTTACAGTGCTCCGGGTAAGGGCGACCGCCACCAAGACCTGCACCAAAAGGGCAATACCAAGCGCAATGAATACGGGGCGCAGCAAGCGACTGCGAAGAAGCGAAAGGACAGCTGACACAGGAGATTCCCCCACAACAAACGCCATTAAAGTGATGGCATCTTTTCTGGCGGTATTTACAGCAAGTGTTGTGCCGATATTGCGAGGACGATCACGCAGGCAAAACAAAGGGCCGCCTGAGCGACCCTTTGTTTTTATTTCAATGACTTATCAAGCGAACGGGTGACGCAGAACGATGGTCTCGTTGCGATCAGGGCCCGTCGAAATAATGTCGATCGGCGCACCGACCAGCTCTTCCAGACGGGCGATGTAAGCGCGCGCGTTGGCTGGCAGCTCTTCCAGGGTCTTGGCGCCGAGTGTCGATTCCGACCAGCCAGGCATTTGCTCGTACACGGGCTCCAGGCCGATGTAGCTGTCAGCATCGGTCGGCGCGTCGATGACTGCGCCATCTGCGTTCTTGTAGCCCACACAGATGTTGATGGTTTCGAGACCGTCGAGCACGTCCAGCTTGGTCAGGCAAATGCCCGAGATGCTGTTGACGTCGATGGCACGGCGCAAGATGACAGCGTCGAACCAGCCGCAACGACGGGCACGGCCGGTAGTCGCGCCGAACTCATGACCGCGCTTGGCCAGGAATGCACCCACGTCGTCAAACAGCTCGGTCGGGAACGGGCCGGAACCCACGCGCGTGGTGTACGCCTTGGTGATGCCCAGGATGTAGTCCAGGAACATCGGGCCGACACCCGAACCGGTGGCGATGCCGCCAGCGGTGGTGTTGGAGCTGGTGACGTACGGGTAAGTACCGTGGTCGATGTCGAGCAGCGAACCCTGTGCGCCTTCGAACATGATGTCTTTGCCAGCACGACGCATTTCGTGCAGTGCAGCGGTGACGTCGAGCATCATCGGCTTGAGCAGCTCAGCGTATTCCATGCACTCGTCGAGTGTTTTCTGGAAGTCGATTGCCGGCTCTTTGTAGTAATTGACCAGAACGAAGTTGTGGTAATCCAGCAACTCGCCCAGCTTGGCGGCGAAGCGCTCACGGTGGAACAGATCACCGATGCGCAGGCCACGACGCGCAACCTTGTCTTCGTAAGCCGGGCCGATGCCACGACCGGTCGTACCGATCTTGTGCTCGCCACGGGCTTTTTCACGCGCTTGGTCCAGCGCAACGTGGTAGGACAGGATCAGCGGGCAGGACGGGCTGATGCGCAGACGCTCGCGCACCGGAATACCCTTCTCTTCCAGCTTGGTGATTTCACGCATGAGTGCGTCAGGCGCCACGACCACGCCGTTGCCGATCAGGCACTGAACGCCTTCGCGCAGCACGCCGGACGGAATCAGGTGCAGAACGGTTTTCTCGCCATCGATCACCAGGGTGTGACCGGCGTTGTGACCGCCTTGATAGCGAACTACCGCGGTAGCATGTTCGGTCAGCAGATCAACGATCTTGCCTTTGCCCTCATCACCCCATTGGGTGCCCAGGACTACGACATTCTTACCCATAACACTTGTCCTCATTCACGCAAACTGGGTGCCGGCTGCAGCCGACTGGAAAACTCAAGAGGCCAGCGGCAGTACCTGCCAAAGCTCGCCGTGCTGAATCAATTGCCGATCGCAGTCGGCTTCTTTCGCCGCCGAGACCGACTGGCCTGGCAACGCCTGAACCACGCGTTCACCTTCGCCGCGCAGCTGGCAGACTTTCTGCCAGAGTGCCGCATCGGTGCTGTCAGGCATCCAGATACCGCCAGACGGTAGCTCGATCTGCGCCCGCCCCAGCGTGACCAGGGTTTTCAAATCGGTGGAGAAGCCCGTTGCCGGACGCGCGCGACCGAAGTCGGCACCGATGTCATCGTAACGACCACCTTGGGCGATCGACTGGCCGACACCCGGCACGAACACCGCGAACACCACACCGGTATGGTAGTGATAGCCGCGCAGCTCACCGAGGTCGAAGTACAACGGTAGATCAGGGAAACGCGCCGACAGCCGCTCGGCGATTTCCAGCAAGTCATCCAGCGCGTCAATGACCGGTGCTGGCGCCTTGACCAGACGATCACGGGCAGCGGTCAATACCTCACGGCCGCCGCACAGATTGACCAGCGCACGCAGCATGGCTGCCAGGTCCGCCGGCAGGTTTTCGGTCAAGGCAACGACCTCGTCGATGGCCTTGCGCTGCAATGCATCAAACAGCTGTTGCTCGACTTCACCGGACAAACCGGCCGCACGGGCCAGGCCACGGTAGATACCGACATGCCCCAGATCCATGTGCACGTCAGGCACATCTGCCAGTTTCAGCATAGCCAGCATCAGGCTGATGACTTCGACATCGCTGCTTGGACTGGCATCGCCGTACAACTCGGCCCCTAGCTGGATCGGACTGCGCGAGGAAGACAGCGCACGCGGCTGAGCGT